>JABTUZ010000002.1:1040000-1410425 GCA_015075105.1 Leptospiraceae bacterium | reverse complement strand
TTTCAGGGCTTTTTACAACGCTAGAAAATGGCACTTTTATTGGCTTTTTGAACAATTGCTTTTCCAAAGAAAGACTTTTTGCAGGTGCGCCATTCATAAATAGAATTCTATTTTTGAATAATTATAAAAATAATTGAATTAGGAGGGAGATTTCAAAAAGTTCTAATATTTTTTTAGAATTGGATCGACTTTGAAAGTGCTATTTTAGTTAGTATTCCTAAAAAATAAGGAATTGACACAAAACTAAGCCGTGAATCCTTATTTTGTTGATGGCAAAAAAAGTTAGAATCGGGGTGATTGCAGCCGCCGGAAAGGGAACTAGGGCATACCCTAAAACTACTTTTATCCCTAAGCCGCTTTTTCAAGTAGAAAGAAAAACGATTCTGCACCACAATATTGACTTACTTACAAAAAAACTAAAAGTTGAGAAAATTTATATCATCGTCGGGCATTTGCAGGAGCAGGTAATTTCAGAGGTAGATAGAATTCGTCTGCAAGGCGTAAAGGTATCTTTAGAAACTGTTCCTTGGACTACAAAAGGGTTAGCGAGTGACGTAGCGAGTCTGGAAGAAAAAATTCAAGAGCCTTTTTTTTTGATTCTTGGAGATGAATTTTATTACAAGACAAATCATGAGGTCTTGCTCAGAACAATTCAAAAATATCCGGGACTTTACGGGACAATCGGTGTATTAAAAACATCTGTACTATCCAGAATCAGGAAAAATTATTCTGTAGAGTTGGAGGGGGACAGGATTCGGAATTTAGTAGAGAAGCCTGTGGATCCACCCAATGAGTTATTGGGGCTTGGAACGTATTTCTTTTCTCCTGAATATTTCCATTTCTTTAAAAAGACTCCCCCTTCTTATAAATCAGGAGTTGTAGAAATTACAGACGTAATCGACCGGATGGCTAAAGAAACCGGTAAAATTTACGCTACTACGATAAATTGCAATTATTTTAATATTAATTCAATGCAGGACTTTCACTATGCGGTATATGAAATACGAAACGATTTGTTTGAAAACTACAAAATTTCACTTGTTGTGCCCACGGAAAACGATGAAAAATCCATATCCGATGTACTTTTTGACTTCAAGGGAAAAGTCCACGAGATTGTCGTCGTTGACGCTGACTCAAAAGATGGAACAATTGAAATCGCTAAAAAAGATAAAGTTCGGATAGAGCATTATTTTTATGGCAAGAAAAAAGACTATCAAGGAATTCAAGTTCGTCAAGGATTAGATCGTGCGACAGGCGATATTCTTGTATTGACTTCTTCTGATGGTGCATTTCGGTCTAAGGATTATCCGAAACTTTTGGAATACATGAAAGACTGCGACATGGTAATAGGTACAAGAACTACAAGGCAGATGATTGAGCAAGGATCAAACTTAAAGCCCTTGGTTAGGTTAGTGAATCTATTTATGGGAAAGATGGTTGAAATATTCTGGTGGGATCAAGAGCCGAGGTTTACGGATATAGATTGCAAATATATGGCAATATGGAAAGATTCCTACAATAAAATTCGCCCTTCTCTTGAAGTAGAAGGACGTTTGTTTACGGTAGAAATGATGATTGAGATTATTCGTGCTCACATGAGGTGCATAGAAATCCCAATCTCATATTTTCGACCTGTAGAAAAAGAGAATTACGGATTTTTTAATGCGTTAAGCGATGCATATTCTGCGTTTAAGATTATTTTAAGAAAAAAATATCAAGATTTAAAAATATAGAGGAAAGAAAATGAGAGTATTAGTAACCGGTGGATGTGGATTTTTGGGATCGCATGTTTGTGAATTCTTTTTAGAAAAAGGCTGGGAAGTTGTAAGCTATGATAGCATGACCAAATATGAACTGAAAAGAACTGGTTATGGAACGGATGCTACCAGAGATTATAATTGGAATTATCTAAAATCCAAAGGCGCTATTATGGTAAAGGGAGATATACGAAACCTTGAGCATCTTTTGGACAGGACTGAGGGTTGCGATTATATTATCCATACTGCCGCTCAACCTGCCATGACCATTTCTTGGGAAGATCCGGAGCTTGACTTTACAACTAACGTCCTCGGTACATTCAATGTTCTTGAAGTAGCCAGAAAAAGAAAGATTCCAGTAGTCAACACAAGCTCGATACATGTATATGGAAATTCTATTAATGACACACTGAAAGAATCCGAAACTTCTTACGAAAGAACTCCGATTGAAATACCGGAATCTCAAAGTGTAATGGTAGGGAAAATATCCCCTCTACACGCGTCTAAAATGAGTGCCGAGCATTATGTTCAAACGTATAGAGATATGTATGGAGTGGTTGCTGCCACTTTTCGATTTACAGGAATTTATGGCGAGAGACAATTTGGTGGTGAAGATCACGGTTGGGTTGCAAATTTTGCTATTCGGTCTGTATTTGGCTTGCCACTAAGAATTTTTGGAACAGGAAAGCAAGCGAGAGATATTTTGTATGCAAGAGATGGGGCTGAAAGCTATTTTAATTTTTTTAACAAGCAAATACCGGGGACGTACAATATTGGAGGGGGAAAAGAGCATAAGATTTCCTTGTTAGAGTGCATCCATTTAATCGGAGAGATTACCGGGAAAAAACAAGAGATTCTATTTGAAGCAGAGCGACCCGGAGATATGAGATATTTTGTATGCGATATAAACGAAGCAAGAAAATTTGGATTTCAACCAAAAGTAAAACCACGCGAAGGAGTTACGAATCTTTTGAAATGGGTGGAACAAAACAAACAAGTGTTTGAAATGAAAAAGTGAAGAAAGAAAAATTACTTACAATAGTCCCGGCGTATAATGAAGAGTCCACTATCGAAGAGGTTGTGTTACGAGCGATTCCCTATAGCGATATATGTGTTGTAGATGATGCGTCTAAAGACAATACCCCTAAGATTCTTTCCAAGTTGTTAAAAAAATATCCTAAGAAGTTACACGTTATCACCCATACAAAAAATACTCACATTCCGGGGGGAATTCAAGACGGAATGAAATACGCAGAGAAGAAGTCTTACGATTGGGTAGTTACAATGGACGCAGGGTTATCGCATGACCCAAAGTCTTTAGAGCAGTTTTTTTCTCATCCCTCGTGTGATATTCTAATCGGTAGAAGAGAAATTACTGAAAATGTACCAATGTACAGAAAATTGATTTCTTATCTTGCTGCGAAAGTTATGAACTACTGTATGTCGAAAAGCATTTTTGATTTATTCGGACCAAAAATCAAAGATTGTACATCAGGGTTTAGAAGATATTCTAAAAAATCTATTTCAATACTTGCTAATTCTAAGTTACAGTCCAAAGCGTTTGATTTTCACATGGAGGCTCTGTATTTAATTCATGCGTCAGGCGGAACCGTTAGTGAAATAGGAATCCACTATGTATTTTCAAATTCTTCTTTTAACAAGAAAGTATTTCGGCAGGCAGTATCGTTTGCGTGGACTCTATTGAAAAAGAAATTCAGGTAAGAATCGTAATGACGATAAAGTGGAAAGTAGTATTTGCGTCTATTGCACTATTTTTTTCTGTAGCTGTGCTTGACTATATATTTTTTGGAATGTTGTTTTTTCAATTTCCAAATGAAATGGAATGGGACACTTCCCCTTGGTACAATTTTCTTCATAAAACGAGTCACATTCAGTTTGCGGATGACGAAAAGGGATCACTTATAGTCGGGAGTTCTGTTGCTTTGTATTCTGCTTTACCGTCGAAAATTCAAGAAGAGTTAAATACGAATGTGAAATGGGAAAAGGTGCGAGTAGAATTGTATTCTCATGTAGCCATGTCTCCTACTGACTTTTATTATTATATAGAAGATGTAATTTCTAAAAAACCAAAATTGGTGCTTTTCTTGTTTAATCCGGGAGATTTTCAGTTAGACCATTTTCGAGAAAATGAAAATCGCCTAACGTATTCAGAAAAAGCAAGGATTGAAGAGTACAAATCAAGGATTCCAGTTTTATCTGTGTATCCTTGGCTTTTTTTGAAAGACCATGTTAGAGATATTTCAAAAAATGACATATTCCTGCTCTTGACTAAATCTATTTTAAAAGTAAATAGATACAGATCTTTTTTTAATGATCCGATTGACGCTTATATCGAAAGACATTACAGAAGGTCTCGAAGTTACCACAATTATACCGGAGCCATGCCAAAGGAAGGTGTCTGGTCAAAGGGTTTCACTACGCAAAAATTTCAAATTGAATGCTCTTTAAAAAATGGAAAACTGGAGGACAGTATTTTTATTCCAAAAGAAAATTGGACTGTTTCAGTTTTTGGGGAGAATGGTTTTTCAAAAATTTTGAAGTTTGAAAAAACAGGCTGGTATGATTTGAATTTAGAATTTCACCCGGATACAAAAAATATCAAATTAGTATTTGAATCGGATAAAACAGTAAGCTCTAAAGAAATCGATCACAAGCAATACGGCAAAGAATATTTTTATGGAATCAGGCTTTCTCAAAATTTTTGTAAAAATGAATTGAATAAAGATATTTCATACAATAGAGAAGATTATTTGGACGAGCATAGATTTGATTCGATGAGTAAAGATGAATACGAAAAAGATTATTTTGAGAGAATGTACAGCAATTCTGAAAATAGACCGGAGACCCATAGATTAAAATTACTGAAAGACAGAAAAATCCAACTCTCAAAATCGGATTTTGTAACTTGGTCAGAAATAGAAAACTTAAAAAAGATAGCTATTCAGTTAAAAGAAAAAAATATTCGATTTGTGATTGTGAATAATCCTGAAAATCCGATTGAGCTTACCTTTTATGAAAATAGCAAGTGGTACAAAGATTTTTTACATTATTTGAATGGGATTTCCGAGATTAACTCAGGTAAACTTTACGATCTGAAAAATTTCATTCAAGATGAAAAGTTATTTACCGATCCCCACCATCTTACATATAAAGGTGCATCCCTTATGACCAAAACTTATGCAAGAATCATTCAGGAAAATCTTAAATGAGAACAATAGAGAGTATTTTCATTGGTGCATTGGAGCGTTTAAACAATCAGAAAATTATTCTTCTAACCTTTGTATTCTTATGGGGTGGCACTACTTTTATTCTTTTAAAAAAATACAACTTCAATCCTACTGCAATGATTAACTTCGGTCTCGAATTTGTGAATCAAAATACAAAAGAGATGCCTGCAAACTCTTTGGTATTTCTCGGTGAGAAAGATGACCTTGGTGCAGGGTATGATGGTCAGATTTTTTATTTTTATTCCAGAACTATCAGCAACCTGAATACTCTTTGGCCAAAAGGGTTTGATGAGAGTTATCGTGCTCCAAGAATAGGTTACCCTTTTTTAATTTCTCTGTTTGGGGGATTCGGAAAATGGGGAAATGTTTTTGGGATGTATTTTATAAATTGGGTTTTGTTTCTTGCTTCTTTTTTTGCTTTAAGAAATATTTTATCTCCGGCGGCTCGTAAATATTCTATCTTATATTTAATTTCTCCATTTTCTTTGGGAAGCTACACCGTGCTTGTCAGCGACTCTGTAATGGTTTCTCTAATTATTTTATCGTATTATTTTTTTACTAAGGAAAAATTTATTTTATTTTCTATCTTTGGCGGGCTTGCAATTATCACAAAAGAACCTGCGTTATTTTTTCTTTTCCCTCTTGGGCTTGGCTCATTAAAAGAAAAACAATGGAAAAAAACTTTTTTTATTCTTTCTACTTTGTTGATTCCATTTTTCTGGCAGATGTATTTAAGATTTACATTTCCGAATTGGCGCATATCGAGGATCACAGATTTTATTCTTCCGATGGAAGGAATTTTTTCTTACCTTAGTAATCTTGTAACAGCATTTTCAGATTTTAAAGGAATAAAAAATTTGGCAAGAGAATTGTCCAGACTTCCGCTTTTCTTTTTATTTATACTGGGGGTTTTTAGTGTATTTACCGGAAATATAAAAAAAGGCTGGGTATTTAGGCTCGGAATAATTTTTACTTTATTTATGGTAGGAACTGCCGGATACTATCATTTTTGGTCAGTATATGAAAACATCTCCAGAATGTTTACGATTGCAGTCCCACTTGTAATTTTATTACAAAACGAAGATGAAAGCGTAAACTTTACTTTATTCTACTTGTTGCTAATTTGTATTTTAATTCTTTTTCTTGTAAAAATACTTTTCATTCAAGATGTTAAACCATTTCTTATTTGGGAAAATGTATCAAGGTGAAATTTTCTTTATTCTATTAAACTTCCTATTCCCTGATCGGTGAATATTTCGAGAAGGATAGAGTGTGGAATTCTACCGTCTATAATATGAGATCGTTTTACTCCATTTGCAATTGCATTTAGACAGCTTTCGACTTTTGGAATCATTCCTCCAGATATACTTTTATCTTTAATGTACGATTCAATTTTTTCTTTACTTAAACCTGTCACTAAATTATTCTCAATGAGTATCCCAGGTGTATCTGTGAGTAGAATTAATTTTTCTGCTTTCAAAGCTCCTGCAAGCATACCAGCCATTGTGTCTGCATTGATATTCAAAGGCTCACCACTACTTGATTCGGCTACAGGCGAAACTACAGGAATAAAACCGTCGTTTTGCAATGTGGATAAAATATCTGTATTGATTGTGTGGATTTTTCCAACAAGTCCGATATCAACTGTTTCTAATCTTCCATTTTCGTTTTCAAATTGAAGAGGCTCTTTTTCTGCGATTGCAAGTTTTCCGTCTCTACCGGAAATCCCAACAGCTTGTCCTCCTATAGAATTTATTCTGCTAACTATCTGTTGATTTACTTTTCCTGTAAGAATCATTTCCACTACTTCCATAGTAGGTGCATCCGTTATGCGATGTCCTCTCACAAATTCGGTGGATAGTCCGAGTTTTCCCACCATAAGATTAATTTCAGGTCCCCCGCCATGTACCACAATCGGGTGAATACCAAGATATTTTAATAGTACAATATCTTTTGCGAAAGATTCTTTTAAATCTTCTTTTGCCATAGCAGCTCCACCGTATTTGATTACGATAGTCTTCCCGGAAAATTTTGCTATATAGGGAAGTGTTTCTAAAATATAATTTACCTTTTCCAAATTTTCGTTCATAAAATCTCCTTATAAAACCCCTGTGTCAATCTACAATCAGCCTTGGAATGCTTGCGTGAATATTTGTAACTACCTCATAGTTAATCGTGCCAATCATACTCGATATATCATCGGCAGAAATACTCTCATCACCCGATTTTCCGATTAGTACAACCGTGTCTCCAATAGTGACTTCCGGGATGTGCGTAACATCTATCATACACATATTCATACACACTCTGCCAAGAATTCTCGCTCTTCTACCTTTGATGAGAATATTCCCTTGATTGGAAAGTCTTCTGTCTATTCCTTCAAAATACCCCACAGGGAGGACTGCAACTTTTGTAGGATAATTTGTCTTATAAGTAGAGCCATATCCGATATACGAACCTATTTCCAAGTCTTGAATATGTACTATTTTAGTTTTCCATGAAAGAGCGGGCGTTAGGCGAAACTCATTTTTCCCTACAAGAGAATGAGAAAGTTTTGTTTCTCGGCTGGGCCAGAGTCCATAGAGTGAAATTCCAACTCTTACCATATCAAAATGGGCATCTCTAAATAGAATTGTGGATGCAGAAGAAGCAGAGTGTTTTGTGAGGTTCTCAAACCCGATTTTTTTAGCGAATTCGATGTATTCCTTAAAAAGAGACAATTGCATTTTTGAATAAGAATGCTCAGTGAAATCTTCTGTGCTTGCAAAATGGGTCATAATCCCGTGGAGTTCAATATTTTCTTCTTTTATCTCACAAATAAGGTCGGTTAGTTTCTTGCCGTGAAATCCAAGCCTTCCCATTCCTGTGTCTGTTTTTAGATGAATTTTGGGTGGGCTTGGAAGAGAGTTTAAAATTTGAATTTCATCTAATCTGGATACTACAATAGAAAAATTTGGGTCGCTTACGAATTTTGTTTTTTCTTTTAAATCAGGGATTTCTCCCATAATGAGTATCTTTGTGTCAGGAAGATTTTGTCTTAAAAAAATAGCCTCGTCTAATGAATTTACCCCGAGTAAATCTGCACCCGAAGAGATTGCAATTTTAGATACTTCCAAGATTCCGTGACCGTAGGCATTGGATTTGACGATAGCAGCAAATTTTACTCCCGGTTGTAGAATAGACTTAAACGAGTGGATATTGGATTTTATTGCATTTTTAGAAATTTCTACCCAGCTTGAGGACAAAATATTTTTCTCCGATATTCAAATTTACAATAATTTTCCTCTTGCCAATTTAGTCCTTTAAAATATTGTTTTAGCCTGATTAGAAAATTTTGAAGGAAAATGATGAAATACACCGTCTCGCATAAATTTGAAGTTCCCTTAGCCGATCTTTTGAAAGCCAGAGAAGAACGCTACCAGCAATTGGATAAATTCCCTGAATTAAAAAATGTCACTCTTTTAGAAGAAACAAAAAATGGTTCAAAGATTTTTCAAAAAAGGAAAATCAACCTTGGAGCCTCCCTACCTCAAGTAGTGGCTACACTAATGGATGACCCTTCTTTAATAGAAGAATCGAGTTTTGACTTAGATACAAATACCCACGAATTCAAATTGTCTCCTCCAAACAACGATAAGATTGTAACTATCAAAGGAGTTAGCGTTTATAGAGAATTATCCCCAACTTCTTCTGAAAGGGTTTATGAGGTTGAGGTGAAGTCAGAGATATTTTTGGTTAGCCCATTGATAGAAGCAGCTATAGAAGAAATCCATAAACACAGCCTCGAGAAAGATAGGGCTTCGATTAATAGTTTTCTGGGGAAATAATTTCAGTTTCTTCAGACTGTTTTTGGTATATGGTTAAGTCGGCTGTTCTCTTATGAATTGCATGAACAGTGTGCAAATGCTTATTTGGGCAAATCGGCAGGACTTCTTCTTTTAGATCTAATTTTGGATAGTCTATAGGCTCAAGTAGAATTGCGGTCCCTGATTGGGAAGATGTTCCTGATACTGCACCATTGAGTAATAGATAATCGTTGATACTATTCTTCACTACTACAAAATTCGAGCCTCCCGATGTTACACCAGTTGTATTTCCATTTAAGCGGTATGTGGCAGTGGGAGAAATTGAAGTGTTCACGGGTCCAGTTCCAGAGTAAGAAAGCCCACCGAAGGCGTAAAGTCCAGCTAATTCTGATGGTAAAGGGTAGTTAGTTCGGACTGAATCAATAGAAGAAACGATGCTTGTATTTCCAAAATAGGTAGTTGTAATATTCGCATATCCTTGAGACTGCCCCCAAAAAGCAGCCATAAGCCTTTTAAACATATCGGAGTTTGAGCTGTACGGGTTTAAAATAGATGCGTTATACGAGCTTGCTGATTTAAAAACTTCCATAAGATTGGTGGCGTTGTTCGCTCTAACCCCTGAGGTATCTCCGGAAACGGATTTTTTGAAGAATGCGTATTTTTGTGCGGTTGTAGTTCCGGAGTTTTCATAAATATATTTCATAAGTGAGTAGGCGTAAGCATAGCTTTTTAATTCAGATGACCAATTGGCGATAGAAATCCCACTTACCCCACCTGAGCATGATGTTCCTCGAAAACAAGAAATTCTGGATGCTTGAGGACCAAATCCGGTAATATCACTTGCGACCTCACTTGTTCCCTCATTAATCCAAGTATCGTCTTCTGTATTGGTTGCGAGCTCGTATTGAAATCGGATAAGGTGTTGCAGTTCGTGAGCAAGGGTAATTAAAAAACTACCCGGACTTCTCCCTTCTAATGCGGCTAATTCTTTTCCATCCATGTATAGAATTTCTTTTTGATTGGAGCGAAGGGATTTGCTCGGATCGTCTGTGTAAAAATTTACCGGATCAAAAAAACCGGCAACAAAACCTGATGAAGAAGTTGAACCATCTATTATATCCAAGACAATGACTGTGATTTTACCATCATTGTCTATATCAGAGGGGGCACCAAAGGCTTGGGTCTCTCTGTTGATAATTTGATTTTCATAAGTGGAAAGAATTGAAGAATAATTTAAACCAGTAGAAAGATTTTTTTCTACATAGAGTTTCGCATTATTGCTCTCTGTCACAAAGTCTGTCTTTACGCAATACGATACATTGGTAACAGTATCTCTTGCCCAGAATTCTCCTCTTGAGTTATGGCACATCATGCTATCTACTATTAAAAAAGCTAAAGCAAGTTTTGCTTTTGAATCCTTCTCTTTTTTATTAAAGATGGGTATAACTGTGCAATGAGTCAAACCAAAGACTGTAATTAATAAAACAGGGATGCAAAATTTAGAAAGCGATTGGATTACAGATTGATGAATTCTTTTTTCCATATTCACGCCAAGAGTTATCCTGTTATGCAATTTTCAAGAAAAAAATTTCCAAATTTATATTGCCAATGTCTTTTTTCAATTTGTAATCGTTATACAAAATTAATGAGATTTATTTCTTTAATAGTTCTAATACCTTTAGAGCTGCTTCAGGAATTACCGTACCCGGGCCAAAAATTGCAGATACTCCTTCTTTGTATAAAAAATCGTAGTCTTGGGGAGGGATCACTCCACCCGCTATAATTTTTATATCTCCTGCATTATCTTTCTTTAAAATTTTTATAAGCTCAGGGATAAGAGTTTTATGCCCGGCTGCTTGAGAAGAAACACCGATGATATGAACGTCATTTTCGATAGCTTGCTTGGCTACCTCAGAGGGGGTCTGGAAAAGGGGTGCAACATCTACATCAAATCCCATATCTGCAAATGCAGTAGAAATAATTTTTGCTCCTCTGTCGTGCCCGTCTTGCCCCATCTTTACTACCATCATTCTGGGTCGTCTGCCTTCTTTTTTTGCAAATTCTTCTATTCTTTTTACTGCCTGATTGAATAAATCGTTTTTTTGACTCAAGTTAGAATATACCCCACTGATTGTTCTAATCATTGCTTTATGCCGACCAAAAACTTTTTCCATTGCATAAGATATTTCTCCAACGGTTGCCCTTAGCCTTGAAGCAGTTACCGCTAACTCCAATAAATTTCCTTTTCCGGATTTTGCCGATTCAGTGATGTCGTCTAACGCCTTCTCTACTCTACTTGAATCTCTTTTGGATTTGATTTCTTTTAGTCTTGCAATTTGTTTATTTCGAACTGCGGTATTGTCTATATCCAAAAATTCAATAGGAGACTCGTCTTTTAATTTGAATTTATTTACACCTACGATTACCTCAATCCCTTGATCTATAAGAGCTTGCCTTTTGGCGGAAGACTCTTCTATTTTCATCTTAGGCAGTCCTGCCTCAACTGCACTCGCCATTCCACCATGGTCTTCTACTTCTTTCATTAGTTTCTTTGCTTCATTTACAATGGAATGGGTGAGAGATTCTATAAAATACGATCCACCAAGCGGGTCTATGACTCTTGGGATTTGGGTTTCATTTTGGATGATTAGCTGTGTATTTCGAGCTATTCTTGCCGAAAATTCTGTAGGAAGCGCAACTGCCTCATCAAGTGCATTTGTGTGGAGGCTTTGAGTTCCACCAAGTACGGCTGCCATTGCTTCTATTGTCGTTCTGATTACATTATTGTAAGGGTCTTGCTCTGTGAGACTCCACCCTGAGGTTTGACAATGGGTTCTAAGAGCCATACTCATCGGATTTCTGGGGTTGAATTTTTGAATAACCTCAGCCCAAAGAAGTCTTGCCGCTCTTAGCTTTGCAATCTCCATAAAAAAATTCATCCCAATTCCAAAAAAGAAAGATAGTCTCGGAGCAAAATCATCTATTTCAAGACCCCTGTCGATTGCAGTCTTTACATACTCTAAACCGTCTGCTATTGTATAGGCTAATTCTTGTACTGCATTCCCTCCTGCCTCTTGGATATGGTAACCACTTATAGAAATAGAATTAAACCGCGGCATATTCTTAGAAGTGTATTCGATAATATCTCCTATGATTTTCATGGAAGGTTTCGGTGGATAGATATAGGTATTTCTAACCATAAATTCTTTTAGAATATCGTTTTGAATCGTACCGGAAAGCTCTTCTAATTTCGCACCTTGCTCTTCGCCTGCTACGATAAACATGGCAAGGATTGGTATAACTGCGCCATTCATTGTCATGGATACAGACATTTCTTTTAACGGGATCTCGTTAAAAAGAATCTTCATGTCTTCTACAGAGTCGATTGCAACTCCTGCCTTCCCTACATCTCCAATTACCCTTTCATGGTCAGAGTCATACCCTCTGTGTGTAGCCAAATCAAAAGCTACGGAAAGACCTTTTTGGCCGCCTGCAAGATTTTTTCTATAGAATGCGTTAGACTCTTCTGCTGTGGAAAATCCCGCATATTGTCGAATAGTCCATGGACGATGAGAATACATGGTAGCCCTCGGACCTCGAATAAACGGAAAAATTCCAGGGAGTGTGTTTGTAAGTTCGAGTTTTTCTAAGTCTTCTAAGGTATAAAGCGGCTTCCATGTAATTCCCTCAGGAGAGTCCCAGTTTAGAGAAGAAACATCTTTTCCTCTTAGGTCAGCTTCTTTTGCTAATTTTTCCCAGTCTTCTATCGGAGTTGTATCCGGCATGCTATTACTCCTGTTCGTATTCTAATTCTTCACTGTAACCCGGAAACGATCCGAGTTTTCTGGTGAATGTAAATTTTAAAGGGTATCCTACGAGTCTATTCCCGGATTGTTTGACACTACCGCTAAGAAGTGTAAATGGAAGTGATACTACAAAAATGGCAGAGCCTAAAACTACGCTTACTACACCGAGAGGGCGAATTAAAATAGCATCAATCATCATCTCTCCACCGGAAGGAACTTCAGTTGCTTGAACACTTGAAGTTACAAACGCCAGAAGAACCAGAACCATCAAAAAATATTTTATTTTAAACATTGTAACTCTCCTTTATTATGATTTCTTTTTTTTGTTTTTTTGAAAATCGGGTAATGAAAATAGTATGGATGTGATTAGGACACTGACTATTACCGCTAAAGAAATTGCAATAGGAATGTGAACCACCGGTATATTTGCGATCTCACAGATAAGAGGCAGGATCATCTTGAAACCTACAAATACAAGAATTAAGGCAACCCCAGTTTTTAGGTGAACAAATAAATCCATAACTCCGCTTATCATAAAATACAAAGACCTGAGTCCGAGAATCGCAAAAATATTGGATGTGTAAACTATAAAAGGGTCTTGGGTTATAGAAAATACAGCAGGGATTGAGTCCAAGGCAAACATTACATCGCTTGTTTCTATAAGGCAAAGAACTACAAATAGAGGTGTTACCATTAATTTCCCGTTTTCTTTAATGAAAAATTTATGAGCGTGGTGGTCGTGGTGACTTATATGGAATACTTTTTTTACTAATTTGTAAATCATATTGTTTTCAGGATGAAAACTCTCGTCCTCTTCTTTGTGTGTAAACATTTTGTAGGCTGTATAGATCAGGAAAAAACCGAATACATACAAGACCCAACCGAATTTTGCTACAAGAGATGCCCCAAGTAAGATCATAATCGCCCTAAGCACTACAGCTCCGATAATCCCCCATTTTAAAATTTCAGGCTGGTATGCGGGACCGATTCTGAACTTTTGAAAAATCATAATAAATACAAAAAGATTGTCGATGGATAGAGAATATTCGAGTAAATAGCCCGCTAAAAACTCCATAGTCTTCACTCGATTTTTAGAAGGGTCGTTTGGGTCGGTATCATAAAAGTAAATAAAAACCGCAAAAAGCATGGAAACCCCAACCCAGATCAAAGTCCAATACCCTGCTTTTTTTAAGGAAATGGGACCTTCCTTTTTAGTCAAAATCCCCAAATCTAAAATCAACATGAAAATAACTATTACATTGAAAAGAATAAATAAGATTATTTCGTGATTGATTTCTGTAAAATTTAATTGAAACATAATTCGTAAATGTAGAATAAAACTTGCCTAAGGTTTTATACAATAATAAATCTATTTTTAGGAGAAAAGATTTTATGCTCAACAACTTTATTTTACTCGGGATTTTACATTTAGTAGTTTCATTTTACTTTCCGGAAAGCCAAATTGGCTCTTTGGCAACCAAAGGGCTTCCCATTTTACTTTTAATTTTGTATCTATCAAAGAAAATAGGGATTCATTCTCATTTAAAAAAGTTTATTTTTTTTGGTCTATTTTTTTCTTTAATCGGAGACTATCTATTGATTTTCCCTGAATATTTTGTTTTTGGGCTTGGGTCATTTCTATTCGGTCATATTTTTTATATTATTGGATTTTCAAAAGGAGCGAGTGTTTCCGTAATCAAATCTATTCCGATTTTTTTAGTTGGAGGAGGCTTATTTTATATAATGTACCCTGGTCTCGGGGCTATGAAAATCCCTGTCTTATTTTATATAATCACAATCAGCACTATGGTATGGAGGGCATTTTCTAGAAGTAACGTAAATAGAAACTCATACCTTGCAGGAGTGTTTGGGGCTTGTATATTTTTTATTTCAGACTCTTTAATAGGAATTGATAAGTTCTATAGTCACATTTTTTCTACATCAGTTCAGAAATTTTTGGTAATGACTACGTATTATATCGGTCAATTTTTAATATATAAAGCAGCAGAAAAAGAATGAAATTCTTCTTTTTTAGTTGCAGAAATATTTTAATAAGAATAGAATCGGTTAGGAGAAAAATATGTCGTTATTGAAAAATACATCTTTCTTAGATGCAGTGGCAGCGGCCATCCAACACGAAAAGGATTGCTTTGATTTTTATCTTAGAATGAATGAAGAGATTTCAGACCCTTTGGTTAAGGAGCTATTTCAAGAGCTTGCAGAAGACGTGGAGAACCACCTTATTTTGATAGAAGAAATTTACCAAGACGCACTGGGTGGGAAAAAACTCCCCAACCTAAAACAACTTGCTGCAATCCATAAATTTCATTCTACAACCATCCAAAAATTTATGAGGAAATTGGACAGAAATACAAAGGTTGATGTAAAGGGAGATGCGTTAGACGCTATCCAAGTGGCTCTTCGAGAAGGAGAAGATGCAAGAGATTTTTATGCAAAGATGAGAAATAAATTTAGTGACCCGAATGTGAGGTTGTTATTTCAAAGGTTGTCGTATTTTAATGAAGAGAATAGAGCACTTTTGCAGTTTCATTATATTTTTTTGAAAGAAAGGTTAAATTTTGAAGAAGATTTTTTTTGGAATGATTTAGACTTAATCGATGAAGCAAATGAAAGCGGTAGAACTCCTCTTGTGATTAGGATGTCTTCTGAATCAATTCAAAAAAAAGGAAACCCTATCTTGAAAAAAAGGAATGCTCCGGTAAAAAAGAAAACCAAACTTTCGGCTAAGTCAAAAACAAAACCAAAGACAAAGCCAACCAAGTCGAAAACCCAGTCCAAAAAGAAGCTAAAGAAAAAATAGAATTTTTCTGTTCAGTACTATTTTGGAGTTCTGTCTTCTATAACGGTAGGAAGTCCGATTTTATTTAATATTTCAATTAAAGGATCCGGGTCTAACTCTTCTACGTTCACCATAGTCTTAGGATTCCATATTCCTTTGGCTACAAGTATTGCAGCAGCAACTGGGGGAACTCCTGCGGTATAAGAAATCGCTTGAGATTCAACTTCTTTGTAACACAAAGCGTGGTCACAAGAGTTATAAATAAAAATTTCTTTATGCTTACCGTCTTTTGTGCCTTTTACAAGATCTCCGATACAAGTGTATCCTGTATAAGTAGGTGCAAGTGACCCCGGGTCAGGTAAAACTGCTTTTAAAACTTTTAGTGGAATTACTTCTAATCCTTCCGCGGTCTTTACGGGCTTTTCAGAAAGCATCCCGATATTTTTTAAGACACTGAATACGTTTAGGTAGTGGTCGCCAAAACCCATCCAAAACCGAATACTGTTTGCATCTATATTTTTTGACAGTGAATGTAGCTCATCGTGGCCTGTGAGATAAATCGGTTGCTTCCCTACTACAGGAAAATCATAAATCCATTTTTCGGAGTGCATCTGTTTTTCTACCCATTTTCGATCAATCCAAGTCCAGACCTTGCTAAATTCTCTAAAATTAATTTCCGGATCAAAATTTGTTGCAAAATATTTTCCGTGGCTTCCTGCGTTTACATCTAAAATATCTATTGTATCAATTTTGTCGAAGTGGTGCTTTACAGCAAGAGCTGCCCAAGCGTTTACAACACCGGGGTCAAATCCTATTCCGAGTATTGCATTAATTCCTTTTTCTGTGCAGCGATCTTTTCTTTTCCATTCGTAGTTTGCATACCAAGGAGGGTCTTCACAAACTTTATCGGGGTCTTCGTGGATGGCAGTGTCCATGTAGGTAACTTTTGCTTCGAGGCAGGCTTCCAGAACAGACATATTAATATACGCTGTGCCAAGGTTTAATACTATTTCTGAGTTTGTATCTTTTATTAGTTGTACGGTAGCGTTAACATCGAAAGCGTCGATTTGCCTTGCGTAAATTTTTTTAGAATTGTCTTTCATATTTCCTTTTCTTTTCACGCTTTCGATAATTTTCTCGCACTTGTCGAGCTTTCTTGAAGCGATACATATATCGCCTAACGTATCGTTATTTTGAGCGCATTTGTGTGCAGCAACGTGGGCAACCCCTCCCGCACCAATAATTAACACATTTTTCTTCAACTTGGAATCTCCTTCGATAGACTTATTTACTATTTAATGCTTTTTTGTAAATCAATATTCAAAAATCAATTTGTATTGAAAATAGAACTCACTAAAAAAGATTGATATGAAAATTGAATTTTTTACTATGAAAAATCGATTGACACACTTGAAAAAGATTTATAAAAATGGCTTATGGTACAAGCCTTATTAGAAAATCCTGAAATTCGTAAATTAGTTACTCCTTTTACAGTAGAAAAATACCACTTAATGTATGAGCAAGGCTTGATCTCGGAAAAAACAGAATTATTGGAAGGAGTGGTAATTGAAAAAATGCCAAAAAATCCTATTCATACTGCAACTTTAAATAAAATATTTTATTTTTTCATTTCTAAGATTTTACCTCCTTATTCAGTCCGAAAGGAAGACCCGATTTCTTTTGATATTTCAGAACCTGAGCCGGATATTTCTATCGTAGATTATAGAGAAGATTCCTATTCCTTGTTTCACCCAAGCTTTGCACACCTTGTGGTTGAAGTCGCAAACACTTCACTCGAACTCGACAGACAAAAATCTTTTATATATTCCAAAGGAAAAATCCCTGAATACTGGATCATTAACTTAAACGAAAATACTGTTGAGGTTTACACAAACCCTACAGAAGATGGGTATCAAAATAAATTAATTCGTCAAAAAAATGAAGAAATAACTCCTACGTTTTCTAAATCCATACAATTTCAATTAATAAATTTTCTGTAGTTTCATCATAAAAAAACAGAAAAAACTAGTTTACAAAATATTTTAACCAAAGTAAAATCAGTGTTGTAAAAGGTTTGAATAATGAAAAAGAGCTTAACCGTATTTATATTATTTTGTAGCTTAGCCAATTGCAATAGAAAATTAGATAATTTTTTATCACCGGAAGATCCTTCTTTTAGAACGATGCAATTTTTGTATTGCCTTACCGGTTTAGATAGTGTATTTTGTCCAAAAATTCCTGTGAGTGGGATTTTGCACGGGGTGACTTCTAATTCACCTATTGTGGGTGCGAAGATAATTTTTTCAGACGGGGTTTTAAGAACTACAGAAACAAACACAGACTTATCGGGTGGATTTCGCACTACTTCCTCATTTATAAAATTCAATGTAAGTGTATTATCCCATAAAGATGTAAAGATAGGCTCTTTTGGTGTAGAGATACAAGGAGACTATTCTATTTCGATTTCAAATGTATCTTCAGGTCTAAGTGTCTCTTTCCAAAAAAATTCAACAACTACGTATCTAAATATAGGCGTAGAAGAAAAAACATTTTATTCATTTATGGGATCTAGTTCGAACGATATTCTTTATTCGGTAATTCAGGCAAAAGATGGAGGATATTTGCTCGCCGGAGAGGCAGGAGGATTGTTATCCAATCTTAGTTCATCTCCGATTATTAATTTTGCAGGAGGAGCTTTAGATTGCTTAATCGTAAAGTTAAATTCTTCAGGTACTGTAGAATGGCATACATTTCTCGGTGGAACAGGCATAGACTCTTGCAATGGGATAATTCAGACAAGAGATGAAGGATTTATTGCTTTCGGGTATGCAAATTCAATTACTTCCATTAGTGGGAAAACTCCTCTTAAGCCATTTTTAGGTGCAGGGAAAAATGGAGCTATTTACAAATTATCAAAGAGTGGATCTTTAGAATGGTTTAGTTTCTTGGGTGATGTTGGGCCAACGAATGTAGACATTAAAAATGTGGTACAAGATAGTTCGGGCTATGTAATCGGTGGAGTTGCCGACACTACGATTACAACGTATCCGGGTATTACAACAATTGTATCTTATACTTCAGTTAGTGATGCTTTTCTATTAAAAATAAAAGAAAACGGAGATGGGGAGTGGGTAACTTATTCTGGTGGTTCAAGTACGGATACGATGGCTACACTGAAATCAACAAGCGATGGGGGATTTGTTACGACAGGTTCTGCCGGTTTAAGTTTTTCAATTGGTGGGGTTAGTGCAAAAAATCCATTTGGTGGTGGAGGTGATATATTTGTTGCCAAATATAATTCATCGGGGATTTTACAATGGTTTACATTTCTGGGTGGGACAGGTGCAGACTCAGGGAATTCAATTGCTTTAACCCAAGATAATGGATTTATAATTGCAGGCAATTCTGGTGCAGCAATTTCTTCACTTGCAGGTTTAACACCTATTCGGTCCCATAGCGGTAGTAGTGGAAATTGTGTAGCTATTAAATTGAGTAGCGATGGTAACCCGGAATGGTTTACTTTTTCGTCGGCTCCAAGTATTATTAATACTTGTACTTCGGTAGAGCAACTGCCAGATAGAAGTTATATTTTTTCAGGAACCTCAGGTGGAAATTTTTCGTCTTTGGATGGGGTTTTGCCCGATGTTTTGATTACGGGTGGCGGATCGTCAGATAGCTTTGTTATGAAAATGAATGAAAGAGGAGTTGTACAATGGTACAGCGT
Source organism: Leptospiraceae bacterium (assembly GCA_015075105.1). Classification (NCBI taxonomy): domain Bacteria; kingdom Pseudomonadati; phylum Spirochaetota; class Leptospiria; order Leptospirales; family Leptospiraceae; species Leptospiraceae bacterium. The sequence goes on along the minus strand of JABTUZ010000002.1, from coordinate 1,391,284 downwards.
AATAGGTAGCGCTGGAGCTGATACAGGAAATTCTATATTGAATACTGCAGATGGGGGGCATTTTTTAGTTGGACAAATAAGTGGAAATATTTCTTCAATAGGGTCAAAAACACCTTTGTTTCCTTACTCTTCATTTTCTGATGGTCTATTCTATAAGATTCGTGCAGATGGAAAGTTTTAATTAGATATATAAGCGCCTACTATATACATGAAACTTAAATAGGAAAAGACCAGTTTTCCGACTTCATCAGAAATCTATTGCACCATAAAAAAAGGACATATCTTATTCGTGATTTTGTGTGCTCAACGCCCGAAGGCATCTAAGATTATTTTACCCCCATTCACGTTTATAATACTTCGCACCGGTCATCTGCTGACCCTTGCGACATTTGAGGAATTCGGAGATTATTTGTCTTGGATTAAAGTCCATCGAAAGATGGACGAATTTGGTATTCTAGAGAAATGTCAAGGAAAAATATTTTTTGAAATTATTCAATTGGAATCATTTCGATTCCCTCGCCTTTCCTTGGATCACAAATTTTTGGATGTTTTCTTAAATTTTCCAACTCTTCCAATTCTTCAGCGTGACATCTCACCCAATTTTCCATAATCCTTCTGTCAATTTCCTCACTTGAAATCGCTGGTTTCCTTTCTGATTTTGGTATCGTCGTTTCCATATTAACCTTCCTAATAACTCAATTATGCCTCATTTAGGCTTTAATGTCAAATACTTTTTTGTGCTCAACGCCCGAAGGCATCTAAGATTATTTTACGTCTTAACGCAGTATTCGCTCTATTTAAATCAGAGTGTGCTCAACGCCCGAAGGCATCTAAGATTATTTTACCGTCAATAATATCGTTATATTTTGAATTAGTAATTTCTTGTGCTCAACGCCCGAAGGCATCTAAGATTATTTTACATTCTAATGAATTCGTTGATAATTGCTGTATAAGAAGTGCTCAACGCCCGAAGGCATCTAAGATTATTTTACCCCTACTGTAGAATATAGTTTATTTTGAACGGGATAAGCTGTATAGCAAAATTTGCCATTTGAATCAAGTATCCTGAATATTACTCTATTGAATGCTTTTTTAATCAAATTTTAAGCCTCCAAAATTGATTATGTCTCTAACATTGAGAGATACTTGATTTAGAAAATTCTAAACGTTAAATCCTTGTCAAATTGAAATAATTTAGGATTTTGATTTTGAATTCTTTCTGCACATGAATTGCAAAATCTAAAATAAAAAATACTATCTATTTCTTCAATTTTTTTTGTAAGCTCCCATTTTATTTTTTCAATATCTCTGTCGTTTACATAAACTTTAAATACACTTTCTTGAATTCTTGTCCCATAACCTTCTAAAAACTTAGCCACTTTTCTAAGTCTTTTTGGGTTTGATATGTCGTAGGAAATAATCCATAGGTTTTTCATTATCTAAGCCTTGCTCTTGCAAATAATCCTGCTGAGTCTGACCATTCTTTTTCTAAGAATCTAGTTTCTAATTCTATCATTCTATAATAACTAAGAGAGTAATTCGTGACTGGATGCTTCCATGAATCATTAAGCCTCTCTTCATAAATTTTTATCGCTTTTTTTCTTCCCTCTAAACTTAGCCAGACTTTTTCTTTAGTTACTTCAAAGTCTTCTTGAATATTCCAAAATTGCCTATTTACACTTCCTATTAATGGGATATCACATAACGCAGTTCGAAATAACTCCATTAAGTCTAAAACTAAAGGGTCACCAGAACTTCTGGGAGTATGAAAAAAACCAAGTGATGGTTCTAAGCCAACTATTACAATTGCTTGAAAAACAGATTTGTAAAGTAAGGCATATAAAAAGCTTTGTATCGCGTTGTATCTATCTTTAGGGGGTCTTTTAGTTCTTCCATTTGGAATCATTTCAGAGGGTACTGTAGGGATTAGTATTGAGGGGATGATGTTATGGTAAAATTTTGCTATTATTCCTTCTAACCCTCTAAGAGAGTCTGGATTTTCTGCAGAGCTTATCTTAGAAAGATTTTCTCTTATTTTCTCAAGAGTCTCACTTTGTTGTATAGTTCTGTCATTTTTTCTTGTTGCACGTAGTAAATATCAAAATTGACTTTCGCATTTTGAAAGAATTAATTTTTTTGCTAAATAAAATTTAATTTTTTCATCACTTAGCGATTCGTATTGCCTAAGTTTTCTTTGAATATTTTTTGAATTTGAATTGATGCTTCCTATGTAATTGCCTCCCCCTGAAAACCAATGAATTGGAATATTATTGTATGCTAGAAATGAAATTAGTTGACTGGAAATTTGTACATTCCCATGAATTATGAGTGAGTCCATTTCATTTGTTGGAATTTTTTCTGTTTTAGGTTCTGGATCGTACATCTCGATTGTTATCGTTTCCCCTGATTTATGTATACTAGTTTTATATCCCGTTATATGGATGGTTTGTTGTTCTCTTCCGGGAGGAAAAAGTCTAATTGGCTCATAGTTTTCATCATTAAGCACTCGATTTTCTTCAGGAAGGCAAACAGGAGCAAGCGAGCATCTGATACAAAGGTTTTGATTTAGACTTACAGGGGGTCTTTTTTTTTGAGAGAATAGACTTTTTGCTTTTAAGATATATTCGTGTGTTTTTTCTTTTAACTCGTCTGTTATTTGAATTTTTACTAATACATTATTTTTTAAATATTTGATTCTTCCCTCTGAAATCTTCCGGCCTGTGGACTCTTCTATTAATAAAGAATAACCAATAATCTGAAATATATCAGGCTCCCACGCCTCAAAATTTTTTCCTGTAGTTTTAGACCTACCCTTTTTGTATTCATAAGGAATCCATTCTCCATCTCTTTTTTGTAGTCTATCTACTTTACCGGTTAGAGATAATATCTCGCTAGTATATTCAAATGTTTCAATTCTATGAATATCATTGTTGTCGATTTTTATTTCTTCATGGATTCTTCTCCCTTCAAATATTCTTTCGTCAGCAAGCAAAATTTTTTCTACCTCTTCTAAATAAAAAAGTCTTTCACAATAAGCGATTGAATGTAAACCCATTACACGAATTATAGGTAGAAAATTATCATTCATTTTAGAACCTCCAATTGTATTTCAAGAATATGGCTCGGTATATCTAACCCATGGTGCCCACAATGCGTTAGGGGGTGATCATAATAAAACTATCATCTGTAATATCCTCAAAGGTTCTTTCTTTATCCAAATTAAATTGCATCCAACGTGTATTGAATGAACCGACATGATCCACCCAAATAGGAAGACTTATTTGGCCTTGTTCCACTGGATTGAGCAATTGAAATTCCCGTTTGTCCGTATCTTTAATAAAACGAATTTCATCTACTAAATGTGTACTTTCTCCAAGACAAAGAGAACCAAATCGGGAAATTGTTTTCGGATTTCGAATTGCACTATCTATTTTTTCTTTTAAAGAAATTTCCGATTGTTCGTTTCCTTTTTTTAGCCAAACTAATAGCTCTGTTCTTGTTAATAATTCTTGAAAATCTGGTGTAGCATTATTTCCAATACCCGGGCCTGCTTTTACAGTTTTCACTCTCCACATCTTTCTTAGAACTGTTGACCGTTCTGGTTCTGACAAGAGTGCAATAGCTATCTTAGCCCCTTTGTAAACATCCCTATTTTTTTCACCAATCATAGAGAGTAACATCCCGTAAACTGTGGAAGGAGCAGGAACTGGCAAGGACTCTGCATAAGTCCTTGCGTAAGGTGCACGAAAACAAGCTATGGGAACCGAAACAAATAAACATATTGAGTCAGGTTCCATCGTTAGCCCTTTATCTTTAAATCATTTTTTATGCGAGATTCAATTTCAGCAAAACCTTGCTTCACTCCAGAAAATAAAGAAACGTTTTTGTCTTTTAATTTTGTAACCTCTGGGTGATTTATTATTGACCCAGCGATTACCAAAGTTTCAGGTTCAATATCTCCCGAATTTACTTTTTCAATAATGGAAGGAATTGAAATTTCATTTTCCTTTTCTTCAAATGAATATAAAATCCGTGGAGCAAAATCATCCGTCCAACGAAGAACTATAGATTCAGGAGAAAAATCAAAAAGGAATCTACTTTGATTACCTGCTACTTGGTTAATATTTAGAATCCCATTTAGTATCTGCAAGACTCTAGAACTATCAGATAAAAATTCAGGCGTAACTGAAAAACCATATTGATAACGTGTAGCATGAACTTCTGTCCCGTACAAACTTGTATTTGATTTTGTTCCGCTCTTTGCATTGAATGTAATATCCCCTGCAAAAGGAGTGGTTGATAAAGCTCTAGTAAATTCAAGAATACCTTTACGAATTGTTGCAGTTCCTTTTTCTCCTTCTTGTTTACCAGCTTCAGCTTGCATAAATCCAAGTGCATCATCATCTAAAAATTTTTTTGCTCCTTTCTGTGGCTTATCAGACCAAGCTGACCATTTTGTATCAGCGAAATTGATTTCACTCTTATTCGGATCCCATGTTCGGTTCGTTTCCTCACCATTTTTTTGCCAAAGATAGCGGATCGCCCATCTGATTGATTCTGCCGATACAGTTGTATGCGTTTCTCCTTTCCAGAGAAGTTTTTGCAGAGTAGTAATGTTGCCCTCTGTTTCTCCTCTATTGTTTGCCGCTGTTCCGTAATGGGTTAGTACTTGACCAAATAAATGTTTACTCATTGTTATCTCCTTCTTCTGTTATTTTTGTAATACTATTTAATGCTTCGTCTTCATTTTTATTTTCTGCTTTATAGCTCACTAATGCAAGCAGTGCTAAATCTCTTCCTTTTTTCCAATTTTCATTTTCAAAGAATACCATTACTTTATTCCAATTATCTCTTAATTCAGGAATATTGCCTGCCCTTGACCAAAAATCAGTAATTGTTTCTCTAAAAGATTCTAAATTTTTACTTTTAACTAAAGCAACTCTTAGGCGTTCAAAATCTCTTGCTACTAAGTTTCCAAAACTACCTCCACCACTTTTTTTCGTATCACCGCCTAACTTACCCAAACGCCTTTTCCATGCAGTATGGCAAGCTTCGACAAAGATTCTTTCTGCCTCATGATCAAATTCAATTTTTTTAATCATCTCATTCAACTCCTTTGTTTCGTATTTTATTTTATAAAAAAGATTCCCTGATTTATCTTTCGATGGTTTTACTAATTTGTGAAAATTGTAGTAAAATTCTTTACCGTTGATTATATTTTCACAGAATAATTCTTTGGACATTGGCACTGAAATATAAGTACTTTTAGGTTTTTTAATTTTTCCTTGTTTGTCTTTCTCTTCTTTTAGTTCTCTAATAGTTGATTTTAAAACCTTGGAAATGAAAGCGTATTGATTTAATTTGTCTTCTTTATCTAATTTAATTTTATGAACAAAGTTTTTACTTTTTTGCGTGGAGTTCCATTTTGTATCGCCAATTCCTATCACAGTTATCATGGGAAATTTTTTTAGTTTAGATTTTAATATGTGAGCATATTCGTTTGATAAATAGAGAGCAGATTCAGAAAGTCCAGCCATTGTAAGTTTTAATTCAGTGGATAATGCAACTTTACTACGAATTTGGGAGAAAATTTCTAAATTGTCAATTTGTGGAATTACTATACAAGCTCTAATTTTTGATTTTAAATGAGGATCAAAAATTTTAACGTAAACATATACACAACCTATAATCGCATAAAGCAAAGGAAAAAGAGTTTCAATTCTTTCCGATAAAACTGTATTATTCCCTAAGCCAGCATGCTTAACAGAGCCACCGATATAAAGCCAGTTCTTTATTTCAATTTCATTTTCAAAAATTTTCTTCTTGGAATTATACAGAAATGAAGCCGCAAGTTGACTGCTATAGGATATTACACCTTGAAAATTAAGAACTATTGGTCTTTGGTCTTCGCCTGCAAAGTTTTTCTGAATTGCTTTTTTAGTGTTTGAACTGAAAAGAGTTGGTTGGAGAAAACTAGAAAGAAGATTTCGTTGATTAATCAATTTATTCTCAATCGGCTGCTTACCGCCCAATTCCAAAGCGGGAAAATAAAAGAAACCAGTTTTATCAATTTGAAAAGAATATTTGATTAATTCCTCTAGTGCTTTGCCTAATTTCCTATCATCAAAGTTGAGGATAACGCTTGTTTCATTCAAAGTGAATTCTAATCCAGAAATCTTTTTCTTTTTCTGTTCTAATGATTGTAGAGTCATATACAATCCACCTAAGCCAACTTTGTGTAAGTCGCTCATTCCAGGATTGGATAGGGATAATTTTAGTTCTGCCATTCTGCACCTTCTATTGAATCATATTCTATTAGTTTATTTGGAATAATAAAGGCATGCTTGTATAAATTCAAAGTATTCATATCTAGCTTATTGTTCATTGTCATTGGGATTATAAGATTCTCTAATTTTTCTTTTCTATTTGTGATAAGTTCGATGTCACTTTGGATAATGCAATTAATTGTATTACTTGCCCCGCGCAAACCTTCTGTAGCAGGAATGAAAAAGAAATTGGGCTTTGTAAAGTCGTAGTATGGGGCTAAATCTAATCCTTCCTCAGAAGAGTTTAATCCTAGAAAAGAATTTTGTAAATCATTCTGGCTAATTTCATTTATACTCACAAGTTTTTGAATCCATTTTCTTCCCAACTCTAACTCTTCTTTACTGTATGGTTTATTGATAGCTCTAATCGGATCAGCTAATTCATAAAAAAACACATCTCGACTAGCTATAGGCTTTTCAGGACTTGTCCTTCGATTTAATCTGCCAAGTCTTTGGATTAAAGAAGGAATAGGTGCAAGCTCGATAAGCAATATATCTGAGTCAATGTCTAAAGACATTTCTGCAACTTGAGTGGCAATACCAATCACCGATGGAGCCGAGTCTTTAAACGCTTCTATAAATTCCTTATGTCTATTCACCCTATCTATATATTTATATCTGCTGTGGTAAATTTTTACATTATAACCGCTTGCGTTTAACTCTCGAGAAATTGCCTGTGCTCTCCCAACTGTATTTACTACGATTAAAATTTTCTTATCATCTGCATGTAATTTAGCGTCCTCAATTAAAGATAAACTATCTCTTTTAGAATTAAACTTATACCTTTTCAATTCCATTAAATCGCGCGGCGATTCAATTTCTGTTAGAGTCGTAAATTCTCTTTTTAATAAATCCTTTCTTTCGGGTTGTAATGATGCGCTCATTAACAGAAATTTTATATTTTTGAATAGATTGATAAAACTAACCATGACTTGAAACATTTCATCATTAAAGGAATGAATTTCATCGAATACAAATATTCCTGTGGCGATAGATGGAAATGATAAAATGGATTTTCTGCCATTTTTCATCAGGGATAAAACTGTATCAATTGTACAGATTATAATTTTTGGATGGTATGTTGTAAGAGCATGAATTTTATCGGATATAACGGAATTATCCTCATCATCACCTGTATTTTGAATTCCATCTAAATCAACATCAGAACGAGAGTGAATCAACTCGGCTTCGTATCCGGCATGATTCACATAACCAAGATAACCTTCTGTTGCAGTTCGTGTTGTCGGATAACAAAAGTACAACTTATGATTTTCTGCATTACTCAGTGCCCAGAGATACGCTCCAATCGTTTTTCCAGAACCGCAACCTGCTTCTACTAAAGTTACTCGTTCTTTAGAATCAGAAATTTTTTTCTGAAATTCTCTAGGTGATAATCCATTGAGTCTTTCTTGAATAATTTTTTCTAAGTCATTTTTTTGAATGAAATTATTGAGTGATTTACCTATCCAATCTTCATACTTAATTCCCTCTGGAACGAGAGCACTTGCAATTACATCAGCACAAATAACTAAAGGCTTTAAGATTGTGGAGAAGATTAACCAATCCGAATTCTGTTTCAAAAAAGATTCCCATTCATCGCTAATCTCTTGAAATTTTTCTATATAATCAAGAATATATTTGTATTTTATATTTTTATGATTAGGCAAAAATGAAAAAAAGAAATCATTATTAGGTTTATCTTCTCCAAACAATGAATCAAAATCAGAATGATTTGTATATGCAATTAATTCTGTCGGATAACCTCCATCACCAAACATACCTAAACATGCTTTCTTTAGTTCTCTATCAAACTTCAAATGATGTGCTAAAATCCCACTATAAATTGAATTGATAAGCGGTTCAGTAAATTTAGAACCTAGAGAAGATATTCTTTTTAGAATAAAGTTTCTTAGCTTCTTTTCAGAGCGAAGAATGAGAATAATAGATAGAAATTCATGTCGAATCGGCTGTCTTTCACGTATATTATTGGTTATCATTTTCTGAAACCAGTCATTAGCTTTTCCTAAATCATGCAGAAGACAAGATAAGGGTAAAATTATATTTAGCCGCTCTTGCCAAACAACTGATTCTAAGCCAACTGAGTGTAATACATTTTTCCCGATGGACTGACTTAACTTTTTCCCAGCTAACTCAACTGCTTTAAGATGTGGAACTAAATACAATTCTTCTTTGTTCTTAATTTTTTCATCAAATCTTTTCGCCCACAATTTTTCCATCATCTAACTCCCACAAAGTGACCACAGCCCATTTTACGGCGACCACCGAGACCGACTTCTTGTAAGAGGATAGAATCATTTGGGTCAAGATTTGGGATTAACACAGGGTAACCTATAATTTCTTTGTCTTTGATACGGATAGTTTTTCGAATGGGGTAATCGGAAGAATCCTTATGAAAAAGAATAGGTTCTTGTTTGATTCCAATACTTTCAAGTTTTTGAATCAAAGCCGATTTGAATTCGTTTGGTTGTAAAAAACCTTTAATAGTAACGAGACGGCTATATAAAGTTTTGTGCGGCTTTAGCATATATACTTTTGGGATACCTAATTTAAGCTTTTCATCACCAATGAGAATTTGTTTTCCAGCTAGTTTGAGAAATAGGGGCAAATGATTATTATCCATTCGCACTCTAAGTTTACTGGATTTCTATATAAACTATTATATTAAAACTGGTCTTGCCCCCTAAAACTGGAATACAAAAAAAGGGGATAAAGGAGACTTGATAATATGATAAGAAGAAATAACTATGGCAAAGAATTTAAGGAAAAAATAGTAATGGAAATTTTGTCCGGGCAGAGTTCCGTTTCGCAAATAGCTCAAAGGGAAAAGGTAAATCCTCAAACAATCCGAAATTGGAGAAATGAGATAGATACAGGAAAGTTTGAACAAAATAATCAAACCGAATTTGCTTTAAGGAAACGAGTCGCAGAATTGGAAGGTGCACTTGCCAACCTTGCGTTAGATAATCACATTTTAAAAAAAGCCCAAAAATATCTGCAAGACTGGAAGCAAAAAGAGAAATTATCAGGAAGTATCTCGCACCAGAATTTGGAATTGTAAAAAGCTGTAAAGCTTTGGAGATCAGTATCTCTTCCTTTTATTACCAATCGGATGCAAAGATTAAAAGAAAACAGGAGGATAAGCAACTAATAGAAAAGATTGAAGCATATCTGGATTTAATGCCTCAATCAGGTTACAGGTCTGTCACTTATTTTCTGAGAAATGATATGAAAATCAATCATAAGCGAGTTTACAGGATCATGCATGAAAACCTTTTAAAATGCAGTCCGAAGAGGGCTTATCATCATGCGACCACGGATTCAAAACATAACCTGAAAAAATATCCAAATCTTCTTAAGGACAAGTCAATTAATCATGCACGAGTAATAGTTGGTGATGTTACTTTTTTTGATGTTCAGGGGAAAAATCATTATCTGGCATCACTAATGGATATGGAAAACAGAGAGGTCATCGGACGAGCTGTTTCTGATAAACTTAATAGTGAACTTGTCAGGTCTGCATTTGAGTCGGCTCTCATGAACAGAGGAAGTCTCGAAGGTTACATTCATCATACTGATTCTGATAGAAGATATTGTTCGCATGAATATATAGAACTTCTGAACAATTCCAAAATACAAATTTCAATGTGTCTTGGTAATGCATATGAAAATGCACACGCAGAATCTTTTAATAAAACTATCAAGTATCAAGAGATAAATATCTCCTGTTATGCTGATAAAATTGAAGCAGCCAAAAGTATTTTTCAATTTATTGATCGGTACAATTCAATCAGACCTCATTCAGCTTTAGGAGGACTATCTCCTCTGCAATTTAAAAATAAACAAAAAATATGATTTTTTTCTTTACAGTTTTAGGGGGGCACTTCAAACTCAAATGTGCAACTAATCCAAAACCAAATATCGGAAAATTTAGGAAAATATCTGATTTTGACAGCAATCACGCAAGATTCTTGCCAGATTATTACTATTTTTGGTTTTGGGGAGGGGGCTAAAATTTAGGTGTCTTGTTTGGTATGCTTGAGGTGTTTGAGTTCTTTTCGGGTTTTCAAGCCCAACGCAAGGCTTGATTTCTTTTTTTCAGGAAGACTTTACATATTGTTATTGAATGGACGGACCTGTCCATATATTCTGGATCATCCAGTCTATTTCGCAAAAGCAGTTTTCTATTTGCATCCATCCTATACCTTCTCGAACCAGTAACTTGCGCGGCATCGGCGGTTAGTGGATATGTGAATCGGTTTCCATTATTTCCAGAGTTTCCTCAAAAACCAAACACATGCGATGATTCCAACAAAATCCACACAGAGAACAAAAAAACTAAATCCGAGTTGAACGATCATCAGAGAAAGATTTTGCCAGTATAGATATTCCATTGTGCTCATAATCTCTACTTTACGATTTTTGTATCAGAGATGAGAAGAGATTTTCGGATATGGGTTTCGATGTTACCAACGCTGGCAGTTCCGTAGATTGATTGAACTACATCGCAAAGATCATCGAATTCTAAGTCCTCGAAAGTCATTTTGACAGTTAGTTTTCTTGCAGTGATTCCTATTTCCTTATTCTCTCCTGTTGTTTCGGAAAACGCAATACCCTTCTTTCCGATAAAAAATCCTTTCATTTTTCGATTAGCTTGTAGCGACGGGATTTGGTTTTTCCCGTCGAACAAAGAACTCCGTTCACAGTAAGTTTGCGTAAGTTGTAAGAAGCTGATCTTGGACGAATCGAAAGCATTCTTGAGATTTCGCCGACAGAGCGGTCTCTTTCGGGTCGTCTCATGAAAGATTTCAGAATTTTCAAGCTCAGATCCTCCATCTACACCGGTTTTGCAATGTCCGTTTTTTCGAGTTCCAGACGGAGCTTGTAGTTGATGTTCGTATTGTAGAATCTTGTGGCTCCGATTTTTGCAAGCTCCGAGTCTGTCCAGTTTTTCAAAGTGTTCTTCTGGACTTTCTTTTCGATCTTGATTGCTTCGTCCGCCCTGTCAGGGAAATTTTTCTCGATGAGTTCGATTGTGTAAGGAGGAAGCTCTTTAGATTTCTCGTCCCGGACTTCGATTTCCTGAGAATCGATTCTCTTGACTGTTGCGAATGGAAGCTCGACTGTTTTTTTGGATGCGAAAATCGTGTCCTTGTTCTGCAGAAGAAATTCCCTGACCATCTGATCGAGTTCTTCACGCTCAAAAACGAGATCGCGCTCCAGTTCGACAAATTCATTTCTTGCCATCTCGACCTTTTTGTTTTTCTCTCCGTCGATCTTTTTCAGTTCAGACTCGATTTCAACGAGGCGACTCATCCGGTTGTTTAGATCTTCCAAAGTTTCAAGCGGCCTGGTTTGGGTTTGTTTCATGGACGATCTCCTTATTCAGTTTTACTCGTGTCGCTTTCGCTACGATCTTTCGTACCCGCTTTTTGGATTTCAGCGAGATGATCTTCTTAGCCTTTTTTTTCGCGACCTTCTTCTTGCCCTTTGTCAGAGCAATTTTCTTTTTTGATTTTTTCTTCATGCGTTAGCTCCTTACCTCGTCTATGAGATTTCGTAAAGATTTGAATCTATCTATGAGGCAGGGTTTGCAGAGTCCGAACTGGTAGCGCTCTTCGATGTTTCCGCAGGTTTCGGATTCAAAATTAGGGTCTATTCTGATTCCGGTACGGAGACAGTGACGAACAACTTTTGAATGGTCGCAAAAATCGGGGGCTTTCGCCCCGAGTGGTTGCTCTGACAAAGGAGAATCCACGGCGTTTGGCTGACCATCGCGCCGGGTAGAAACAAATAAATTCATGCGAAAACCTCCAGGGTGTGTTTTTTCAGATTGCTCATTTTATAAGATTTTGGAAATACGTTGCACTGAACCGATTTTTCCTCTGTGACGACCTTGGGCAGAATGTGAAGATTGATGTATTCGAGAAGCTCGTTTGCATTGAGCTTTTTCGTTAGAGCCTCCGGAATCCGAGCCCAGCAAATGTCAAAAACGCCCGACGGGTTCAGTCTTTCATTGCGAAGTTCGACCGTGTGGGTGACCATAAACGCATGACGCACTTTTTCTCTTTTAGATCTGTTCATTTCTCTCTTCCCCCAAGTTGTCATCACACCATCGTAAAAAATCTTTTTCGAGACCGAAATCTTTGATGAATGTTTCAAGAATCGCACAACGGCTGAGTAGTTTATCAGCAAGATGTTTGTCGGGGATTTTTTTGTATCCGTAATCATTTCCCGCAAATCCTAATTTCAGATTTATTGCAGTCCGTGCGAATGCGATCCGATCTCGTATTTTCATTTTTCTCTCACTTGTATTCATAGCTTTTGATTACCCTTTTTTGAATCCCGTCTGTATTTTTTTAGTTGACGATTTGACTATCGTAAATTACGATAATTTGTCAACTAAAAATTTTCATGAATTACGAAAAATGAAAGATAGATTAAAAAAAATAATTTTGAGTATAGGAATAACTCAGTCAGAGTTTGCGCAAAAGCTCTGTATTAATATATCTACGATGTCCGAGCTTTTAACTGGAGAAAGATATAAGCGTCTGCCTGACCGTTCGTTGATCGTTCTCAATAAAAACTACAACGTAAATCTAAACTGGCTCCTAACCGGTGAAGGGGAAATGTTTTTATCCAGCACCTGCCCAACCGCCCAAGTGCTGGATGTATCAGGAGGAAAAAATGTCACAGAATCCAAATAAACTGCTCACGCCCGCAGAGGCGGCGCAGGAGCTGAAAGTCAAGCCCCGGACTATCGCAAATTACCGACTGTCGGGAAAACTGCCGTTCGAGATTGTCAACAACCGGAAATACCTCTACCGGCAATCAGACATCGACAAGCTGAAAAGCTACGTTGACGATGAACACCACTACTTCCAGTAAAATCACACCTGCCCAATTGCGGAAAATCTGGGCGAGCGCGCGCGACAAAGGGATAGACTCCGATCTCCTCCACACAATCGTCTATCAAAAAACCGGCAAAGAACACATTTCAGACCTGCATCTAGGCGAGGCAAAACGCGTAATCGACCGGATTTGCGGGCGCAGAAAGCAATCCAAATTCCAGCCAAGCGGCAGAGTCGCCAAGATGAGTTTTGCCCAGAGAACATATCTGGAAAGCTTGATTGGAGAGATCAAAAAAAGAGGCTATGGCTACACCCTCGAAGCGCTTTCTACAAAGGTTGTCCACAAAGCGTATTCGCAAAATCTGACGCGCTACGAAGCGTCGAAAATCATCACTGCCTGTAAAGAAATTTTGGTTAGGGTGGGTTAGAGGGGATTATTTGTATTCTTGCTCTTTTAAGTCATCAATAGATAACTTTACACTACTATATTCTTCCAATCGTATAATCTTCGGAAACAGATGAGTTAAATATTTTTTAGTAAACCCGACCTTGTCTATATCATCAAGGAGGTTGTTACTGAAAGGAAAAGCGGTCACAAATTTAGCTGGATCTGTTTTGTCCTTTATCTGAATAACAAGCCTAAAATCTTTTTTATGATTTAATAACTGTTTTTTGACTTTAATGCCTTTCGATTCAAGATATTCTACAAGATCGGTGGCGAAAATATAATTCTTTCCAGGTGTCATAAGAGAAAATGTTAGATTGCAATTCTCCACTCCTGAATTTTTTCAACGAGAATAATATCCTCTTCAAGCTTTTGGGTTACCATTCTTCTTTTTTTATGTAAATCATAATCTTTAATTTTGGAAATAATTTTATCGATCACTCCACCTTGTTTTCGATAGTATTCCATTTTTAAATTATGGTAATATAATAAGATTGAATCATCCGCCGGGTAGTCCATTAAATGCTCGAATCTTTTCTCTTCTAAGGCACTGGACATGTGTCCCTGAATCATATCCATTAACCGCAATTCAGCCTGAGATTCGACGCTTGCATAAGCAATCAGATCCATATCAAGGCAATGCACATAATAATAGTTATCATTTTTATTGAAAGAATAAAGAACATGCAAATCCCATTTTGGTTTCATATCCGCATGTAAATCAGGAATGTCACATCCTGCCTGATAATATGCTAAAGCAATCGGTTCAAGATTCTCATAAAATTCCGGCTTTTCCATTTTCTTTTCCCTTACAGAATCTTCCTTTTCTATATTTACGGAAGTTTTTTATCTATTTCTTAGACTTTTTAAAAAAAGAAATTTTAGTCAACCGAAATTCACGGTCACTCCTTCACAATCTGCTTCCGGATGGATCTATGAAGCTGAAAGGACTTTTGGAGGGTGCCCTGGCCGGATTTTCCGGCGCTGGTGAGTGGATGATTGCCGGGACCGACTCCGGAAACGATTTTTGATTTTACCGCAGAAACAAGAACATCTGCGGCCGCACTCAGGGCTTTTTCTGGACTCATCGTCGATGAAAGAATTCTCGTGAATGTGTTTTTTACTTTTTCCATTACGGATTCGTCGTGAAAAGTGCTACGAAGAAATGATCTTTCCGGAATTACGATTTTGTCTTTGGATTTCATCCAGATATATATAGGAAATTTTTTCTCATCGATAAGACCTTCTTCGACCATGAGATAATAGAGTTTTGCAATTGCTTTTTTGGATTTGATTACGGCTCCGAATTCATTAGCTCCGGCGTAAATTGCAAGATCGGAATCCGGTTCTGCGGAGACTCCAACAAAGGCTGAGAGATTTTTCAGTTC
The DNA here is from genome assembly GCA_015075105.1 of Leptospiraceae bacterium. Taxonomy (NCBI): domain Bacteria; kingdom Pseudomonadati; phylum Spirochaetota; class Leptospiria; order Leptospirales; family Leptospiraceae; species Leptospiraceae bacterium. The sequence continues at coordinate 1,376,256 of JABTUZ010000002.1, read as the reverse complement.
TTTCAAATCCGAAATGATTTTCGGGAAATTGTCTATGTCTTTTACTGTGACGCCCATATTTTTTTCGCTATGTATTTTGCGAGGTTTGCCTCGAATGTGAAATCGTAAACCTTGTGGATTTCGTAGTTTTCGGAATTGAACGTAAATTTGTCTTTGAGTTTCAATGTCGTACTTCCGATTTCCAGAACCATTTTGTCCTCTGCGGTATAGGAACCCTGCTCGGCGTTTCGTAAATCCTCACCGGATATGGGAATGATAATGAGATTTTTTGTAACTGGGTCGCCTCCGTATTCTTCGTATTCTCCCTGGTAGTATCCTGTGGTCGGGGAGTAAACCTGAACGGGTCTTTGGAGTTGTTTCAGAATCGAAATACTGTTTGCATCGATTATCATAGGATCTGGCTTTTCATTCCGACAATTTTTGCAAGAGCAGTTTTGTAGGCTTTTTCAAAAGAGTTTGCCTCTGTCATGGAGTCTGCGCCGGTTCCGAAAATTTTTTCTGAATCTGATTTCGGCGTACCAAACCCTACGGAAAATGCGCCGGAAATGGAAAAGCTCGAAGGAGAATCAGCAGGAGCGGATGATGTGGAATTTAGCCCTTCCCTCGTTGAAAAATCCTGCTGTAATAGAGCAAGTCCTTTCAACCTTTGAAGATAATCAAATTGAATATGGTCGGCAGAGACACCATCCATCTCCACTTCCCTCCTTGCATCACTTAGAATTCTTTGCAGAAAAGAATCTTCGTGACCGTGATTCGCAGGTAGGTAAGTTTTAAAGTCTGCTAATGGTATCTCTGCCATCGTCTTTAGGGTTCCATTAAATGCCCTTTCCTACATAGATTGCGGATGGGTATCGAATGATCGATCCTCCGAATCTTTCGGATACAAGCATTTTTGTTTCTCCGGTCCAGTCTGTTTCCGGCGTTCCGAGGGTGATGTCCTTCAGAATTGCCAGTTCGATTACTGCCGGGTTGTCGTCGAGAACAAGAAAACAGTTTTTGTTGAGGACGTTATTCGCTCCTTTTAGTGCGTTAGTCGTAATGATCTTCTTGAAGAAAAGACCTTCGCTTTCCAGCCATTTCAGAAGCGTCAATGTTGCCACATCGTTCAACGGTTTCAGCATTCTGTTTTTTGCCTCTGTTGAAAGGACGAGAGTCGTCGCGTTGAAGTGTCCTGAATTCTCAACCTTGGTTTTAGCGGTATGGAGGTCTTTCAGAATTTCGAGCGAGGTTTTATTCTCCCACTTTTTCTTTTCTGTCGCATTCGCGCCTGTCGCACCTTCAGCGACATCCTCTGCCTGGATTCCGGTTTTATTCAGAACTCCCTGAATTTTCAGGGATGAGTCTCCGTTGAAACCGATGAAGTCCTCTTGTTCAGAAACAAATCTTCTCGCAGCATCAATTCTGGACTGATCGAGGGAAAACGCAGGGCCTTTGCCGAGAGAGCGTTTTGCCTGCATTGCCTCGAGTTCGTCTTCGTTGTAGCGGATTCCTGTCGCGATATCAACCGCCGGCTGTGTGGTTCGATCGATTTCCTCACCGACAAACGGAATGTCTTTAACGCGTCCGCCTGCAGCGTGAACTTTCGCTTTGCCTTCGCGTTTGTAGACATCGTAGCCGATTTCTCTTGCAAATCTCGGATAGCTCGGATTGACCCGCGCAATTTGACGAAGAGCAAGCTCTTCATCGAGAGGTTTCAAAAGAACGCTCTCTATATAGAGAAGATCGTTCTTGGTTAAAAATGAATCATGTCTGATTTCTGGCATGTTTTTCTCCTTAAAGTTAATCTGCTATGTACTCAACGCTATCCGGCAGAAATAAAGTTGCGACTCCGGCTGACGTAAGAGTTGACTTAAATTCTGCGCCTTTGAGTTTTGCGGTTTTTCCTGCCTCTGCTGTAGTACAGAAATTTCCGTGAGTTTTAGTTACGTCTGACGCATGGTCTTCAACGCGAATGCGAACTGTAGACAATGGTGTCACGGCTTCCTCAACTTTTACCTGTATGAATCCGGTTTTGGTAATTCCCATCGGATCCCCGTCGAGATACGAGTTGTTGTCCGGGTCTTTTGCGTCTGTAGAAAAATTTGCTACTCCTTTAAAAGGAATTGCAAGCGATTTTAGTGCAAGTCTTGTTTTTCCACCTGAGCCTTCACCTACAGCTTTTCCAAAAGGAATAGTCTCTCCGGAGACTCCGGTCTCAGAGTATTGGTTGGGGTATTCCTGCGGTTGTTTTCCAGCTCCAAGCTCTATTTGTGAATATAGCGGATTTGGTTCCATTATTTTCCTCCTCTCATGTCAAGCCTCGCAGCTCTCAGTTTTTCGATTTCCGCCTCGTCCATCGTGGGAAGGTTCGAAGTTTTTTTATCCATGAAGAATTTTTCTTTTGCAATGTTTACAGATGCGTCAAACGAAACTTTCACGACCTCGTCGTTCCAGTCCTGTTTGATCTCTGCGTTAGGTGTCATCGCTTTGATGACCTGTGTCCTGATCTCTCGATCAGTTAGTCCGTCGTGTTTGAAATCCTTCACGACTGCCTTTGCAGTCTCTACAAGTTTCATTCTTTCGTCTGCACGTTTGGCAATCATAGCCTCATTTGAATCCTGCGGAGGTTTTTGGCTTGCGCTGTCGCCTGACGGATTCAGTTTCTTTTTCAGATCTGTGTTCTCTTTTGTGAGTGCGTCGATCTGAGCTTTCAGCGTTTCGGTTTCGCTTGGCTTTGGAGCGTCTGCGACCGGAGCCTGTGACTGCGACGGATTCAGAGTAGCCGCAAGTTTCTGAAAAAATTGTATTAGCCAGTTTTCTGCGCTTGATCCGGCAGAACCCGGGCTTTCCGGAGGAGTATCTACTCCATCCTTCCTGACCTCTTTTGGTGTAGGCATGTTTGCCTCCTCGTTTGTTTGATAGGATATGTCCGAAGAATCGAGATGCGCTCTCACGTCCGCTCCTCCTCTTCCGTGATCTACATGAGCGATATGATTGATTTTGATATTTCTCTGGATCACATCATACTCCTCGCCGTCAAAAACTCCCGGGGTCTCGTCGATCTCACATTCAAAGCCGATAGACACTTCGCGCTTGTCGCCTTTGCCTAACGTATCGATGAGAGATTTGTCGAATACGGTCTCGGTTGCATTGATGTATTTTTTTTCAATGACCTCGATCGAATCTCCGAGTGAGCCTTTCACATATTTCCGGTAATTTTCGGAATTAAGGAGTCCGTCGTTATCGGAAAGGGGCGGATGGTCTTCGATTACGGGTTTCAGTTTCGCGCTGTCGAGGGTTGCATCGGAAAAAAGTTCTTCGGGAAGTTTTGCTTCACGTCGAATTTTTCCGTTACGAATGTATGGAAATACACCGGTCTTTGCGATTGTTACGCGAGCGCGTAAAAACCCGTCACGGCTTTCCAATACTTCAAGGGTTCCTCTATCGAATCTTACAGACATCGTGAGCGTATTTTACGTCACGTTTTGCAGACTCACAAGGTCAAACTTTCCGATAAAAGGGTGTTGACAAATAGATTTAAAGAGGCAATAATATGCAGATGAAAGAAAATGTTGTGCACTTACCTTGCCCTTATTGTGAAAAAGAATTTGAGGCTAAGTCTGAAGATGTTATCAACGATAATATTCTCACATGTCCGAATTGTAATAATCGAATTGTTTTGCAAGTCGATAGTAAGGACGCAGATCGGAAACTCCAAAAGATAGAAAAAACATTAGACAGTTTTGGAAGTTAAAATTCCTCTTAGTTTCTTCGATAGAAGGATCTTTATTTCTTTCTGCAAAACTTCAATCTGTTTTTGCCTGTCGATAATTTCATTAATAACTGAAAGAGATTTATCGTCGAGTCGATATTTACTTTTACGGTTTTCATGATTGAATCATTGCACGGATTTTTCGTGCCGACAACGTCAAACTTTCCGATAATTATTCGATGTTGTATTTTGCTTTGACGCATGCACCCTGAATCACCTGCATAAAGGAAAGGGCACGTTTTCTTGTGAGGCCGTATTTTTGCTTGAAAAATTGAATGTACTCATCTTCTGTTGGAAAATTATCAGGGTCTTCTATTCGCCTATCAATGTTATCCATTTCTTCTTGCGTTAGTTTCTTTTTGAATAAGGCAATCATTTTAATAGACCTTTTTTCCTGAGATAATTTTCGAACAGAGGAAGGACTTTGTCAAGTTCATTTTTTGTTAAATAATAATTGGCATTGTATCGTTTTGCGAAGTCCATATTGCGTTTATCGATTTCATTGACCAGTGTTCCTTTCTCTTGTTTCAAACTAATAAACTGCTCAAAGATTCTGGCGATCCATTCCGAATCCTTTCTGAATGTATAAATCATATTCATAATATTGTTATTTTGCACCCACAACTTGTTTAGACTCCTGAACGAGTTTGTCTGATGTATTGCGTAGAGCAGTTCCATAGCATCTGGTGTTTCAATTCCTCTGATTGTCGAAACGGAGAGATATTCTTTGTCAAGTTTATGGTATGTCTCATGATAGACAGCCAACTCTAAATACTCAATTCCTGGTTTTATGAATATTTCTCCAGTAAAAGGGTCGTAAAATCCATCTGAATTAAAAAATTCACTATGGGCTTTTGTCATTGGAAGAAAGGCAAATTTCTGCTTATCCGTTGCAGGCGTAATATCAAGCGTTCTATTGACATCGACTATGCCTTTTCGAATTGAGATAGTCTGAAAACTTGAAAAAGTATCATCAATCACAACATCTCCGGCATTCAGACTTTGCTCGGAGCCTGTTGCGGTCCACTCGTCCTTCCAGGGTTTGACGTCCGGTTCGTCGCCGAAGGCTGGTTCTGCCCAGCATCTGCAGTTGTAATCCTCTCCCGGATGAGCTTCTGTTGTGCGTGTTCCGTAGAGCATTTTCGGGCGTTTGTCCCATTTGTGAAATGTGCCTGCGAGTTTGGAGTGCTGGTCTCGTGTGTGATAGCCCGTGATTTTCCAGATATAGCCCGGGATGCCGGATTCTGTTTGTTCGAGTCTTGTGAGAGTCCCGAAAAATTTTCCGGACTGGTCTCGTATCCATGATTCCGCTTTGCTACGGGAAATTCCTCCTCCGAGTTTTTCCAATTCGTCTGCGATGGATCTGAAAGTTTTTCCTTCTCGGAGTCCCTGAAAGATTTTGGACTGGGCATTTGCAAAAAAATCATCCTTTGCCATTCCCGACAATCCGAAATTTGTATTTGTGTATTCATTGACGAGTTCCTGGACCTGACTTGATCTTTCAGCAGAAATAGAAACTGTCGGGAACATCGGTTTGTCGTCAGCGTCATGGGAAGTTTGTTTTGAGGAGACAAGACGCACATTTACAGTTCCGAATCTTTTTTCGAGTTTTTGGGCAATCGCTACATTTGTCCTGGATACAGACCACGATTTCAACAGATCAAATTGTCTTCTGAGACGGTCTTTGAATTTTGCATCACCTTTGTAACCGAGACGAAATTTGTCAAGGTCGCCGGAGATATGCATTTCGTTGGAATTTTTCAGCATCAAAAAAAACGCTTTTGTATAAGCGTCAAATTCGCGCAGAAAAAGTTTTATGTTGCCTTCAACTATTCCGAAGGGAAACATCAGTCTTACCCGGTTGATTTTCTACGGGGGTTGCAGTATTTTCCGGAGGAGTTTCGGGAACCGGAAATAGATTTCCGAATTCGGTATTTCCTTCCACTGCCGGAAATTCCTCAAATTCCTGAAACCGCTTTGTGCGGACATCATTTGGTCCAACGACTCCTCTTGTGAGATAGATGTCGTCGGCTCTCGCCTGATTGAGTTCAATCTCTGATTCTTCTTTTTCGGACAACTGCCAGAGAGGATTGAATGTAAACTCCCAGTCGAGGGAGTTAACGTTTCCGCCGAGCGTCTTGTAAATTTCCCCGTCCTGTTCACGGACGATAAGTCCAATGATCTTTTCGAGAATCGGACGCAGATCATTTTCCTGATCTCTGGCTATATCATCGTAGTAACTACGAAGGTCATACTGACCGGATGCGATGGCTCCTTGAGCCTGTCCCATGAGACGAGATTTTGGAATTCTCGCAAGACCAGAAAGATTATCGAAGATGAATTCGAGAAGGTCTTTAATTCCCTGTCCTCCGAGATTTGTTTCGAGTCGTTTTATTTCTTCGTCGCCTGCAATCGCCATCGTTGACTGAGAGGACATAACAGATCGGATTTTTCTTACGAATTCAGCCATTTCTTTTGGAGGCAAGGTCTCCACTTTCGGACTCTTGAATATTTTAGATCCGGTTTCGTAAAGCATGGTTGTGGTCGAGTGGACAGCCGTATGCTGCGCGATGATCGCGTGCATGATGGTTTCAATAATAGAAATACCAGTCTGTTCTTCCGGCATATAAAAAGGGCATAGCCACGAAAAACGTGAAGAATGAAGGGGATATCCATCAATTCTGATTTCCGGTTTATGGTATTCTGCTTCCAGAGGGCTTTGTTTTCTTTCGGTTATGGTCACTCTGTCGGGACCAAATACGTTTAGATAACTGATTCGGTAAATCGAATCTGGCAGAGTTTCTTTGAGGTTCAAAGATGTCTGCGGAATAGGAGAATTCACCCCGTAAAACAAAAACCCACCTTCAGGATATAAACGTGAAAACCTAATTAAATTTTTAAGTTTATTTTTGACGTTAAGTTCAGTTAGCCTATTTTCAATTATTCTGGAAATATTCAGCTCATCTTTATTGGTTTTAATGGTAATCCATTCTCGCACAGAATCTTCTGCCGGAGCATCGACTATATTTTGTATAAATCCATTCGATTTGTACCAAGACCTACATTCCTCTGAGGATAAATAGGTTGCCCTTGGTCTTAAATGAGTTAGTTTATCTGTATTTGTCCCCATTCCCGTATTAACATCTACCAGGCTATCGTATCTTGTTTGCAGTTTCTGTTTTGACATTATCTAAATATCCTTTCCAATATAGAGTCATAACGATTGAATAGGTTATTTCCACTATTCACGATCTGAGCCAAAAGTCCTGCGAGAGAATCCGGCGCGTCATCATGCGAGGCGAGCTCATTGTATTGCAGGATTTGTTTCAGATAATCCTGATTTACCATTCTGGAAAATTTGAGCCTTCTCCAGTTCAGTTTTACATTGTTCATAATCCGCAAATGTTTTGCGGTCGAGGAATAGATTTCCTTTACATGAAATCCACGATTGCGAAATTCTCTGGCAATCAATGTCTGCGCCTGATTGGACTCGACGTAGAGAGCAGAAACCTTGTATTCTTTCAGATAAAAGGTGACCTTGTCGTAGGTTTCGTCGATTTGTTTACGCCAGATGTCGCCGAATGCAATATAGATCGGAGCCGACTGTGGCTTGTCTGCCTGTTTGTCTATTCCTCCAATGGTTAATGCCGAAAAATCCTTTCCTCCGAAAGCAGGGTCAAGGTACGCAAAGTTTGTAATATTTCCCGGAGGCTCCTCGAACACCGGATCGTCAAACAAACGCTCCTGTGTGTCCATAGGCTCTTGCTGGTAGAGAGAAGAAAAATATTTCTCGCCCATGTCTTTGCGGACGTTGAAAAGAATGTCTGAGGAATAACGTTCGGGCCAGAGAGCTTCTCCTGTTTCGCTTAACGCAGGCAGTTTCAGAATGTTCCACGCGCCTCCGTTTTCTTTTAGGCCTTGCGATTCAATGAGTCTTCCAGCCAGATCGTTTGTAGCCCATCGGGTCATGATGAGAACGATTCTGCCTTTCGGGTATAGTCTTGTAAGCGCGACGGTTCTGTACCAGTCCCAGATATTGTCCTGAATGCGCTCGCTTACTGCCTCTTCGGGATTTTTAATCGGGTCGTCGATGAGTAGAAGATCAGCTCCGCGTCCGGTGATAGGTCCGCCGACACCGGCTCCGATTACCATACCCCCGTCCTCTGTCATCCAGCGTTCACGCGCTCTCGTATCCTGACGGACTTTCAGTTTCGGGAAAATATCCTTGTATTTTTCGGACTCGCAAAGATTTCTCTGATAGCCAGTAAAATCTATAACGAGGTCAGCACCGTACGCAGTAGTGATGATTTCCCGTTTTGGGTGTTTCCCTAAAAACCACGCAGGGAATATTTTTGAGGTAAAAAGACTTTTGCCATGCCTCGGAGGAAGATTTATAATCAGCCGGTCTATCTCTCCCGATTCTACCTGAGTTAATTTTTCTGCAATCTTTTGGATATGTGATGGAGCTTCAAAATCCGGATCGACGTATTTCGCAAAAGCGATTAAATCATTTTCGCCATGAACCTTTCCATAAATTTTCCGGTCGGACGGATCAAGTTTGCCGAATTTCTTGGTCGTCTCCTCTGCGATCGCTTCAAGCAGAATGTTGCTACTCAACAGCTTTCTCCTCTCTACTGAGCAGTCTTTCCGATAGCAGCTTTTTCAATTTTGTCTGATTCTGAGTCAGAGCTTTTCTGATAGAGGGGATTTCCGATAATATGTCGGTGTAAAACTGAATCACATACAACGGATTTTTCAGTTTGTCATCCTTGGATTCCAACTGACGCATGAGCTGGATGAGATTCGTTGCGGAATATATTGCGGCATCTTTCGTGCGAAATTGCAGTGCGTTACTTTTTACATCGTCGAATACTCCACTCAAAATCTGTGAAAGTTCCCCAAGCAGGGTTTCTCTTTCAAGTTTTGCTACTGCAAAAGAATTTTTTCGAATATCTTCGACTACCTGAATTTTCCGGTCTTCCCAAGTGAGCCCGTCCAAGTCCTTCTCGCTCATCCAGGAGCGGATTGTGTTGGAGGTTATTTTGTGACCGGAGGATACCAGATGCGCAGAAAGTTTTTCAGCATTATCAAACTTTCCGGTAATATACAAACTGAACGCAATCGCATACAGAGATTCTTTGTAGTGCCTTTTCTTATCCGACATAAGTCGAATTTAGCACATTTTCAGGTTTTCGGAAAGGTCAAACTTTCCGAAAAAGTGCTTTGAGTTTTTTATGTCGCATCATAGTCTTTCGCATAATATAAAAAAGAATCTGTCCCTCCTGTATAACGTATATCAATTTCCCACAAACCCATTTCGATTTTGAAAATATCGGAAAGTTTGACATTTTCGCGATTACAAAACGTGGTATTCTATCCTTGCAGGTTTTGTGACTATAACAAAACTAAAAAAAGAACACGAGGTCTTGCTGAATGAAATAGCGGAAAACTTGCAGAAAATTAAAAAGCTGCATGAAGAAAATTATGGTTTATCGATGAATTTTTTAGATGACTCCCTTGAAATATAATTACCTCCGGATTAAAAAAAACCGAATCCGGCAAAAAAAATATCTTGTAGATAAAGGAATTTGCCTGTGCTATACGTTACTATACAATTGTAATGTATGCAAACTTGGGGACAGATATGGAAACAGAAAAACTTGTTGTTGAGATTTTATACCACTTTTATGAGCAAACTAGATGGTTCGAGGATGATGAATTCCGGGAGATTGTCGAGGAACGGGCACGAGAGCTGATAGCAGTGATTCGAGCCGCTTAGCGAATAAAGGATTTGAGAATTGCTTTAAGTTGTTGGTATTTGCCAGTTGGGATTTTCAAGACAAGTTTTACAAGCTCAATCGATTCGGGCTTTTTTTTCATTGCTTCAACCGCTTCCCGAAGAGGAATATTTTTTTCTTCAGCAAATCTTGCCTTTCTATCTGCTTCGATTATAGCATGTTTTTCGGCAGTGGTTTTCCCTGTTAATGGAGTCACAGGAAGATACATATCGCCACTTCCTGTTAGTAACCAATTAAGATCGATATTGAGTTCAGATCGTAGTTTGGACATTACATCTACTGGTAATTTTTTAATTCGTCCGCCGACAATTTCCGAGAGCGTAGATTGAGCTATTCCATATCTCTCCGAAAACTCGGTCTGGGTTAGCCCGGATACTTCAATAATTTTTTTCACACGATCTTTCATAATAAATATTCGTAATTTACGAGATTGAACTTGACGAAAATATATCGTAAATTACGATAGTTGTCATGAATTCTATTTTCCTACATAATAACCAGACTAAAGAAAATAATCAAGAACTTTCAGGGTCACTGTATGAGCAAAACAGTGACCCTTTTCTGGCAACCGGAACAGTTGGCGTTCTGTCACCACTTCTCTCCAAGCTTGTTATTCGTGAATATAACTCCACTCATGCCCTCGCGAAAAAACACTCTATAGCCAGAGAAACCATCTCCCGTGTCCTGCACGGGCGCAAGAAATCGAAGCGGGTCGAGGAGATCATCCGCAAGGAATGGGGGATCTCCATCGCAGAGTTTCAGGCGGTCACACGGGACTGGTTAGACCGCAAGGCCAGGGGGCTTTACTATACGGAGGAAGAGATCAAGTCCTTCGCAGATCAGGTCCGCGCCCGCAAGATGGGCAAGTCCGTGGAGGAGCTGCAGGAAATCAGGAATCAAATTTTTGGAGGGATAATATGAGAGAAAGTAAAGTGGAAGAGTCTGTAAAAAGGTCAACTGAAGGACATAGGTCAATGTTGCTTAGAATCAATGAATCAACTAATTCAGGTTTTTTGAATTATCTTTATGTAAAGATAAAAAACCGATTTGGCTGGTATCGCATCCTTTTGAATACCAATCCTCGGTTGCTATTATTAGTAATTCTCCGGGGACAAAGAATTTAAAAAATCAATGAACGATGCAATAGGATATGTTCTTACTAATTACTATGAGTGGGATATGACACTCATGGAGAGGAAGGCAATCAAATCCGCAACCGATTATTCAATCACAGACGATGAGCGTATTGGACGTGTATGCGATCTATTGGCGACATTCGGGATTCAGGACAAACCAGAGTTCGACATGTTTTTTCAGTTTGTACGAGATGAGCCGGAGGAATACAGTTCAGCAGCCTCATTTCTTGGTAAAAAAGGGGGGTCGGTAATATCTCTCATAAAAGCCAAAACATCCCGTGAGAACGGGAAAAAAGGCGGTCGTCCGAAAAAGAAAAATGATTAATTTTTGTACAAAGTTGCTTTTCGGCACGGAAAATTGTCAAATTTTATTCCGAAAAGCAACTTTCTGAAAAGTCTTTTTCAATCCCTATATATAGTTCACACTTACCCGCACAAAGCCACTTTCAATTTTGCACTTATATAGATTTCGTTAAATGAAGAGTCCTGAATTTGTCTGGAATTCCTGAAATTCCACAAATGGAAATTTTTTCGATTTCGTGAATTTCAGGAGCAATTTTACATAGTGCACTATAGAGTTTATATCCATGGTCACTCGTAATCCTTTCTCCAATAACTGGCATTGCAATTTCAATTACTTTCATATTTCCTCTATCTTTAATAGTACTATACCACAACAACCGGACAAATTAGGTATGTTACAGAATATTTTTTAAATTAAATTTTAAAAAAATTTAGAATAATTTGAAAAAGTCAACATAATTAATCGAAAATATAGATTTCACTCTAAAATTGCTTTAAATACTCTTCATTAGTTGGACAAATAAGTGGAAATATTTCTTCAATAGGGTCAAAAACACCTTTGTTTCCTTACTCTTCAGTTTCTGATGGTCTATTCTATAAGATTCGTGCAGATGGAAAGTTTTAATTAGATATATAAGCGTTATACGATACTGCTATTTAACTAAGACAATTTAGGAAATCTTCGTAACAAAAACTTCTTATAACTTCCAATTTACCGTCTAACCGTTTCACTACTATGGAGGGCATCTTTACTCCATTAAACCAATTCTTTTTTACCATAGTATAGCCTGCCATGTCTGAAAAAGTAATCGTATCCCCTACTCTAAGTTTTTTAGAGAAACTATAAGTTCCGAATACATCTCCTGCAAGACAAGTTCTACCTGCAATGATATACTCATAGCTTCCTTTTTCATTTTCTATTTTAGCGGAAAGGTTGTAGATAAGTAGATCTAAAGCGTGCGCTTCTACTGAAGAATCTACGATTGCAATTTCTTTTTCGTTGTGAACTATATCTAGTATACTCGTAACAAGCTGTCCAGACATAGTGATCGAAGCCTCTCCCGGTTCAAAGTAAACTTGAACTTGAAATTCATCGGAGAATTTTTTAATTCTATCACAGAATTTATCGAACGGATAATTTTCTTTGGTAAAATAAATCCCGCCACCGAGGCTCACCCATTCTAATTTTTGTAAAATATCGTAATAGTTTTTTGAAATAGTATCTAATATATTACAAAAACTTTCAAAGTCATCGTTATCACAATTGCAATGGAACATTACACCACGAATAATTCCAATTGACTTTTGTATTTCCTCTGAGTTAGTAACCCCGAGTCGTGAATATTTTCTTGCAGGGTTTGCAAGATCAAAATTGGAATGGCTGATTCTAGGGTTGATACGGATTCCAAGATTGGAATTTTTTACAATTGGGTAGAATCGCTGGAGTTGAGAATAGGAATTAAAAATAATTTTTGTACTAAAGTTTTTCACTTCTAGGATTTCTTCTTCAGACCATGCAACACTATAGGCATGTACTTCTTTCCCGAATTTTTCTTTTCCAAGTTTTGCTTCATATAGAGAGCTGGAAGTTGTTCCGTCCATATATTTTTTCATTAAATCAAAAACTGACCAAGTGGAAAAACATTTTAGTGCGAGTACCGATTTTGCATCTGTCCTAGTTTTAAGAAGTGCAATCTTTTCTAGATTCTTTACAAGTTTGGCTTCATCTATTAGGTAGTATGGTGTTTCAATTTTCATTTAAAAGTTTAAAAACTTCCTTTTTTAGTATTGGTAAATGATTTACTAGTATTTCCCAGATTTGAGTATTTTCAATTTCATCATAGCTGTGTGCTATTTTGTTGCGAGTATTGATAATTGCTCTCGAACTAGCTATAGGAACATTTGGGTCTAATTCAAAAATTCTTTTTATCGCCTCTCCGATTATCTCTAAATTTCTTTCTACAGCATGTTGAAGCATACTATCGTATTTCTCAAAATTTTTATCTGTGCCAAAATAGTTTTCGATATTTTCTAATGAACTGTGAATAGAGTATAGAGATTGGAAATATCTATTCTTCATAGATGAGTAATTTAGTACTATTTAATTCTTTTTTAAAATATGGGTTTTTAGGTGTTGATTCTTGGAAAATGTTTACATTCCTTTGTAATTCATCTTCAATTGCAAATTGTAAATCCCACATTATTTTTCCTTTTAGAAGTGGGTCATTTATTTCAGGATTAAAATTTATGACGCTACTGTAAAAACCCCTTTCAGGGCTTTTTGCAGGTACGCCAATTATTAAAATATCTAAATCACTTTTTGTGTTGAAGTCATTTTTTAATATATATTTTCGGAATAGACTAAGCAGGTTCGGTATATTTTTTTTTATAGAAGGATGAATCTTTTCAAGATTGGATTTTAGTATATCGACACTTACAGCCTTCATAATTATTTAAGACTAATTGGATTACTATTTTTGGTCAAACAGAAAAATTACCGGCAGAGAAAGATCTTCTGCCGGTAAAGTTTTTTTAGTAACGATTCGTTACTGTGAGGCGCATATCTCCGCCTTTAAAATATTTTTTTGTAAACTCGGATGCAACCTTAGGGTTATATGCCTTACAAGAGAAAATATCTATGTAAGAAGTATTTGTCTCGTTTGCAAAGTGGGCAGAGATACAAGAAGTTTCAATTAGTTGAAACATAGAGTATCCAGCTACCCTTTCGTCTTCACCAAAATGAACTACATGGCATTCTCCAAATCTTTTCATCTCGATTAGATCGCAAAGCTCATAGACATACTTACGAATTGCTTCTGCGTCTCGAATAAGAGAGCCGTCACAATTTTCTAAGTCTATACTTGTGAGCATTCCCCATGCCTTGTCTTCAAATTTAGGAAGAACTCTTAAACTTGGGTCAGAGTCGATTTTACGCTGGATATAGTCTGAAAAATATCCATTGTATTTTTCTCTTAAATCCCTTTTTGCATAGCCGCTTTTTTTATTTGCGAAACTACGATTCATTAAAGGGTCAAAAGTAATCTCTTCACCTTCTGAGATAGCTCTCATTGCAACAAGTGCAATTTGTCCGTTAAAACCACAGTTGGGGTTAGAGCTATGCTTGATTAGATTGATTGGATCCGGACCGTCGTCGTGCACAGGGCTAAAAAGATACAAGTCTTCGCTGATCTGGTGGGTTGTTCCCTGTTCGATCATATCAGGAAGCTCGTTTCTGTGGATTACTTTTCCACCCCAAACCGCAACAGTTTCTCCTTTCTGAATTTCATTAGATGCAACTAATGTAAATTCATTAGCAGGTAACTCAATCAAATCCAGTTTTCTGGAAATATAAGAAAACTGTGAATTAACTACATTTTTATTTTTTAGTTTCAATGGCTTTCTCCATAGACAAAAATTGGTTTTCTGCCGCATAATTCAAACCCAGGAGGTGGTTCGAGAGATAGTAGGCCGGCAAATATCTCAATTTTGACAAAAAATCTTTTCTGAAAGAAATAGATTTTTTGATAGACCCAGCGAGACCTTTGAGTAAGGTCCCTAAGAAGGTGTCTGTGTTGTCCACAGAGAATCTCTGGATTTTTCTTTTGACTGAGGAGAGAAACCCGCCGGGTTCCTCTTTTTCTTCTTTAACTAAGAAATTCATGTTTTTGGTACCGGGGGCTTTGAAAGCATAGGTGAGTGAGGAGTAATCCCCGGTTTGTGTGGTAAATCCACGCCTAAGTCGAGTAATCCTCTCTTTAATTCTACAACAGAAAGGTTTTTAGCAAAAAGCTTGTCTCTAAGGTGGTTTAGTGCCTTGTAGTTATCAATTAAATCTCCACAAGTAAAAATATCTACTGCAGAATAACCATATTCCGGCCAAGTATGGATTGCAAAGTGAGACTCAGATACAACCACTACCCCGGTGATTCCATGGGGGTTGAATTTATGAAAGATGGATTTTTCAATCGTTGCACCTGAAAGCTCAACTGTTTCAAGCATCACATCTTCAATCAATTCTTGATTGTTGATAATTTCTTTGTCGCAGTCGTATAGTTCTGCTATTACATGCTTTCCAAGTCCGTTCATGAAAAAGGGTTATTCCACCTCCGAAATAAAATAATAAATTTGAAATTTGACTGTGGAATATATCGAGCTAAAAAGTCAATCGAATAAATCATTTAAGTACATTTTTTTTCTTTTTCTGCAAAATTTTTTAAAAAAAAGATGAAAAACAGAGGTTTCACAAATAATTTTTAGTATCTGGAATATTTTGGTAAAAAGAATCATACATTCCATATGGAAAATAAATATTTTCAAGCTGTGGCAGTTTTTATTTTAATTATTAATCTTTTTCAAATCAAGTGTAAACAAAATTTGAATCGTACTCTTTCTTGGCAGACAGAAAAAAAAGAAGCGTTTCAAATTGCAGAGAAAGAAAATAAGAAAATAATTTTATTTTTTCAAAAAACGAATTGTAGAGAGTGTAAGGAACTCGAAAGAGTATTTATTTTAGCAGAAAAACTAAATTTAAGTCAAAATAGTTTTGTTTTTTTGTTGATCAAGGAAGGTCAGCCCGATTTTGAAGAATTTCTTTCTGACGATAGGTACTCTTTCTTGGTAAATAAAGAATTTTTTTTTGTAATATCCAATTTTTCTGAGGAAATTTTATTTGAAACCCAAGATTTTAACCTATTAAAAGATTTTATAGGGAATTTTAAAAAATAAATTATTTTTAATTAAAATTATGAATTTTTCTTGCAAAGGAAAGAATTTTTTGAAATATGAGGAATTGGAATGAAAACTTCAGACGAGTCAAAAAATTTTAAGTCCGAAATTGAAGCAAGAAAGCACGAAAGAAAATTAGTTAATGAAAGAGCGAGGGAAAAATACTTGGAACATGTATCAGATATAAAAGAAAGAATTAAGCAATTTGGTGGAGAAGCCGGTGAGAAGGCAAAGCAGATCATTGATAATGCAGGTGAGTATATTAAAGAAAATCCTCAAAAATCTGCACTAATCGGGCTTTCAGTCGGAGTAGGAATTGGAGTTTTGATCGGGATGTTAATCCGTAGAAAATAATTGGCAACAAAGTCCAGATCAAATAAAGAAACTACTTCAGGAAAGTTAAAACAAAATAGAAGCAATTCTATAATCGGGTATATCCTTCGGATTTTTGACCGAATCATTGAGTATTTTGAGACTTTACTGGTATATTTCGGTAAAATTATCCGGCAAAAAGTAAAGGATGTGTTCCTTCTATTCTTTTTACTCTTTATTTTTTCTATTTTCATTTTTGGGATGATTGTTTTTTTATCTGCGGGGCTATTTTTCTATATTCTTCAAACTTATTCGGGGAATTATATGCTTGCTTGTTTTACTATGGGTGGGGTGTATTTCTTGATTTTGATTGTTGTATTTATTTTTGTTTCCGGAAAATTGAAAAAAATACTCTAATTTTATGGCTCATCTTCAATTGAAACTTTGGAAAATCTCAAGCTCGATCGAAAAGGAATTCTATGTTTAAGAATATTCCTTTGAATCCTTTTGAAGGCGATAATGAGTTTAGTGAAAAATCTCCAAAAGATATGAGTCCAACTGAGCTTAGAATGTTACTGCATATCCAAAGGCAAAATTTGAAACTCGATATAGAAAAGCTCAACTCAAAAATTAACTATACGAAAGCTATTACAAAAATTTTAAAAGATTCCGGCTTATTAGAAAAAATTGAAAAACTTTTTCCTCATTAGAATCCCTACACTTATTTCACGTCTCTGATTTGAATGGTATCTACTCTGTCTGCACCGGCTATAACATCAGAAAGTATGACTACCTGATCCCCGCTTAGTACCATATTATTTTTTTTCAGAATTTCAATTGCGTGAGTTATCGTTTTTTCTGGGTCACTGGAAAAATCAACCCTGTAAGGAAGTACTCCTCGATTCAACCAGAGCTTTCTTCTGACAGAGGTCATATTCGTAAATGCGTGGATTGCAGGGTAAGATGGATGAAAATTGGTAACGTTATTTGCAGTCGTGCCTCTTCTTGTAATGACTATGATTGCAGGTGCAGAAATAGAATCTGCCAGTCTTGCAGCTGACCTTGCGAGTTCTTCTTTTTTTGAGGAAGGAGTTTTTTCTCTGACATACCCTACTCCTTCCGATTGTTCAATTCTCATAGCAATTTTATTCAACATTTCAACACACCGGATTGGAAACTTTCCTGAAGCGGTTTCTCCTGAAAGCATAATCGCGTCTGCCTCTTCATAGACTGCGTTGGCTACGTCTGTAACCTCTGCTCTGGTGGGAGAAGGATTGTGAATCATACTTTCGAGTAAATGAGTAGCGACGATTACTCTTTTGCCTGCAAGTGCACATTCTTTAATGATCTTTCTTTGGATGATTGGGAGTTCTTCGATTTCAATTTCTACTCCAAGGTCACCTCTTGCAACCATGACTCCATCTGCAACAGCAATGATTTCTTTAAAATTCCTGACTCCTTCTTGGTCTTCTATTTTTGCGATGATTTGAGCGTGACCGTTGTTTTCTTCTATAATTTGTCTTAGTTGAATTACGTCATCAGGAGAGCGAACAAAAGAAAGTGCGATAAAATCTATATCTTCGGATAACCCAAATAATATATCCTTATAATCTCTCGGGGTAATAGACGGCATATTGACCCTGATTCCGGGTAGATTAATATGCTTTCTACTTCCAAGTTTTCCACCATCTATAACTTCGCATACCAATTCATTTTCTTTGATTTCGAGTACTTTTAAATTAATGAGACCGTTATCTACAGTGACCTTATCACCAATTTTTAGGTCTTTTACAATATCGTTGTAGTTTACATACACCGAGGTTTCTTCTGCTTCTTTTCCAGGTATGATGTGAAATGTAAATTTCTCTCCAACTTTTAAATCTAATTCAGTATTCAATTCGCCTGTACGAATTTCAGGTCCTTGAGTATCCATGAGTAAAGCAATCGGATATTTTAAATCTTTGTTTAGACTTTTTATTTTTTTGATAATCTTACCGTGAGACTCGTGATTTCCGTGGCTCATGTTGAGTCTTGCGATATTCATTCCTGCTTCTGCAAGTTTTTTGATCATTTCTGTACTTGAAGTTGCAGGACCTATTGTACAGATGATTTTTGTTTTACGAAAAATAGTTCTATTTTCCACACACGCCCCTTTTTGTCGAATAGCCTTATAATTTTGGTAGGATTCTTTCTAGAAACTCTTCGAGTGAACTAGATAGATCGAATTTTTCTTGGTTTGGCATAAGACTATTTCTTTGCTCGTCTGATTCTTTTTTTGCTTTATCTAAAAGTTTTCTTCCAAATCTTTTTAGATAATGTCGGCTAATCAATATTGGCCAAGGATATTTATCCGGGTTTGCTTTAGACCGAATTTGATAAGAGTAAATTTCCTTTTGTGAATGCTTTTTTAAGAACATGACGAAAGCATCTTCGGTCATAGAGCTTCCAAGTTTTTGTAGTAGATATGTTCTATCTGGATATTCTCCCGCATTCCATGCGTCGTCTAAAAGGTCAATAATTTTTTGCAGTAATTCTTTTACCTGTTTTTCTTCGTCTGCATTCATAGGTAGATCATTTTCAGTGTTCGTAGAATTTTCTACAATATTTTCTGATTCATCTGGATTTTCTTCAAAAGATTCTTCTTTCATTCGGCTTGCTACTATTTTTGCCTTCTCTCTTTCCAACTTTTTGATTTTCCCAGAAGCAATTCTTTGTCTTTGTAAAATTTCTTGTCTTGCTTTGATCTGCTCTTTTTCTTGCTTGCTTACTTTAAATAAACCGAAAATACTTCTCCAAATTTTTGTAAAAAATGGGAGATAGTTAAAAAAGCTTGTGGATTCTAAATCTTCAAATTCTTTTTTTTGCTCGGTGTCTAAAATATCCATAACATTCATTCTGGAAAGAATTCTGATTTCTGTATCGTTCTTAGATGAGTTATAGGTTTTTTTTGCCATAGCCACTGCTTGAGGAACACAATTTTTATGGAGGAGGTATTCAAAATAATCTCTACCCTTATCTGCGTATTCCGTAAACAGAATATTTTCGTTTGAAGAAATTGCTGAAATTAAATCTCTGTCGATAGGCTCTCCTTTGATTTTAATTTGGGACACATCCACTATCTTCCCTGTATTCTCTAAAATAGAAATGATCTCAGTGATTTTTTCTTTCTTCTCTTTTTTTTCTTTTTCTTCTAGATAGCTCTTGTAAAAATCAGAAAGAATCAAAAGCTCCTGAACAATTGTTTTCTGATCACCATAAGATTCGTTTAAATATGGCAAAGCAAGATTCCCAAGGTTTGCAAAGTCTTCTTTTTCTTCTTTAGATAAACTTCCGATTACGCCTATATTTTGCAAGTCTGGGATAATTCTAGTTTCAAGAAACTCCGCATAAATTCGCATTCGATTAAATATTTCATCTTTGTTATTATAAAAAAATACAGTTCGTCCTCTTGCCTTGATTGCATTTTCATTTTTGAAAACATAGAGTTGTTTCCCTTCTACAAGATCCTTTAATACAGGTCGTAAATTAATGGCTATGGTAACTTCTTTCATTTCCTTTGTTTCGTCAAAAGGATTGGAAAATAGCTTTTCGATTTCGGATGACGCGTATGTGTCTGAAAGTCTGTTGGCTTCAATTTTTGCGAATAGAACTTCTCTTAATTTTTCTATTGAAGGTGGTTTCCTGTGATTTGTGATCCATTTTTTTATTGCATTTACACTAATTTCGTTTGAGTAGTTTACATATCTGTGGGCTGAGCCAGAATCTAAATGAGAAGGACGACAAAAAACAACTTTAGATTTTAAAAAGGAAGAAATTGTACCTGAACTATCTTGTGCAGTCAAATCAAATTCCACTGTAGAAATCATACGGAAAATGGGAGGAGTGTATTTTGTGCAAAGCTCTTTGATGAATAGGTCAACTTTTTGTTTTTCTAAGCCTACATCTTTTGCTAATTGATCGGCTGTCGGTAAGATTTTATTTGCTAAGTATTTATCAGCCATTTCTGCTGTGAGGCTGAACATTTTATGAATTCCCTTGTACTGAAAATCTCCTCTTGATTCTAAACCTTGCACAGTTTGCAATGCAGTCGGGAAATCCAATACTCTTAGCTCTTGTAAACTATTATCTAACATAATTGCACTAACCGGTTTGTCCCAATATTACTTGATTGTTGGACTGGTAATTCAATTTTCGGCATTTTTCTTAGTTAAATTTCTATTTAACTAAGAAAAATTTACAATGTTTCTAATTTATTTTGACTAATCCTTTTTTGTAAGCAAGCTCTGCATTCAGGATAGCTGCACCTGCGGCTCCCCGAATAGTGTTGTGGCTTAGAACAACATATTTGAAGTCAAAAATCGGATCCTGTCTCAACCTTCCAACTACGGTAGTCATCCCTCCTCCTGTATTCAAGTCGAGTCTTGGTTGAGGTCTGTCTGCCTCTTCTCTATAAAGAATAGCTTTTTTTGGAGCTGAGGGCAAGTTTAACTTTTGAGGCTCTCCCGAAAAATTTTCCCAGAGTTTTTTTATTTCGGATTCTGTGGTTTTTGATTTTAATTTTACAGAAATACATACTGTGTGTCCGTCAAAAACAGGCACTCTATTGCAGTGAGCAGAAATCTGAAAGGAAGCGTTTACAATTTGCCCATTTTCAATTCTTCCGAGGCATTTCAAAGGCTCTAATTGAACTTTTTCTTCTTCACCTGAAATATACGGAATTACGTTTCCCAAAATATCCATAGTCGGTACTCCCGGATAACCGGCTCCAGAAATTGCTTGCATGGATACAAAAAAAACGGAATCAATGCCAAAGTTATCATAAATGGGTTTCAAACTAATTGTAGCTCCCATGATCGTGCAATTGGAATTTGTAATGATTTTTCCTTTTGTTTTCTGGAATTCTAACACGCTTAGGTGGTCTGGATTGACTTCGGCAGAAAGTATAGGAACATTTTTATCGTATCTATGATTTTTAGAATTGGAGATTACAAGAACCCCCGCATTTGCATATTCTGTTTCTACTTCTCCTGCAATATCGCTATCAAGCCCTGAAAACACAATGGAAACTCCGGGGGTTTCAGAAGGTTTTGGAAGAACAATCTTGATTTTTTTGGCGTAGTCAGGAATATCAGAGGAAATTTTCCATCTGGAAGACATAACTTCTTCGTAAGTTTTCCCGGCACTTTTTTCTGAAGCAGCAAGAGAAACTACTTCAAAGTATTCGTGATTTTCTAAGAGTTGAACAAATCTTTGTCCTACGGATCCGGTTGCGCCTAATATACCAACTTTTACTTTCATATCTATTTGACCTGATTTTTTAATAAAATTCTTTTATTTACCAGAGATTTCAGGGCAGGTGTTGAAAACAAGAACTTTCATTAGAGTCTCATTAATAGAAAAGTATAATCGTCGTGAACCTCGGCTTTTCCTTGAAAATTTTGAGTAGTAGAGCGAATCAATTTCTTCAACTCACCAATTGGTAAATCGCCATTGGATTCAATTAGGTTGACAAGTCTTTCTTCTCCAAACAAATCCCCTGATTCGTTTTCTGTCTCGGTGATTCCGTCTGTGTAGAGTAAGATCAAATCTCCTGTGGAATAATTTACGGTATGCTCAGAAAAAACAGATTCCCCAATTCCGAGAGGAGTTCCCTTCCCTGATAGAAATTCTACTTTTTTTTCCTTTGACTTGTAAAGCAATTGTCTATTGTGACCTGCACTGGAGTAGAGTAGTTTTTTGGTTTTAGAGTTGATCCGAATAAGCATGAGTGTTACAAACATAAAATATCCGGATCTTTCTCTGACTAAATAATTCGTGTTGGCAAGACTTTGACTTGTGGAGGTGCATCTTGCTGTTTCTTGGGCAATAATTGTTTTTGAAAACTCCATAAATAGCGCTGCTGGAATTCCCTTCCCGGAAACGTCTGCGATGATAATAGATACTTCTTCCGGGTTGTGATAAATTAAGTCATAGAAGTCTCCTCCAATTTCTTTCGATGCCTCATAAAATGTTTCGATTTCTAATTCACCGATTTTTTTAGGAATGTTAGGTAGAGAATATTTTTGAATTTCAGAGGCTATCTGCATGTCTCTGTCGATAGCCTCTAATTTTTCGTTTTGTTCTTTTACGAGAAGTGCGTTATACGCATCTGATATTTGATTTGAAATAGTTGTCACTACCCGTAAATCCATAAGGTCAAAGGCTTGCTTTGATTTTTTGTCCGCAACACTTAGAACTCCAATTACCTCGGTATCATTCTTAATAGGGACGGATAGAAAAGATTTTGTTTGGTAAATTTCCGGTCTTGAATAATTAAATTCTGATTGCTCTGTATTCTCTACTAAAATAGGCTCACCGGTCTTGAGTACTTTTGTAATAATATTTGAAGAAGATGAAATTATAGCAGAGTCTTCGTCTAAAGAAAATCCTGAAGAATTGGACACCTTATAAAAATCAGAATTCGGATCTTTAAAAACAATCGACACTCTGTTTACCGATAACACTTCTGAAATTGTTTTTACTGCGAGCTCTAAAAATTTATCAAGGTCAGAAATAGAAGATAGAGCTTGGCTGATTTGAAATAAACAGTCCAGCTCACTTACTCTGGATTTTAATTCATCGATCAGGATTCTATTTCTGATTGCGATTGCTGCAAGGTCAGATAGGTATTTTAATAATTGAATATCTTTTTCTTCAAATAATTGCCTGTCGATAGAATTTACTGCTTCCAGTACTCCTTGAATCTCTCCTTGTGCAATCATTGGTACACAAATCAGATTTTTAGTTTGAAATCCTGCTTTTTCGTCTATGTTCCTGTAAATCCTAGGGTCATTTTTTGCATCGTTTACAATTATAGATTCTAAAGTTTCCAGTACATACCCTGCGATTCCCTTTCCACGGGGGACTTTCAGGTCAGACAAATTTTCTCCTTTGTCTCCTTTCACTACTTTGAAAATAAGAGAGTCCGATTCTTTGTCGTACAAAAGTAGTGAGCAACCCTCTGTGTTCAAAATTTCTCTGGTGGTGTCCATAATATTTCCAAGCAGTTCTTTCAAATCATCTGTAGAGTTGATTCGACTTGTAATATAGGAAATCAGTTGAAGGGTGAGCCGTTTTTGCGACATGTTTCTATTTTCTGAACTTGAATGGGATTGTCAAGATATTTAGGGGTTGTATTATTTATTATCTCGTTATAGAAGAAGGGATGGGAGTGTTGAATTTATATTTTCTGAAATCAGCCTGAATTCGGATTTTTTTTATCGTATCTTTTTCTCGTAACACTACATTTAGAATGGATTGGCTTGGCTCTTGAAATTCTAATTCATCCTCAAAGTTCAAACTCAATTGATAACTCTGAATTTCTTTTCCAAGTAAAACAGGCTCAGAGATGATTTTTTTAATTCTGTAATCTTTTAGTCTTATCCAAATCTCTCCTTTTTCATTTTTGTGGCTTTTGGTTTGTTTGGGAGTGACAGAGTATTTTATAAAGTTATCGTGATAAGAAATAACCTGAAATCGAAATAGAGACATCCCATTTTTGGATAACCAATCATTTTTTTGTCTTTCGGTTTTCTCTAAGTTTCCGTATATCTCCTGCTCTATCCCATTGATTTTTTTTTCTTTGATAAGAAAGTAGTATTTATTTGGTGAGACAAAATACCCTATTTGTTTTCGTTTTTCTGTTTGAGATTCAGAAGTATTTTGAACGATAGTTGTTGTTAAGATTTCCTGCTCGACTTGGTACGTTTTTAGCTTTTCTCTTTCTGATCGATATTTTTCCGCAGCTTTTATGATAGGGATTGGTATTTCTGAGGTTGATAGTATAGAGTTAAATAAAAATAAAAATCCAATTAACCAAGTAAACTCTTTCATAGGTTCAAAAGTTATAATGAAAATTTATGTTTTTATTCCTATTATTTTTTTGTTTTGAGAAAGAATATATTTTGATTTTGTATCCAAAATTTATTTATACTCTTGCAAAAACGACTTGTAAGAATATTCGACCAATTCAAGTTATTCATTAAATTATGAAACTTGATTTGTGGAAAACTAAAACTATACTAATATCCGGTGCTTCCAGTGGAATCGGACTCGCTCTTGCAAATGTGTTGTCAACGATTCCGTGTAAGATTTTTGCGGTTGCAAAAGACTTGCCGGTTGTTTCAAAAGGAATGGCAGAAATCGTACCTGTTCAATGCGACATTAGCTCAGATAAGGATTTAAAAAAACTACAAAAGAAAGTATTTTCCAATACCGAAAATTTAGATGTACTTTTCAATAATGCAGGGATCACGACTCACGGCAGGTTTGATGAAACGAAAATAGAAGTGTTTAGAAAAACTTTCGATATTAATTTTTTTGGCACAGTTCACTTGACTATGCTTTTACTTCCTTTGATTAAAGCCGCAAAAGGGGTGATTATTACTACCTCAACTGTATCCGGATTGTATGGGATCCCGGGTAGATCGGCGTACTCTTCTTCTAAATCAGCTTTGCATGCAGTTTTTGAATCTCTTAGAATTGAGCTTATGGAAGAAAAAGTGCGGTCGATTTTATTCTGTCCACCTTACACAAAAACAAATTTAAGAACTTCCGGGTTAGACGCAAAAGGCAATACGTTAGACGAAAGCCAACACCACGGAAAGATTAAAACTCCAGAAGAGGTCGCACAGGCTATGTTGCAAGCAGTAGAAAATCCAAGATCTAGGCTTGTAACTATGGATAAGTCTGGTAATTTTGTAAAATGGATGAGGCTTTTTGCTCCTGCGAAATTAGAGAAAATTCTTTTCAAGAAATTGTATAAAGATTTCCATTGATTCTATGAATACGAGAGATTTAAAATTGACCTACTCTATCCCCTATCCAATTGACAGGGTTTGGAATGCCGTGACAGTAAACGAAGTTTTGGTTCAATGGCTTGCAGATAAAGTAACCGGTCGTCCGATACTCGGTGAAAAATTTTCATGGAGCTGGAAATTCGGAAATGAAGGAGAATATACAACAAATGGTATATACAAATCAATTGAGCCCGGAAAAAGTATTGAATTGAAGTGGTTGGATCACCCTGCGGGAGATATAGAATTGAAGCTAAACTTTATCCAAGATGGTGAAAACTCTAAGTTGGAGTTAATCAATTCCGGCTACCCCATTTTAGAAAAATTTGACAACTGGGTTTTGGGCGCAAAAGCCGGCTGGGACGATCAGGTAGAAAAACTAAAAGAATTTCTTGGGAAATGGAATGGAGTTGTTCCTCCTAAAAATAAGTTGAAAGTTTAAGCCATTTTAAAAACATGACATTGTAGTAATTTTTTTTAGGAAGGTATGAGCTTTGGACTTCCCGGAATTAGAACCATATTTTCAGCAATTGACTGACATAACAGATAATGTAGCGATTATTAATACTCACTACGAAAGAGACCATGATACAGATTTCAAGGACTTGGAGAATTTCTCTCAAGATATTTTTTCAAGACCGTGGGAAATGTCTGATGATAAATTTTATAATTTATTCACGAGTTATTTTACGTTTCATATAAAAATAATTGAAGAGATTATAAAGGAAGCAAGAGAAATCTTAAATCCTGAAAAGAGAGACTATTTGAAGAAATTAGTTTCCTATAAAAAAGAAGCAGATGATTGGTTTAGTGCGTTAAAGAAAAAAAGAAAATCTTCGATGATTGCAGTTTGATGTCCACTGTAGTGCATGAAGTTTTATCTTGGTGAAAAATTTCTAATCGTTTGACATATATCTCTTGTAATCTCGTATAGCCGGGTTTTTCTTTGCTATACGGGCATAATTTTTAAGCAATGATATTTAATTCATTAGATTTTCTGTTATTTTTCCCAATCGTATATTTTTTATATCTAAAAACAACCCATAAAGTTCAAAATCGCATGCTCCTTGTAGCCAGTTATTTTTTCTATGGCTATTGGGATGTGCGTTATTTAGTGCTACTTTTTGTATCGAGTGTAATTGATTATATTGCTTCTATTGGAATTGAAAATTCAAGTGATAATTTAAAGAGAAAAAAACTTTATCTTACCCTAAGCGTTTGTTCTAATCTTGGTATTTTAGGATTTTTCAAATACTACAATTTTTTTGTGGTTAGCGCAAAAGATGCGTTAGGCGGTCTTGGGTTTAGTGTAAACCCTGTTTTGTTGAATTACGCTTTGCCGCTTGGAATTTCATTTTATACTTTTCAAACAATGTCCTACACTATTGATGTTTACAGAGGAGAGTTGAAGCCTGTCAGAAATTTTTTTGACTTCGCTCTGTTCGTTTCATTTTTTCCTCAGCTTGTAGCAGGACCTATTGAAAGAGCGACAAGACTACTTCCGCAAGTGTTAAGCGAAAGAAAAATTAGTTATGACGAATTACAAAAAGGTGCTTTTCTTTGCTTACTCGGTTTTTTTAAAAAAGTATTTGTGGCAGACAATCTTTCGTTTATTGTAGATCCGATTTTTTCAAATAAAAGCGCCACTGGCTTTGAAGTGTTTATTGCTTGTTGGGCTTTCTTTTTTCAGATTTACGGAGATTTTTCAGGATACTCAGACATTGCCAGAGGGCTTTCTAAATTCATGGGGTTTGAGCTTATGAGAAATTTTAATCTACCGATGTTTTCTTCAAACATTGTTGACCTATGGAAGAGATGGCATATTTCTTTTATGACTTGGCTTAGAGATTACTTGTATTACTCTCTCGGTGGAAGTAAGGTCAGCGTATTTCGGCAACATGCAAACAATATCATTACTTTTTTTGTTTCGGGGCTTTGGCATGGTGCGAGTTGGCACTTTGTACTTTGGGGGCTTTATGGTGGTATTCTTACGAGTCTGTACAGAATCATGCAACCCTATATCCCCAAACTTGGGGGAGACAATATTCGATTCATAAAAAATGGTAAGCTCATCATAAAAATATTTTTTACGGTTGGTCTCTTTGCAATATCTGCGGTATTTTTTAGAGCGTCAGAGGTTTCGGTTTCATTTCTATTGTTAAAAAAATTATTCTTTGAGTTTGGGTTAATAGACCCTATATTGTTTGAGAAAGTATTAAAAATAATTTTCTTACTCGTGTTAATAGAGATTCACCAATACAGGACAAATGACGAATTTTCTATTTTTAAGCTAAGTACAGGTGTAAGAACTATAGCGTATCTTGCGATGTTTTATTCTATTTTGATTTTGGGGAATTTTAATAAAAATGAATTTATTTATTTCGTATTTTAAAAAAACTCCTGCACTGTATCTTGTGATACTTGTTGTAATCGCATTGGAAGTTAGCCTTCACTTTATCCCCAACCTTTACTATATCGATAGTGGTGGAGCATTTTTTACTACATACAAAAGAAAGATCGCTGAAAATAAAAATGAAAGTTTTGATTTTGTAATGTATGGAGACAGTCGATCTCTTTCTATTTTTGGTAAGAAAAAAAGCGAGAAAACTTTATATTCCATGTACAATTTTAGCCTTCCCGCAGCAGGTCCGAGGTATTTTAAATTCTATTTGAAAAAATATTTAGACAACCATCCAAAGCCAAAGATGGTAATATGGGCTGCCGATCCAGAACAGTTTCAGTTGTCTAAGGGATTGTCATTTCACACAGACAAGGCACTCTGGAGTCAATACAAGCACAGACTATTGAATTTATTTTCTATGAAAGAAAATTTTGAGCAATACAAAGGTGAAGAGCTTTTTTTTATTATGAAGGAATCTATTCCTGAGCTGTTATTATCCGTAAAATATAGAGAAGGAATAGAAAAGTTTTTTTCCGGATTGAAGCTACATAAGTTCAACAATATTCAACCTCCGAATGTGGAGAGAAATAAAATTATTGAAACAATGGTGAGTAAGACAAACGGACAAATCAACCTCGGGACATTTTTTCTTGCACCGGAAGATGCCTCTTCTCTTGAAAATATGAAGCCATATATTGCAGCGATGCAGAAAACAGAATTCAATATAGACCCACTCAAGGAATTTTTAGAGTATTGCAATAAGGAAGAACTTCCTGTTGTAGTTCTTGAAATTCCTCATGCAATAGGGCTAAACTCAACCCCATTTTATAAGTCAGTGTATAACGCTATTCATGAGGAAGTTGCAAAAACTCCAAAAGCAATCTATTTGCGATTTCCTGAAAATGACTATCCATACAATTTATTTTCTGAGTCTATTCATTACAATACTAAAGGGGAAAAGAAAGTAAACGAGGAATTTGACTTGTATGTATATCCAAAAATTTTAGAGTTTGTGAAAAAGCATGAGAAAAAATAAATTTTTACTGTATCCGATTTTTTTATTCACGATAATTTTTTTATTTGATAAAATATTTTTTTTAGAAGAAGTGAAGTCTTATTTAAAGACAGATTTTACCTATATCTATTACGAAACAAAAAAGACATTACTACAAAACCTTGTTAAGGAAAATTCAAGTAGAAAGAAAAAACTCATGATTGTACTTGGATCGTCAAGGCTTTTGTACTTTGATGCGAAAGACCTTTCTGACTTTTATCCTGATTGGGATATTTATAATTTTTCTTCTGCGGTGACTACACCTGCTTACTACTTATTCTATTTAGAAAAAATTTTAGAAAACGGAATCCGGCCAGATCTGATCTTGCTCGAAACAGACCCAAACCAATTTAACGAAAACTCAAAAGTTTTTCGTGGTTCCAATCTTACCTATAGTTTTGATCTTCCCTTTGTATTCAAATACGCAACCGCTTTCGGTAAAGATAATTTGAGTTTTTATCTTGGAAAGACTTTTTTTGGAGTTAGTAAAAATAAACCCTATTTGAATGTTGCATTAAAAAGATTAAGTGATCCGAGGTTTATTGCAGTAGCAGAGATGGGTAAAACTACCAAGAAATTTTTATTGGACAACAAAGGAAATGCACTTTCTCCAATCGAAAACTATGTCGAAAAAGATTTTGGAATTTTGGAAGCTACAAGCCAAAGGACTATTGATTGGCTTTTTTCAAATTATCGAGATTCTAAAATGCAATACTACTTTTTTGAAGAAATCCTAAGAAAGATTGCAAGCGAGAAAATTCCATTGCTAATCGTATGGCCTCAAAGTTCGATTCCGATGCAACAAAAATTGAAAAGCTCAAAATTTGTTACTAATTGGGAAGAGAAAACAAAGAAACTAACTTCTACATACAATTTTGAAATTTTAGATATGGACAACACCAAGGAATACTATTGCAATAGCTTTGCAGATGGCGGGCATATATCAAAAGATTGCTACCACCCGTTTATGAGATTCGTGATGTACAACTATTTCAAAAAGTACAATTGATCTATCTTGCGGGTACGCCAATTATTTATCGTAAACTCAATAGTCTCAATTGCTTTTTGTTCTATTAGTCTATTTGCTGAAGAAGAGTCAAAGCCACTTTTGAGAATATTTCCGATTTATCGTATTGAAGAATGTGAGTGGGCAATTCGGTTTGATATTTGTTTAAAGTGTATCCGTAAAAAGGAAAGATACGCTCAAAAAATATACTTCTTAAAAGAAAAAATTTATAGGGTGCACGGCTGTTATACTGACTCAAAAGGTTTTTATGTATTAGAGTAATTCTATTTGAAAAAAATTAAAAAACCTGAAACTGCTTTTGACAGCTTCAGGCTCTTTAAATTAATCTCTAAATAGAAATTATTTTTTACACGCTTGCAATGCAGCAATATTTGTAGCTTTTGATAAGCAATCTAAGTCGTATTTGCCGGACATACATTCTTTTTGAATTGTAGGAAGAAGTGTAGCTTTCATCATAGACACTTTTTCAGCTTCTTCAGGTTTCAATTCCTTAGATAGATTTTCGAATAGTTTATTTACGATAGGCTCGCATTCTGCAGAGCTTACAGAACTACCTTTGCAATTCATTGTCAAAACAAAGCCAACTACTACGATTAAAAATAAAATTTTTTTCATAAGTGATTTATCCTCTAAATAGTTTTTGAATACTAATTTTTATTCAGCCTTATGATTGAAAAGTCATTTTTCTGGAAGAATTGTGATTCCATATAGCTCAATTCCTTTTGTTCCTTTGAAGTAGAGCAAATTGTCGGTTTTTGAATAGGAAAAACTGCCGGAATTTACGAGAACTTTAAAACCATTTTTATAGTGGATTGGAGGCAGGTAAATAGTACACTGCCCTTCTTCTTTTGGATTCACCTTGAATGAATATTTAAAAAGGCTTTTCTCTATTTCAAACAAAATCGACAAAGGCTCACCGTTTGTTTTTATCGGGTACGGCCTTGAAAAAGCTCTTACCCCTCTTCCTCCATCCGGGTCAACATGCACAGGAGTATCCATCGAGTAGATGGATAAGTCCTCTTCGTTCCACCTATCCCCAAGACTGTGGGTATTATCAGGGGTATAATTCCAAAGAGTGACATTGACAAGATTTTTTTCGACAGCGTATAGGATTTCGTCTAACGCCTTTTCGTGCATAGAATAGTCTTTATTCGTATATCCGATTCGATTGTTCAGATCCATGGGAATTCCTGTTTCTCCGATTACGGTTGGACAATTCATCATCGAATTTTTCGACATATCTTTTATCATCTTGATTGTATCGGCATAGATTTCTTTCGTTTTATTTTTTCCAAAAACAATTTTCTCTTTAAAATTATGGATTCCGAACCAATCAAAATATTTTTTTGTAAAAAGAAGTACAACATTGTACCAATGGGTTGCATTCACAACAGAAGCATGGCTCGGTTTGTAACTTTCCGACCAATTTAATTCTAATTTACTCGGATCGCTCTCTATAAAAATAAAAAATCCTTTTTGAGATTTCTGAATAGAAGTTTTATACTTTTGAA
Organism: Leptospiraceae bacterium; assembly: GCA_015075105.1. NCBI lineage: Bacteria > Pseudomonadati > Spirochaetota > Leptospiria > Leptospirales > Leptospiraceae > Leptospiraceae bacterium. Next base: position 1,345,404 of record JABTUZ010000002.1, on the reverse strand, counting down.
TAAAAGGTTTCATAAAGTCATTAAAGAACTCAAGTTTTTTTCCTCGAACTTTGTAAAAGTAATCTGGTTTCAAAAGCATGGGGGCTCCATTCGGATCTAACTCCCAAACTCCGTGTTTTTTCCAAACACAGCCAAATTTTTCTTTCCATATAGAAATTTTCTTAGGGTTTAAGACAACTTTTTTAAACGGAATACTTAGATTTCCGAAGAAAAGTCGATTGTGTACGTTAGACGATATTCCTTCAGACATATACATTTCCTGAAATGGGGTTGAGCCGATTAGACTTCCAAAACCGATTCCTTCAAACTCTCCCAAATTTTTTCTTGCAATAAAACCCGGATGAGGCTCGTTCAAAGAGTCAAACCCAACAACATGTTTAAATCGAGACAATTTTTTTGCAAGTCGGGATATAGCTGCGATGAAGTGGTCTTGGAGATAGTCTTGAATATTTTTTCCTTCGATTTTACAATTTGGTGCAAACACTTTGCCACCAAAAAAGAGAGAAAACATTGTAGCGGTTGGATACTTCTGGTAGTTGAGAGGCCATACCATCTTTTTGTATTTACTACCCATTTCGTGGTGAACAATAGTAGTATCAGAATTTCTAAATTTAGAAATATCCATTCCGACAGATTCCAATGTCCAACCGGGTGCGCCATCTCCACCGGTAAATCTGGACCAAACGTCTTGATGCGGGTCTATAAATAAATAAAATCCATACTTCCCTGCAAGCTCTACCATTCTTACAATATAGTTTAAATAGGCTTCGTCGTATTTTCCTGGTGCTTTGTGCTCGATTGCTTCCCAAGTCACAAGAAATCGTAAAAAATTAAAACCCCATTTCTTTAGTCTTCTAAAGTGCTCATCGGCTTCTTCTTCTAAAACCGGTCTTCCTATGAAAGAAACGTCTCTATGGTTATCAAAACTTTGGCTTTGATCGTAATGAGTTGTTCCATCAGGTGTAGTGGGAACTTTGGCACTGCCTGAAAAATTTACTCCTCTTAAAAATATGATATTTCCTTTTGGGTCGGTAAAAAAACCATTTTTTGAAGTTAGCCTATCCATTATAATTTTCCGAGTTGTTCTTTTGCGTCTTCGTATCCTCTTTGAATCAAATAATCTGCTTGAACAAGACTAAAGTTTAAGATACTTTTCATCCCCAATGAATTTTTTGGTCCTACAGAACGAATTCTAATATCAGGTCTTGATTTAAAAAAATCTAACATATTGCTAAAGGCTCCATTTTTTTTGATAGAGCTTTTATCATAACTTAAGTCGGAACGAATAGTTTGATAAGAGCCAATCAAAGATAATTCAAAAACTCTCTCCAATGCTTCGACCCTTGATTTAGGAATATTCATCTGAACACCACCTACAGGAGATAGAAGTACTACAATTATATCTTTTGCTTCTCTTTCGATTGCGGGAAGCAATGGAGTGTTTGCCATAAGACCCCCGTCCCAGTGAGGTCTTCCATCTACATATTGCCAAGGAAAGAATAATGGGATCGCAGAAGAAGCCATTACGTGCTCTATGTCTATGTCTTTGTTCCCAAAAAAAACAAGCTCGGAAGTTAAAATATTTACTGCTGTAATGATAATTTCTTGTTTATTTTTTCTTAGATTTCTAAAATCCAATTCTTGATACATTAGATTTTTCAGTGGTGTAGTATCTGCCAGTGGAGAAAATCTGCGAAAAAATATATCCAATATGTTGTGCCATATCGAATACTGTAAAACTTTTCCGACTTCAATAGACTTCCACAGTTCAATTAATTTTTTATAGTCCATACCGCAACCAATTGCAGTTGCATTGATCGCTCCTACAGAAGTTCCACAAATAACATCCGGTATAAAATTATTCTCTTCTAAATATTTATAAACTCCGGCTTGGTATGCGCCTCTTGCTCCCCCACCCGACAATATTAATGCTTTTTTCATATTTTTAATTTCTAATTTCTTTCAATGAAGTTTTCTTACAATACTATTTTGGTTACAAATAGCGCCTAACCGCATGTTTTAGTGATTCCAAATAACTCCCTCCGAACAATCGTAAATGAACAAGTAGTGGATATATCTGCCAAAAAAGAAGTCTCTCTGAAAATCCTTCTTCTATTCCTAATTTTTTTGAAATAGGATGAATCCAGTTTGTGGGAACTCCACCAAATAAATGCGCCATAGCAAAATCTTGTTCCGGGTGACCGTAGGAAACCGAAGGATCGATCAGGAATACTTTATTGTTTTTGTTTTGTAAAAAATTTCCTGACCATAAATCACCTTGGATGAGCCGTGGAGTAGTTTCCCCAAGCCCCCACTCAATAGATTTTTTTTCTATTAAAGAAAGAATGCTCTTTTTAAAAGCAAAGTCTATCCAATCTTTTTCTGAGCCCATAAAGAGAAGAGGTTCTATTCTATCTTGCAAAAAATAAGAAGTAAAATCCCTGTGAATAGAATTTTTTTGTAAGAGATTACCTACATAATTATTCATCTTCCAGCCCCAGTATTCTCCTTGGCAGGAATACACTGGAAGTAGAGTCTCGTATATTGAGTCTGAATCTTGTAATGGAATATTTTCTATGTATTCCAATACAATAAAGTATTCTCCTCTATCCGAAATAGTTCCAAAGGCTTTTGGGACGTTAGGCGTTTTGCTTCGTAAGACGTTCAGCCCGTCTAACTCCGATTCTCCCATGTCTTGGGAAATAACTTTTTTTATACTATATTCTTTATTCTTTATTTTTACTTTTTGCAGTATAGAAAATTTATCGAATACTTGGATTTCTTCTTTTGGGATATTTGAAAAATCTTTTACCTATTTGATAATTCTTTGAACTCTTTCAGTATCCAATTTAAAAATCCTTCAGATGACCTGCTCACAATATCTTGAACTTCTTCAAATCCGTCTATTCCTCCGTAATACGGGTCTGGTACGTCAGGCGAGCCACTCACTCCTTCATCAAACTTTCTGAATTTTATTACTTTTTTTTGGTGGAGAGTATTTTTTGTTTTAGCGATTACATCATTGTAATTTGAATCGTCCATCACAAGAATAAAATCAAAATAGTCAAAATCTTTTAAATCAAATTTCCTACACCTGTGGTCTAATTGTATCCCTCTTTTTCTTGAAACTTCCCTCGTAGTCGAGTGAGGGAGTTCTCCAATATGATAACCGGCTGTCCCGCAAGAGTCGATTTCAAACATGTGCTCTAAATTTTTCGATTTAATCAAATGCTTAAACGCCCCTTCTGCTGCGGGAGACCGACAAATATTTCCAAGACATACAAATAAAATTTTTTTCTTCATTTTGTTGAGACCCTCGACCAAATCCATTCAGGAATATTTCTCATTGCAAATCCTACCATAGCCCAAGGAAACCAAGGAATAGTTGACGATTTCTTTTTCTTTAAAATCGCACTCGCAATCAGTGAAGAGCCTTTTTCTACCGAAATCTCGAAGGCTCGTTTTTTGTTTTTAATCGGAGTGTCTATAAATCCCGGATGAATACAGCACACATGGATCCCATAGCGCCTAACTTCCCCTCTAAGTGATTCAAGATATGTAGAAAGCCCAGCTTTTGAAGAAGAGTAAGCAGCACTCCCCGGCAACCCTCTAAAACCGGCAACAGATGAAATTCCGACTATCGTCCCTTTTTTTCGTGGTTTAAAAAAACTTAAACCCGCATCAATAGTGGCAATTGCCCCCAATAAATTTGTTTCTATTACTTTTCTATTGTCTTCGAACTTGCCGATTCCTGATTCTTTAGAGCCGGCGATCCCTGAATTTGCAATGAGAATCTCAGTAGAATTAGAAAGCCTTCTGTCTAAAGAAGTGATCACTTTTTCTACACTATCATATTGCATAACGTCTAATTTGGCAGTTTCGACTAAAATTTCAGGGAATTGTGTATGAATCTTTGATTTTATTTTGTCTAATTTATCAATATTTCTTGCGGCCAGTCCCAAGTTGTATCCGAGCTTGGCAAATTCCCACGCAAGACCTTCGCCGATCCCACTGCTCGCTCCGGTAATAATTACGGATTTTGTATCGATATTTTTCATTATCCCTGTATTCATTTTATAAAAAACCCCGTTTTAAGGTTTTTGCAGTAGCGTCATAAATCCATTTTCAAAATACAAATTTATCTTGACCTGAAAAGATAAACTAATAATTATTTTTTAACTTTAAAAAATGAATAAAAATATTTTTAATATAAACATCTCAAAGTATATGCAGCAAATATCTTACACTACCCTGTGTCTTATTTTTTTTAGTTATTGTCTTGGAGATAAAAAAAAGACTTCTCTTGCCTATATAGACCCAAACCCTCCTTCTCCGATGGAAAAAATTGCAGAGACTCTTTCTAAAAATTACAACCAAAATCCTCCTTTGAAACTAATTGTAGTCTCTTTTACTTTCACAAACGGCCAACCACACAAATTAGGGAAAATTATCGCCGAAAAGGTGACGACCGAATTAGTCAAAAAAGGGAGTATGAAAATTTTAGACAGACTAATGTATGAAAAAATACTCCAAGATAATAAAGTTTCCATAAATGGAGCTATGGATATTTCTGTTGTAAAAAAAATCGGTGAAATATTGAAGTTAGACGCTATCGTAACAGGGATGATTAGCTACAGCGGTCAAGGAATTGATATCAATTGCAGAATGATTGATGCAAAAACAGGAATTATTTTGAGTGCAGAAGAAACTTTTTACGTGCCGGGTCCAGATGAAGGAATTTAGAAAGTTACGGCTTGATAAATTCAGGTAAATACCACTTCATCCCAAGCCTTCCCTGATACTCATACTTCCAGAGAGTATCAACATCACCTATGTTTGTATTTTGATACACCGGAAGTTGAAAAGTACCTTCAAGAATCATATTTCTTGTAGCTAAGGAAAAACCCGGATTAACATACATAGACTTTGCCTTACCATTTACGGTTAATTCCTGCTTTAAAAAAGCTAATGTCCTATCATCTAATTTTTGTAAACCGGACAATCCTAAGAAGAAATTAAAACTGGAGTTCTCAAAATGCTTGAATAGATTGTTGGCTAACCTATAAGAAAATGTTAGTCCTGTACCAAGAGACTCTGCTGCGACGTGACCGGACTCTCTTCCCATAAGTCGAATAGAAAGATCAAAATTCAATCCCATGTTTTTCTTTAGTACCATAAACACTGCACCCGGTCTCGTATTCACGAGAGGAGATGAGTTGTTTTGCCAAAGTGCCGGCATTCTAGAATAAAGGTCTTTCTTCATTAAATCGCCTGAATTCATTTGATTGTTTTCATAACTTGCAATCTTCCAGCTTGTAGAGCCGGACACATAATCAGAAATAGTAAATACATTTTGTGAAAGCCCTAAGAAAGGAAAATCAGACGATGCACTTAAAGGAGGCATTTGTTGGTAGTTGAGCCTATTTAACTCTGGAACTAAAGCTGCCTCAGCAGGAAATTTGAAAGGGATAGAGATTGCGTAAAAATTTGGATCCTTTTCCTCAATCCTATACGATGGAGCTAATAACGAAAAATTAAAATACGGATCTTTAAAAAATCCAACATCATGGAATGCTATGTCTTGGGAATTCGTCACAGACCAAGCTGTCAGAAAACCTACACAAAGTATGACTTTTTTAAAAATAGATGTTTTCAATTTCCATTATCCTAAAGATTTCTGCTCCAAAAAGACATTATTATTATATTCACAAAAAAAAATCTACTAAAAAATCAGTTTACATTTATAGTTATCTTTGTGAGTTTGAGACTGAAAAGAAGGGGATTTGATGAAATATACTATTGAGAACCTGGGCGAATGTAAGATTCCTAACCCGGCAGGGTATGAGTTTTACACAAAAGAAAATGCGTCTGTAATTTTTCGAGCAGTTTATGAATCTCCTGATGAAGAAGCTCAGTTTGCAAAAGATCCTGTTTTTTTTGAACAATCCGGCCCTTACGAAAAAATTTTTTTTGACCCAAAAATGGTAACGGCAGGGGTTGTTACCTGTGGCGGGCTTTGTCCGGGTATCAATAACGTAATCCAAGGTTTAGTCATGGAACTGCACTATAGATACGGAGTGCAAAGAATTCTTGGATTTCAATACGGGTATGAAGGTTTAGTGAAAAAATACGGGCACAAACCCATAGAGCTAACTCCTGAATTAGTGGCTCGCGTAAATAAAGAAGGAGGTTCTTTTCTGTCTTCCTCGAGGGGAAATCAAAATGTAGAAGATATGGTTGATTTTCTTTCTCTTTACGGTGTGAAAATTTTATTTTGTATCGGTGGAGATGGTACTCTCAGAGGAGCACAGGCAATCCACGAAGAAATTAAAAAAAGAAATGAAGCAATCTCAGTAATCGGAATTCCAAAAACAATCGACAACGACATAAACATGATTCAGAAAACTTTTGGTTTTTCTACTGCATTTTCTAAAGCAATTGATGCAATCGACTCTGCACACGTGGAAGCCAAAGGTGCACCCAATGGAATCGGTCTTGTCAAACTCATGGGACGACATTCGGGCTTTATCGCAGTCAATGCGGCACTCGCTTCCAGAGATGTGAATTTTGTTTTAATTCCTGAAAAAGATTTTGACTTGGAAGGAGAAGGTGCATTTTTTTCTGTACTCAAAGACCGAATTTTAAAAAGAGGTCATGCAGTAATTGTAACCGCAGAGGGCGCAGGGCAGAAGTTTTTTGAAGGCTCTACAGGAACAGACGCTTCAGGAAATAAAAAATTAAACGACATCGGAATTTTTCTAAAAGAAGAAATATCTAAATATTTTAAAAAAGAAAATATCCCAATCAATTTAAAATATATCGATCCAAGTTATATCATAAGAAGCATTCCTGCCAATTCAGAAGACTCCGTTTTCTGTGGATTTTTAGCACAAAATGCAGTTCACGCAGGAATGGCAGGAAAAACAGGAATGGTAGTAGGAATATGGAATAACGTATTTACAAATCTACCGATTCATGTTGCCACGAGTGAAAGAAAAGTACTCTATCCTGAAAGAAGTACTCTATGGAGGGCTACACTTGCAAATACAGGTCAACCCGATTCCATGAAGGCAAGATAGTTTTTTAAAAAAGAATCATTCAGTTGAACTCAGTTAATAGTTTTATGACGCTACTGCAAAAACCCCTTTCAGGGCTTTTTACAACGCTAGAAAATGGAGCTTTTATTGGCTTTTTGAACAATTGCTTTTTCAAAAAACGACTTTTTGCAGGTACGCCATTTAAAATCATTTTTCTGGGCGATTAAAAATCTACCTAAATTATTTTCCATATATTTTATTTGAATAAATATTTAAAACATTGCTATAAAAAAACAGCGATTCTGAAAACAGAACCGCTTTTTAAATATTATTTTTTAAAGAAATGATTATTCTTTTAGAAAAGACAACTCCCCTTTCCCGTTTACAATAGACTTATCCTGCATATCTACAGTTAGTGAATCCTCATTTGAAGAAAGTGTAACTTTTAATTTTCCATTAATATCTAAAACAGGAGAGTCCTGAATATATTTTCCTGAAAAGACCTTTTTCTTATCAACTTTGATATTGTAAGCAGTGTTATCGTCAATAGGCTCTATTTCAATGATTACGTTCTTCACTTGAGATTTTCCATCCCATTGCATTGCAGTCCAAGTACCTTTAAATTTTTCAAGTTTAGAATCCCCGCCAAATGCCCTTTTTCTTGCGTGTTGCTTAGGAGTAGAATACACTGCACTAACCAAATTGGATTTTTCGCTTTCTTCACCCAATTCAGGTTTTGATGTAACTGTATATAAAAATAGAGTATTTTCCTCAGGGAGAGAAAAACTAACACTCGTTTCTTTGTTGGTTAGTGTTTTAAACGGGGACCAACCAGACTCACCTTGTTTTTTCTGCCAAACACTGTACTCATTAGATTTATCTACACCTTTCCATGTTAGTTTCACTGTTTTTGTTTTTTTATCCAAGTTTGCTTGCAGATCTTTTGGAGGCTCAAGTTTCAACCCGGCTCGTTTTGATTTTGGATCCGTGAAACCAAGGGCATACCTGGAAAAATTACTCCACAAACCCTCCTTGCTGATAGCGGCAACAGAGTAGTACGTTTTTTTGTTAGATGCCTTTGTATCTTCAAACATTTCATTGGTTACGCTATTCAATCTTTCCCATTTGTTTTTTCCGTATATATAGCGATACACAATATACTGAGATGCGCTATTTACCTTTTGCCACTGTAAAACCACTTTGTCTTTATAGATTCCTCTTGAGGCTTGCAATTTTTCAGGTGGTGCTGGTTTTCTTGCAATAGAAGTTTTTCCTACGGCTGCATCGGATAGAATTCCAGTTTTATTATTGTTTAACCCGGCAACTGTATAAGTTTCGCTCCCCCCATTTTTTTTAGCAGAGGTATCTTCAAAATACGTTTTATTTGTCTTACCTATTGACTTATACGATTTTGAAGAGGAGTTCCATTTGAATATTTGATATCCTGTCACATTTTCTAATGGCTCCCATTCTAAAACAATCCTATCGTGGAATTTTGCGTCAGTTGCAAAAAGTCCAACAATTTTTGGAGGAATGTCGGATTTTGTTTCTTTCGCATACCCTACCGCGTATCCTTCGCTTGGCTCTGAAATCTTATATTCTCCAATAGAGGCAATTTTGTAATTATAAGAAATATCATTATTCACTCCTGTATCTTCAAAATTGGTAGTATGAGATAGCCCTATTTTTGTGTATTTGGAATCTCCAGCACCTTGTCTGTGGATTTCATACCCTACTGCACCTTTTACCCCACTCCAAGTTAGTACAATTTTTTGAGAATATATACCATTTGTAGCTTGAATTTCCTCCGGAGCCGATAATTCTTGGGGTTCATCTTCTTGACCAGGTTTTTCGTTTTGTGAAGTAGAATCTGGAGTTTTTTCAGATGAAGAATCAGAGGCGATGTTCGGATCAATTTCATCTACCATCACATAAGCCGCCTGACAAACTCTGGCAAGCCACTTATAGTCTATATAACCATATCCTTTGTCTCCCCAATACTGTGACCAAGAATTGATAAATTTAAAAGTTTGGTTGGAGTCGTCATAACCGACTATAGTGATTGCATGACCTCCAAGTGCAGCCCCGCCTGATTTGTTGTAAACGTCCTTTCCTTTTAAGTTGTAAAAATTTTCATAAATTATTACTCCAACTACAACTGGCCTTCCTTTTGCAAGTTGAGCTTTGATCTCATCCGGTTCGTTGTATCTTACCTTCATAAATTCTTTGGCTTTGTATTGACTTGCACTTTTTAGAATCTCAATAGTTGGTTGAGTTTTGAAATCTTTTTCATTGTAGGGCATTTTATCCCAAGTGGCGGCACCTTTATCAACTATTAAACTCATTGCATCAGAAATAGCAGAGCCATCGTCTTTCCCACCATTGATTTGGTTGTAGATAAATGCAGGTGAAAAAATTGCATTGTAGTTTGGAGTTTGCTTGTCAGTAATAAGTTTCCACGAAGAAACTTTATCTTTTCTTTCAAGGTACTCTTGATAAGATTTAGCTGCATAGGCAGTTGACCAAGCAACACAACTTCCTTGAGAGCCTTGATTCCCTACTGGGGGCATTAACTCGGTTAAATCTAATTTTGAAGAAAGATTTCTATGCCTTGCCCTATTTGGATTGGCTTCTTTTAATGAGGCTACAAGCTCCGGGGAATCTGGTTTCAACCTAACTTTTACAGACCTTGGATCAAATCCTTGTGCTTGGATTGAGCCAGTAAGAAAAATTACGACTAATAGTATATGCTTCATATTGTATTCTCCTTATAAATTATTTTGATAAGTTTAGTATTCTTTTTTCAGTTTCTTCAGAATATTCTTTAAAAGCAAAAGGGTGAGGCTCAAAAAGAGTGATTATCTCTCCTTCTTTTCCTGAACTGTCTTTCACCTTTTTTTTAATATAAAAAATAATATATTCTCCTTCTGGAGGAGCTTCTCTTAGCCATTTTCCAAAATACTCTGGAAAAATAATAAAGGCAATGTTCAGTTTGTTTGGAATACTTCCTTTAGATTTATACAATTTAAGGATTTCCACTTCAGCACCGACTGAAATAGTGTTTTTCCCAAGTTTATTTTGTCTTACATTCGTCAGTTTTGACTTTGCAATAAAATCGGAGTTCTTTACTAATTCTTCAAATTCGGGTGGAGTAGGAATAGAAAACCCCGGTGCAGCTAAAATTAGAAAGAGAGTAATTCCAAATAGAAATTTTTTCATAAAATACCTGTTTTAGACTATTTTGTGATATGATAAAACAAAATACCTGAATTGGCAAGAAAAGATTTATAAAAAATTTCAATTTCAGTTGACATAAAATTTAGTTTCATAGGATTTTGGTAAATAGAATTCAAGATATTGGCGAGTAAGATTTGTGCGTTCGGGTACAATTATAGAAAAAAGAGATTTCGGAAATGTTACCTTGAATATCTCATATTTCAAAGATGAAAAAAATCCTCAAATTCAATTAAAAAGGCAGTCGGACTCTGATACAAACTTAACTTCGGGTACTATGGAAAAAGAAATCATAAATATATTAGACGAAGACGCAAATAACGAAGATTTTATTATCCAAAAATTGCAAACACTGAGTGAGGAAAACTCAGAAAGGAAAATCTATACAGAACTATTTAAAGTACTAGTAAGCATTGAAATGGATTCGGAAGAAATCGCAAAAAATCTCTGGAATCAAATCATAGAATACAAAAACTCTTGTTCTAAACTACTCGGTACTCCTTTCAGTTTTCGGGCAGCTATGTTGAATTATTTTATTACTGAAAATAAAAAGTTAGCAAATCCAAAAATTATTGAAATAAAAATTTACGAAAAAACTCTAAAAAGTGCTCTGATAGATGCACTGACCGGAGTTTACAACAGAAGATACTACGAAGAAATAATTCAAAATGAAATCAATCGTGCCAGAAGAAGAAAAGGAGTGATTTCACTTTGCGTGCTCGACATAGACAATTTTAAATATTTTAATGATACTTATGGACATGTAGAAGGTGACAATGTTTTAAAATCTGCAGCTTCTATCGTTAAAAAAAATCTTCGTAGAGAAGATATTGTTTGCAGATATGGTGGAGAAGAGTTTGTAGTCATCATGCCTGATTCCAATTCTGAAAATTCTTATATAGTAATGCACAGAATTAAAGAAGAATTAAAAAAAGAAAACTTCCACGGAGAGTCTGTTTCATTTAGTTGCGGAATTTCAGAATACCCAAAGGACACAGAAAGCAAAGATGAGCTTTTTATAAAAGCTGATAAAGCAATGTATCTCTCCAAAGCCAATGGGAAAGATCAGATTTGTATTTACGGAAATGACAGAAGAAATAAAATTCGGATCGAAGTGAATTGGAATATTTCCTATTCTGTTTTAGGTAGCACTGAAAGCCCTGCCTTGCCAGAAGAAGAATTCCATCTATGCCAGACATTTGACGTTAGTTTAGACGGGCTTTGTTTTGTTACAAACTCACAACATAAGGTGGACGATGTTTTGAATATTGTTTTTCATGATAGAAATAGTTTGAATTTTCAAAACAAAACAGCCAGAGTTGTTTGGGTTAAGCCAACTGAAGACGGAAAAAATAAAATTGGATTGAAGTTTACTTAAAATTCTCCCTCAATCATCCAATACAAAACTAATCGGGAGTCTGTGACTCATCTTGACGGGCTTTCCTCCCAAGTATCCGGGTGAAAATCTCGCCATGTTTACAATTTTTATTGCAGCCTCGTCAAATCCGTAACCTGCTTTTCCAGATACAATTTTAGCACTAGTTAACTTTCCATCTTCTTCTACTTGGATCAGAACGACTACAGTCTTACTTGTAATGTTGGCTGCCTTGGCTTGTGCCGGAAAAAATTGTTTCAAATCAAAATCTATTATCGGGGTCGGTTGTTTGTCTCCATTATAAGAAAATAAATACCCGTCTTTATCCGTACCATTTCCTGAAACTGCGTTTGGATTTATATCTTCGTCGCTTGGGTCGTCTGCGTTTTTATTTTTTCCTTCTACCCACTCTTGTTTTTCTACAGGTGCCGGACTGGACTTGCCTCCAATCAATTCAGGAGGGATCTCATTAAAATCAACCTCTATGTTTTCGATTTTTAAATCGTCAGAGCTTATATCTACAGGCAAGGTAGCAATATAATACGCCAAAAATCCAGATAGGTGTAAAAACAGGGAAAGAAAAATACATAACTTAAATAGATCTGTTTTTTTTATTAACTGCAATATAAGATGAATTTTATCGTTTGCTATATGCATCGTTCTCATTTTTTTACTGATAGAGCGATTCTATTAACTCCTGATTTTCTGATTACTCCCATTAGCTTTGCAATTGTGCCATAGCTAAGTCTTTCGTCTGCCGAAAGAGTTACCCTCATATTGGGTCTGTACTTTGAGTCTCTGGTTAGAGTGGACATAAGTTTTTGTTCGTTTACCTCTTGTCCTTCAAGAAGAATCTTTCCGTCTTTGGTTAGTGCCACTTGTACGGATTGTGCCACATTAGGATCGGATGCACCTACTTTGGGAAGATTGATGTTGATAGATTCCTTTTTCAGAAAATTGGCTGTCACCATAAAGATTACGAGTAACACCAAGATGATGTCCACCATCGGGGTGATATTGATATTGCCGATTTCTTCTTCGTCTGAACCTGATTGCATTGCCATTGCACTACCCTCTTTTTTTTGAATTGGAATGACTTGCTAAAAATTCGTTAGAGAGAATTTCTAAGGTTTGTAAAATCACTTTCACTTTTCTGGAAAAATAATTATTCACCATCACTACAGGTATAGCAACGAATAGACCTGCTGCAGTCGCAAGTAAAGCCGTAGAAATACTTCTCATCACTACCTCTGACCCAGCATTTCCCATTGTGCCGAGTCCGTGAAATGCTTTAATTACTCCAAACACTGTTCCTAACAGCCCAATAAAGGGAGCGTTATTTCCAAGAGTGTTTAGAATAGGCAGTCTTTTTTCTAAGCTGATTTTTTCCTCGATCATCTTACCGGTCATTAGCTCGGATAATCCATCGTGCCCAGTTTTGTAATGCTCTAAAGAGAATTCTGTAAATCTGGAATAGACGTTATGCGACGATGCCTTCACAATTTCTTCTGCACCTTGTATATCCTTACTCCTGATTTTCGGGATTACATCTTTTAAGATAGAGTCGCTTCCCTTAGTATTTCTTTTAAATACAATAGTTCTTTCTATACCTACCGCAACTGCAACAATACTTGCAATAAGCATCACTATAAATACCGTTATCTCCCCTAAATCAACTAAAGTTTCCATTTTCTATCCTTACCATAAAATTTAAAAATATGACCTAATATTATTTGTACAGGTTTCTATCTCTTTTTTGTAAATCGTAAAATTCATTCCAATTGTTTTATACTCCTGTCGTTATTTGAAGTTTTAAAACAATTGGCATAGCAAGAGTTAGGTCCCGTTAAAGAAGAATTAATTTGGACTGTAAATTTTTCTGTACACAAGTTGGTATCAATTCTTAATTGCCAATACGACTGATTGCAATTCATTATACATTCTTTTCCTCTTTCTGTGTAATTTTTAAAATTTGCAGAAGAAAGTATTTTTGTACAAAGTGAAGAATACGTTGGATTCACAGACGATTGATTTAGTATTGTTACAAGCGTAGTTTCATTTACCGGATATGGAGATAGAGGAAATTCTGTAGAATTTTTTAAGCAATTTTCTGCTGTCTGGTAAGAATGAATACAAGCGTCCAGAGGAAGAGGAGGTGGAAGAATAAGATAGCTTAACAGTACACGAGTATTGTATTTTTTTTCATAATCAGACTCTTTCGTTTTGCACTGAAATTGGAAAATTATAAATATGAAAAGTAACAGAATGATTTTTTTCAAAACCTCGCCTCCATTCCAATATTAAAAAATGGAATCACAGTCTTGCCGACTTCTAAAGTTCCAAAGGTAGGAGAAGGACTTGGATTGGTTCTGGAATACGGTCTTGTAGGATCGAAGTTCTCTCCATCCACATTCTTTCTTATATACAAATTTATGATTTCAAAATAAATACTCAAATACCCCCACTCGTAATTATAAAATTTATCTATCCGAATATCTAATCTATGATAAGGTTTTAATCTTCTGGAATTTTTATACTCTGCCGAGTAAGGATTATTGGAAAATTTTGGATTCCAAAAAATTTGATTGTTAGCTGGGTTTGCAAACTGTCCTCCATCATCTCCTACCACCGGATCAATCGGACGTTGAGTGAGGTATGTCCAGCGTCCCCCTACTTGCCAATCTTCAGAAACTCTCCAACCATAAATTATATTGATAACATGGGTTCTGTCAAAACTCGCAATAGTTTCTTTTGAATTTTTATAAACAGAAGCCAATAGTCTTTTTTCGTCGGCAGTATACACAGTATTTTCTCCCTCGTACTGTTGATACAGATTGTTGTTACGAAAAGATTGAGTCCATGTATAAGAAATCCAGCCAAACCAATCTCTACTTCCTTGCTTATTTGTTTTCTTGATTAATAACTCATACCCATGTGACCAACCATCCCCGCTATTGGAATAATTTCTGGGTCTGTTTCTAACTACCGGTTTTGTCAACCACTGCCCCTTATCAGGATTCATACCTATAGGATCTGAAATATAAGGGTCGTCGATTATAATATTATAAAATTCATTCTTGAACACTTCTGCTTTTACTAACCACTCGGAAGTTAGCTGCTGTTCAGCTCCCACACTGGATTTTCTGGCTTTCTCAAATCCTATATCTAAATTCCCCGAGTCTTTATTGTAGGCAGGAGAGAAATAACTGAATCTGGCGTATTCCCCGCTTCCACCAAAAAGAGTCAAACCTTTTCCGATATTGTCAAATTTATAAGAAATTGTAGCTCTTGGACCGAGTGCACCTTGTTTTACTGCATAAATGTAGTCGTATCTTGCACCGGGCGTAAATTCAAAATTTCCCAATTTAAACTTAAATGTAAGATAAGAATTATAGTATTGTGTGTGTCTTCTAACATTCAAAGGCATTTTTTCAAAAGCCGGGTTTGTAGTATCGTAGGGATTGGGCGAAGGATTTGTAGGATCCTTTACTCTTAAACCCTCACCCCCCGCATTGGCAGAAACAACCCGGGCTTCAGTGCCAAATTCTACTTTTAGAATTTTCATTGCATCCCAAGTCGCATCCTGCCTCACACCTGTGTACGGGACTTTTGCTGTAAGGAGGCTTTTGTATTGACCGAAAGAAAAATTAGTATCAATAAAAGGCTCAAAATTAATAAGAGTAAATCTGTTTGTAAACTTAGTTCCCGGTGTCCATATATGTCTTAGCCCCATGGTTCTAAAACCCTGTCCTGCCGAAATCTTGGCACCAGATAGAGCTTGCATGGAGCTTGTAGGGTCATCGGATGATTTTGCTTCTATACTTGCAGCAAAATCGTCTTTCGCGTGAAGGAAGGTAAACGAAAGTTGGTTTTCTGGATTGATATTGTACACAAACTTTACTTGTGAGTCTGTAAATCTCGGAAGTCGGATTCCTTCAGGAACAAGTCCCGATGCACCGATAGTCTTGTCTAAATACCCAACCTGTGTAGCCACTGCCAAGTACCCCTTCCCATCAAAAATTGGAGTTTGGTACATTGCATTTGCATTCCAAAGAGACATTTTCGCTGAACCGGTTTTCTTTTCTACCTTGTCTACAGTTTCAATTTCAATCACACCACCCAGAGCGTTATTGTAATTTGCTGGAAACGCACCTGTGTAAAGATCTATAGACTTGATTAGATTTCCGTGAATCACCGAAGTCAAACCATCCCAATGAAAAGGATAGAGTATAGGAAGGTCATCGTATAAATATGTATTCCAATCCGGATCTGCTCCACGAACAATTAAAGAATTTGCACCGGGACCGACACCCGGGTTTGGAGTGATACCAGGTAAAGTTTCTAAGCCTTTTAAAGGCTCACCAAAAGTACCGGGCATCCTTTGGATTTCGTCATAACGCACTTTGTAACGAGAGACTACGGTTTTTTCTTTATCTCCTTGAACTTGGATTGCACCTTTTGGAATTTCTTTTTTATCCGTATAAATAGTAACAAGCTCATCTTCCAAGGTAATAGATTTTTTGATTTCTTGCATTCCTGTAGGGCGTAAAATTCTAAAAGTATAAGTGCCGAAAGAAGGCACCTCTGCCTCAAAATAACCATCCGCATTGGCTTGATAAAATTTCTTGGTCTCAAAAATCATTACAGAGAAAGGCCCATCGCCTTTGCTATTCACTTGACTGTAAAGTCTTGCTCGAAAAGAAACTGCAAAAATATCTGAAGATATAAAAAAGAGTAATCCAATGAAAAATAATACAGGCCGAAGAAGGATCGTACCTGACAACATTCTATTTAATCTTAAATTTAATAAATTCATTGAATATAATATTCGGGAATTTCCCAACCTCTTTCTTTTGATAAATATACATACAAATTAATGGATAGTTTAAAAATGGGCATTCTGATTTTGTAATTGCTATCGTACATAAATCCAAATTTCTTCTTATCGGATTGTTGACTATATACAACCAAGGTTGTGGAGGAAAGTAAGTTATATTGGAGCTTGGGTGATTCTTTTTTTCTTCTTCATTGCATTTATCTACTTTAAACTGCACGGCTGCATTTACTTGACTTTGTGCATCAAAAGAATCTACAGTATTGTCAATTGCACAATTCCATGCGAATAGAGTCAAAAAAATTGCTATAAAAAACTTCATGGCCAAATTACTTTCCCCCTACCGTAATTCCACCTGCCGGAGGTTTTTCATTCCCTACCTTTATCCCGCCATCAGGAAGTTTTTGTTTTTTCGTTGGGTCTTTTTTATCAGGGAGTATTTCCTGAATGGGGGACGTTTCAAAACTCACAACATCTCCCTCTACATTCACAATATGAACTCTGCCAAGTGGGAAATAATATTGGGTCTCGTGCCATATTTTAATATTCACCATTGATTGACCACCCGGGATTTTTTGCACGGCTTGACTTAAAGCGTATTCTATATTCAAAGGGTTCGTCACAGGGAAAAGATTGAAAAGAAAAAATACAGAAGAACGACCTTCTGATTTTCCGAGAATTTTATAATTATCAGTACGTATTACAGTTGCAGAAGGAGTTATAGAAATATCGCGAGAATATCCTCCTCCCATGCAACTTGCAAAAAATAGCTGTGCTATTAGAAGGAAACTAACGCTTCTTTTTTTCATTGACTGGTGGCAATACTTCTTCTTCAAATTTAATTGCTTCTGCATTTAACCCAAAACGGCTTCTGGTGAGAAATAAAATAATAGTTTTATCAGTCCAATATCTAATATTTACCAAAGCATCCGCATTTTTATCTTTCAATATTTTAGAAATCATTTCATCTATAGGAGGCTTTTTAAAAGGAATGCCAAGAATTCCAATATCAAAACTATACCATGACAACTGCTCCTCAATAGGAGAAATTACTTTGTATCTTTTGTTTGAGATAGGAATATTGCTGGTAGCAATCCCCGCAGTTGAGCTTGCACAATTCCATAGTATAAAAATTGACAAGTATAGAAAAACTATTTTTTTCATAATCTATTTCCTACTTTCATTACATATTTTTTATTTAATTAGTTCAGTCAAGACTAAACTTTCTAAATCTTTAAACTTGCTTTTCTTTTTTTTAACCATTGCCGAAAAAGGCTTGGAAACTTTTCTTCTGCAAACTTATAAAAACTATGCCACTCTTTTATTCTTAGCTGTAGATGGGATTGTTTTTTTTTGACAACTTTTAAACCAACCTCCATCAATTTCCTGAATTCTCTGTTATCGTCAACTGAACTGCGTAAGAATTCTTCATTCAGAGAAGCCATTCTATAGAAAGCTGTTCGCTCTCCGGGTAGTGTTATCTTCTCGATAAACCCGACCTTTTCTATAATCCGCATCATGTTACTAACAGACGCCTTGCTTACTTTCAAAGTTTTTTGTATTTCGCTTAAATTCTGCTCCAAAGGGTCTGAAATTAACAGAAACCCAATAATTTTCCCTGCAATTCGGGGCAGGCCGATTTTTTTTTCATAAATTACCCCGCACTTTTCGATAAACTCAACTTCTTCTATAGAAATCAACTTCGATGACGATTGAATACTGTGTTTCTTGTTCATGCTAAATTTAACTTTTTTCCAATTCTTTTTATTTAGTCAGTTCAGTCAAGACTAAACTTTCTAAATTTCAGACTTAAGAAAAGACAGGATATTCTCTATTGCTTTTTGATGAGAAATTACATTTGCTTTGTACAGATTGAGAATTTCTATTGATTCTTGTTTTGTTTTGATTTCTGTAAGTTTTGAAAATATTAATTCCTCTATCGATGCCCAAAACCATTTTTCTGTTTGCTCTTTTCTTTTTATAAAAATCAAATCTTTCGATTTTTCAAAAAAATCTTTTATATCAGTCCAAACTTCTTCTAATCCGGTATTTTCAATAGAACTAATTAAATGAACGGGGGTCTTCCAAAATGAATTCTTTGGATGAGTAAAGGATAATGCAGATTGAATTTCAGACTTTGTAATTTCTGCCGAGATTTTATTTTTGCCATCGCTTTTATTTATTGCTATGATATCGGCAATTTCCATTATACCTTTCTTGATCCCCTGCAATTCATCCCCTGCTCCCGGTTGCAATAAAAGTATAAATATATCCGTAATATCACAAACAGCAACCTCTGATTGGCCAACGCCTACAGTCTCAACAAGCACTACATCAAAACCAAAAGCTTCACAAAGAGAAATCACGTCCTTTGTTTTTCGAGCAACTCCCCCAAGACTCCCCCCAGAAGGCGAAGGTCGAATAAAAGAATTCGGGTGATTCGACAAATTTACCATTCTTGTTTTATCTCCCAAAATACTCCCCCCCGTAATTGGAGAACTGGGATCTACTGCGAGCACTGCGACTTGCAAACCTTGCGAAATTAAATACAAACCAAAACTTTCGATAAAAGTGGACTTTCCTACTCCAGGCGTACCGCTAATCCCTATTCTAAATGTTGCCCTTGAAATAAGTGGTAAATTGGATAGTAAAAGCTCAGATATATTTTTGTCTTTTTCAGATGTGCTTTCTACTAATGTAATGGACTTAGATAAAACTCTTCTGTTTTTTTCTAAAATTCCTTTAAGCAAGTCTGATACTATTTTTTCTTTCACGTATAGTCCCGAAATCGAAACTATTTTATTTCAATCTTTTGTAAAAGATAAATTATCCTACTATTTTCTTTCGATTTGTTTTTAGGGTGTTCTTTTCTTTTCGTCGGGTTTGTGTCGTTTTAGTCTGTTGTAGCGGGTTGTTTTTCTCTTGGAAAGGTAAGCTCCACCCGCAATCGTGGTTACCGGGGAGGGAACTCCATTCTCGAAGAATCGGCTTGGAAGAATTATGTCCCATTCGGCAAGGTCAAGCACTAACAGAAGAGTAAAAAGAGCGGTCTTCGTGGTGCCAAGCCAATCTGCAAGAATCCCCAATTCAATCCAGTCATCGTTATTCGGGGTAAAATTCTTCTTCTGCAAATTTTGCCCGACTTCTTGATACGCTTTCTTTACTCTATCCATTTTCTCAAAAGTCCCCCAAAGAATCACATTTCTGTATCTGTTCAGCAATGCGTGCAAATATTTTCGTCTCGAAAAACCCGTCGTTCTTCTATTGAACTCGTCCATGTATTTTGCCGGAATAAGCAAACTCGATTGGGTTTCTGTAAATTTTTGTGGGTTCATAAATTTCTCCTTAAAGTAAAATTTTCTGCTCTTCTTTATAAGGTAAAAAAAGTTTGATTTAGAAAAAAAATTTTGCAATTTTTGGAAAATTTTTTTAGCTTTTACAGAAAAAGTCCCAAATCTGCACTAAATGCGTAATCCACCGAAAACGATAGAGTTCCCACATTTTTGCGTGAAAGGTGAACAATTGGTATAAAGCATACACTTTACTGAAAAAAGTGGAGATCCCACATTTTTGCAGAAAAGGTTCACAATTGGTATAAAACATGCACTTTACAGCAAAGAGTGGAGATCCCACATTTTCTACGGTATAACTAAGTGTCCTATTCATTGACAAGGAAAAGAAAAATTTTAGCTTGACCACAATTCGGATAAATCTTTGCAAATCCAACAAAACTCACCTACTCCATTTACTCGCAACCTCGGAAGAAATCGTGCAATTCTAATTATGATTGGAAATATGATAGGTGTAGGAATATTTATTTATCCATCGCTTATTGCTTCTTCGCTTACTCATCCAATTTGGTTTTTGACTGTATGGATTCTTGGAGGGTTTATTGCGATCACAGGTGCTTTAAGTTCAGCAGAGCTTGCAGTTCTTTTTCCAGAAGTTGGCGGGGACTATGTATTCTTAAAAAATGCTTACGGGCAAAGATGGTCTTTTCTTTTCGGATTTTTGACTCAATTCATTACGTTTCCAAGCTCTATTGCGATTGGTCTAAGCCTCACTGTGTATTATCAAGGACTTACAATTTTTGGAGATTGGGTAAGAAATACGGCATTCACTATTCCTGGAGTTCAATTCAATATATCCTACTTTCAATTAATAGCTCTTGGAATTCTAATCGTATTAACATATCTAAATCAATTTGGTTTAAGTGTTTCTATTTTTTTGCAAAAAGTGACTACGCTAACTCCACTATTTACACTGATTGCAATCTCATCGTTTATTCTTTTCTTGATATTCAAAGCTCTAACAGTTGGCTCTTCCAATGTATCTATGCTTCAAAAAAATCTAAATGCTCCTCTACGAACTCCTGATATTCTAAAACTTGGCTCAGCGCTTGTTCCTGTATATTGGACTTTCACTGGTTGGAATTCTCCACTAACACTTGGAAGTGAAATTCGTGACCCTGAAAAAGTAATCCCAAAGATTATGATTAGTGGAGTTTTCATAGTAACAATTATTTATTTATTATTTGCGTTTGTATTTATTTCAGTACTTCCATTTTCTACTATTCAAGACGGGAATAACGATCCCTATTTTTTGATCGGAAAATATTTTTTATCCCTCGTAACAGACATATCTCATTCTTTAGAAATCATTCCGGAAATACTGTCTATTATCATCTTACTTTTGGTAATTGGAAATGTAAACTCAAGTATGATTACAGGAACAAGGATAGCTGTAGCAATGTCGAGAGACGGTCTATTTTGGGAAAAAATCGGAATCATTCACCCTAAACGAAACACTCCTGTGTATAGTTTCATCTTACAGAGCTTTTTTGCTTCCATTATGATACTGTTTATTCCAAAAGATTCTGATTTACTGAATTTTTCATTTTTATCTATAACTTTTTTGTCTGTGCTTACAGTGCTTTCAATTTTTATTTTCCGATTAAAAGGAAAAGAAAAGCAATCTTTGTACAAAGCATTTGGTTACCCAATAACTCCAATCGTATATGCCTTTTTTTCATTGGGAATCATTGCATTGGTGGTGATACAATATATTCATCAAAGCAATTATTCTGTTATTTTTGGGAGTATTATTTGTACTTTTATTGGAATTATTGTTTTTGACATTTGGAAAAAATTTAAAAAAATGAATCTTTAAATGAAAGATATGCTACAAAAATTCAAAAATCTCAAAAATCTTCCGATTTTTACAATGGCTTTTGTATTTTTGGTATCTTACTATTGGATTGAAATCTATCATTTTGCAAATCCTTTTCCAAAAAAAGAATTTTACGGTAATTTATTTTTACAATTCTCTTTTGGTTTTTTGCCCAATTTATATTCAAGAAGATTGGGTCGAATATTTGTAGCTACGGGGGCTATGATTTTAGTTAGGCTATCTGCCCACACGAATTCTGAATTTGATATTCCTGTATTGAATGGACTTTTTTTTGGAGCGATTAGTGGGATTTGTCTTAGAGAAATATTTTTAGAATTTTTAGGAAGAAACGATCCAAGTATTTCTTCAAAAGAATCTGATTTTTTTCGGAGACTATTTGTTTTAAACCCTCCACCGAAAGAAAACAAAAAAGTGTACTTGGACGTACAATTTTCTATAATTATTTTTCTTGTAGTTCTCACATTAGATAGGTTTATCACTTATTTTAATGCTCCTTATTTAAAAGGTTTCGGAATTTTAGAAACTATGTACTTACCCGAAATTTCTTCCAAGACTGCTTTTGGTCTTAGCATGAAAACTATAGATTCTCTCATTTTTCCCTTGCTGTATTTTTTTTACGAAGAAAGAACTTCGCCCCAATTGAATCCTCCTCAAACCCATTGGCTGACAGGAATTTCTATTGGCTTAGTTGCAAACATTGTCGTAATTTTCTCACAAACATTTTATTCTTTAAATATTTTTTCAGGGCATACAAATCTTTCAATGGAAGCAAATCGTACAATGGGACTTCTTAGAGATTCTGGAAGTTCCTCTTGGATTCTCTCAACCTTGTTGTCTGTTTTTGTTTGGAAGATCCTAAATAAAAAAGGAGAATGGAGAACTGTTACAAAATCATTCATCCTAATTATTTTAACTCTAATTGCAATACTTGTAGGAATAAAACAAGGCAGAGCTTATTGGTTAATTTTTTCTATTAATTTTTTTGTAATTGTTGTTATTTTGATTTTTCAAAAAATAAAAAACACCTATTTAAAAATTTCTTTTTTCCCTATAGTGTTTATTGTTTTAGGGCTGTATGTATTGTTACTGATTTATGCAGGTGGAAAAACCTCTACTGAAAATCCGATCCATAAAACCTCTACCTATATTAAAATGTTCTTCAATAAAGAAACAAACCTAAAGTCAACAATAGAAAAAATCGATCAAAATAGAATCACATTCAGTGAAATCGCCATAAAAGTATTTTCTAAAAATATTCTTTTTGGAAATGGGGTTGGCAGTTTTATCCCTGTGCTACACGACAAGTCTTACACAGAAAATAAAAAATTTACTATAATGGATAGCGCACCTTCTTTGTATCTTGGTCTTCTATCTGAAGTTGGACTTATTGGTGTAGTCGTTATCTTGCTTTGGCTTATCACATCTACAATAGGCAGGAAATTAAAATACTTGCCTCTATTCCTTATCTTGCCCTTTTTCATCGGTTACCAAGTAGTTCACCCGGATGGAGCCTTTGTATCAATATTTCTAATTTTAGCTATTTCGCCTAACGTAAAACTTTATAAAAAAACTGAAATTATTTCTGTAATCCTAATCTATGGATTTTCAGTACTTTTTATTTTACATTCTCTATTCAAGATCAACAAAGAAGGTCAGATAACAGATTTCAGGTATAAGGAACTGCATTCTCATCAACTACTCGCTTATGAAAAAAATAAAAAAGGATTCAACCTCACTTATCATATATTCAAAGGAAAAACTATTTGGACTCTGATAAATCCTTCTCAAACGAAGGTTACTGTGTTTTTAGATAATTCTACTTCAAAAACTTCTCTAAACCAAAAATGGAGCTTATTAGACCAAGGCGGAAATATTTTAGAGTCAAAAAATATTCTTGTTCAAAAAAATTCTCATCTCAGTATTTGGTTTTCCAACAAAATCGCAAAATACATTCAAGTAGAAGAATTAAACTCTAAGAACGAAACAAGAAGATACGGAGATACTCCATTTTGTATTCCAACAACTCAATTCAATACAATAAATCAAATCCAATAACTATTTTTTGCAAACATGAAGGACTGCATTTCCGAAAACAAACTCCTGAACCTGAATCTCTTTAAACCCTATCTCTTCCATAATCAGCTTTAAATTTTTTTGATCCGGATAACTTATAGAAGAAACAGGTAAATAATCAAACATATCATTCTTCCCTCCCCAGATAATATAACCAAAAATAGGCACAATCTTAAAAAAGTAAAAGTCTGCAAAAAATCGAATAAATGGATTTCTTACCTTCCCTACATCTAAATTTATAAAAGTTCCACCCATCTTCAATACTCTGTAAATTTCTCGTAAGGCTTTTTTCAAATCATTCACATTCCTAAGCCCAAACCCGATTGTTACTATATCAAAACCATTTTTTTTGAAATTTTTGAGATTCGTAGCATCTCCTACTTGAAAATGGACTTTGGACTTTTCCGTTACTTTTCTTTTTGCAATGTCTAACATAGATTCAGAAAAATCCACAGAATAGATTTCAGATACTTTTTCTAATTTAGAAAGACGCAAAGTGATATCCCCTGTACCGGAGCACAAATCGAGACAGGTAAGATTTTTTGCAGGAACAGAATCTACAATATTGCAAATCGTATTTTTCCAAACTCTATGAAGCCCAAAACTATTCAGGTCGTTGAAGAGATCGTATTTTTTTGCAATCGTGTTAAAATTCTCCCGTACAAAATCGGCTTTTTTCTCGGATACGGGCATTGTGAATTTACTCATTGGTATTTATTCCTTTGTGTTAAACCGACGAAAAAGTAATTGATTCATCTGAAAATTCATCCGACTGAAACTCTGAGATTTTCCTTTTTCTATTTGTCTTATTGATAATCTTAACGTCGCCTTTTAAAACAACAAATGTATCAAATTCTACTTCCCCTTCTACTTTCAAACTCTTGCTAAAAATCAGTGAAGGATAAACTCGAAACAATTTTTCAAAGTCCTTCATTTTTTTATAATATGTATCGTCCAAGATAACAATATTTTCACTCAAACCTAATTCTTTACGAACAGGACTCATGGCAAGCGAATAGTCTTCATTCAAGATATACGCATCACTCCTTCTAATAAGATAGTCTTCGCATTTTTTCACAGGTGCAAATCGATCTCGGGGTATGACAATTCCTTTAGTATTTGAAAAATTTCCTATTGCAGACCCCATAGCAGATTCTAATTGCAAAACTTCTTGTCCTTCTATAACTTTCGGATTTACGATTAACGACAAAGAAATAGATTTTTCTTGCAATAATACATCTAACGACCTTAGATTAATCCATAAATTATTAGTTGAAAAAGTTCTAAATTTCCCAAGTCCTGAAAATTCGTCTTCATTCTCCTCTGGTACTTGAGCTGTTTCCAATAACTCTAAGTGAAGAAATTTTCCATCTTTCAATTTTCGGTAAATTGCTCCTCCCTTCGTATCGGCTAAAGTCTTAGGGGTCATCTCCATTGCAAAATCTAAATTTTGATCTATAAAATATTCTAAAATATATGGATCTACAGTTGCTCCAAGATTATCTCCATTAGAAATAAATGCATATTCGTACCCACTCTCCAATAATTTTTTTAATAAGCCTGTTTCTTTTAAGGATAAATAAATATCCCCGTGGCCGGGAGGACACCATTCTTCTTTTGAATTTTGCAATGAAACAGGGAGTAAGCTATCTTTTAAAATACGAGGCACTTTATTTTGTAAAAAACTTATTGGAAAATTTTGCGTGAATCCAATTTTTTTAAGCTCGATTGAAGAATCTTTTTGTGTATTGTAACTATCCATGAGAATTAAAGGGACTTCTACTCCGAATTTTTCTCTAATGTACTTAATCTGTTTTGCGATAATACTTAAAAAAGAAAATCCTTCTTTGACTTCTATTAAAGACTTAGCATAAGAAAGCCCCATCGAAGTACCAAGTCCGCCGTTTAACTTGATCACAACCAATTTTTTTAAATTATTTAGAGAGCCAGAATATTCAGAATGAATTTTTGATAACTCTTTTTCGTCTGTATCAGGAATTAAATCTCCTACCTCCGACCAATTGACTTTGCCGGTTTCTCCATTTTGCACTTGGGTTACTTTTTGAAGAAAATCGAAAATTAAAGCATCACTTAAATTTTCTTTTTTCATTTTTGCTATGATTTGTTCTTGAATATCTTTCACTTTCCAATCCAACGAATTCTTGATTTTGAAAAATATTTTTCCTCAAACTCTCCGAGTTTTATACTATAGGGAATTTCTGAATTATTAGGATCAAAATACAATTTCACAAAAACCTCTTTTCCTTCTTCTAATGCTATCAAAGATTTATCCTCCAATGTATATCGCGGAACAAATACTATAAAAGTATAAAGATAGAGTCGTTTTTTTTTATCACGAATTTCCAATATCCCTTTGCTTGTAGGATTTACCTTTACAATTTTAGAGTAACTGATAGGAAAAGAATTTTCCCAAGTTTCTTGCAGATGTTTTTCGGCAGTTTTGTAATTCGGATAAGCCGACACAATACCCGGCAAAATTAGAAAAATAAAAGTAATAAGGAATTCCCGTTTCATTCAATATAAATGGTCATACTACTTAGAATTCTAAATATAGCAAGCAGAATCTAAAAAGAGCATAAACTACTTGACCTATACAATTACAATGTTTTCTTAAATCTATTGCCATAGTTTATCTTATGAAAAAAGCTCTTTTGAAAATTAGGACGGTGTATTATTCTACCCTTGAACTTATCGAAATCTTCATCTGTATAATTTTCAATATCTCTACGCTTGTTCTTCCCAAAAAAGACTTGAAGAAGAACTTTCAGATACTTATCGTTCCTGGACTTTTTGGAAATAGATTTTTTTATAGGAAATTGCAAAACTATTTAGAAAACGAAGGTCTGTCCACAGAGATTGCCGAGTTCAGTAAGTTCGGAATTCAAAATCAAGTTCATGAGCTTTCAGAAATTCTAAAGCAATCTCCAAAAAATCTTACAGTGATTGCTCACAACACCGGTGGATTAAAAACGATGGTGCTCCCCGATGAAAGCAGACAAAAAATTGAAACATTCCTAACGCTCGGAACTCCATTTTATGGCTCGTATATTTTTAATTTTACTTCAATTTTCGGCTTTTTCAAAAAATGGAAATATAAGTCGGAATATTTGCAAAATATTCTCAACAACTCTCTTTTGTTCAATTACTTCTACCCATTTTCTCCTATCTCTGATATTAGCTTTCCTCCAAAAAAAAGTGCTGAATTTGGACAAGGAAGAGATTGGTGGTTTGATATTCCCGGAAATTACAACTTAGTAACCAGAAGTGAAAATTTACGAACTCTTATGGAATTTTTGAAGTCGATCCCTGCTTTTAAAAATATTTTTGAAAAAGAAATTCGCAAAGAAGCAGAAATCTCTCATCCAGAAAAAATTTTACCCAGACCAAAACATGCCAAAAAGAAACCTCAAAAGAAAATTCACCCGACCTCAAAAAAAACAATAAAGAAACCTTTCGTAAAGAAAAAATTTGGCAAACCGATAAAAAGGAAGAAAAAGTAAATCGAATGAAAAAAAAATTACAAATAACAATTGCGCTTTTATTAAATATTTCCGTTGCCCTATCCTTAGAAGCCTCTCCTCTTCCGTCTTCTTTGATCGAAGACTGGTATGCAAAAGATGGAATTGATTTAACTACAAATGAAACCGACCCTTCATGGAAAAAATTTGAAAAGTTAAGAATTACCATAAAAGACATAGAGCCAAACGACCCAAATGAAACTTTTAGAAGAATCACACTCTTAAAAAAATTCCAATTTGAAAAGTCTTTCTTGAAAAACCTAAACGAAGATATTTCTATCCTTATTCCATTTATCACAAATATTTATGATGTTTATTTCAACGGGCAAAAGATTGCCTCAGGTGGGAAGTTAGACGGAACAAAGGTTCTGAAATACGGTATGGTGAGAGGACTTGTCGTGATCCTACCACAGAACACTATCAAGGAAGAAAACACACTTAGATTTGTTGTTCAGGGGGGATACAAAGAAGAAGTAGGTTTATGGGGGAAGGAAGGAGACAATACTTTTGAGTTAGATTATTACAAAAATAATATTCAAAAAGCATCCGACAGGGTGACTCTGATGCTTTTGTTTATGTATATGTTTGTAGGGCTTTATCACCTTCTATTGTATGCAAAGCGACCAAAAGAAAAATACAATTTATACTTTGGATTGTTTTCTGTTTTAATATCAGTGTACAATTACACTCGCTCCAACGCAGTTTTTGAATGGGGGTTGGACCCTTTTAAAGTAATTGTAAGAGTAGAATACATTTTTCTCTTTTTTATCCCGGCACTCGCAATTCTATTTTTTGAAAATTTCTTCTTTGAAAAAAAAGCCTCTCTGTATTCAAGAATATATCTTGGATTCGTTTCGATTCTTGGTCTATTGATGCTCTTTGTTCCAAGATGGGTGACTACTCAGATTTTACTTATCTGGCAATTGTCTGCACTTTCTGTCCTTGGTTATCTCGGATACGTTATGACCAAAGCAGTGAAATTAAAAAATAAAGACGCTTTTCGTTTATTGATCGGATTCTCTATTCTCGTTATTACAGCTCTTTGGGATTTGCTTGGAGCAATCCCTGTGGGAGGACTTAGAAATCTCGGACTGATGAGGTATGGATTTTTTACATTCATCATGGGAATTGCAGTAGTTCTCGCAAATAAATTCTTGAGAGTTCACAATCAGGTAGAAGAATTGAATGCACACCTTGAGAGAAAAGTTGAAGAAAGAACTGCAGAATTACAAAAAACTCTAACCGAAGTAAAAGAATTGAAAGTGCAGCAAGACGGTGACTACTTTCTTACTTCTCTACTCATCAAACCGCTTGGAGTCAATCGTTCCAAAGGAGATTTTGTACATATAGATTTTTTTGTAAGACAGAAAAAGCATTTTGAATTCAAAAATAAAGACACCGAAATCGGTGGAGACCTCTGTATTGCACACAGCATCCAACTAAAAGGTAAGGATTATACGGTATTTTTAAATGGGGACGCAATGGGAAAATCGATCCAAGGAGCAGGAGGAGCCTTAGTTCTTGGGGTAGTACTAAAATCTATAATCGTACGAACTCAGATGGATCCAATCAGTCAGGACAAATTTCCAGAGCAATGGTTAAAACATGCATTTATAGAATTACAAGACGTGTTTGTCTCGTTCGACGGCTCCATGCTTGTGTCCATGGTTATAGGTATGGTAGAAGACTTCACCGGATTTATGTACTACATAAATGCAGAGCATCCTTGGAGTGTACTATATAGAGATGGAAAGGCAAGTTTTATAGACAATGACCTCTCTCTTCATAAAATCGGGGTCATGGGGTTAGACGGAGACTTGTCGATTAAAACAGTTCAACTCTTGCCTCAAGATGTAGTGATTATCGGATCTGACGGTAGAGACGATATTATTCTTGGGATAGATGAAGACGGAAATAGGATTATTAACGAAGACGAAAATCAATTCTTGCACCACGTAGAAAATGGAGAAGGCACACTGGAAAAAATTGCTCTCTCGGTTCAAAATGCAGGAGAATTATCAGATGACTTTACCATGCTTAGAATTGGCTACAAAGAAAACGAAGAGTATGCAGACGAAAGTTCTTTGCCTGAAAAATTTTGGGAAGAATTTGAAAACGGAAAAAAAGAACTAAGATCAGGGAATCTACCGATTGCAATGGAATTCTTTGAAAAAGCATATTCGATTCATTCAAAAAATTTAGACCTGATCAAAGAAATGGGAAAATTATCTCTAAAACAAAAAGACTACGCAAGAGCAAGCTCTCTTTGCGATATTTATACATTTCTGAATCCTTCAGACAATGAATTTATCTACCTCGCTTCATTCGCAAATAAAATGAATAAAGACTACGTACTCTCTGCAGACTATGGCGAAAGATTGAAATTGAGAGACCCGAAAAATACAAAAAATCTAATCAATCTATCAGATACTTATAGATTGCTCGGAAACATAGAGAGGGCACGGAAAATTTTAGCCAAGGCTATATTTTTAGATCCGGAAAATCCGAACGCCTTGAAATTGGATAAGATGCTGAAAGATTTTGTTCCTTCACCGGAGGTAATAGAATAGAATCTTTCAATCCAAAAGAAGAGTCTTTATGGAAAAGTTTCTATGAAGACTATCCGGTAAATAATGAATTTATTTGGCTGAATAATTGCGGCACAACTCCTGTAAGCAATCGAATTATAGGAAAGGTAACTTCTTATTTAAAAGAATATTCACAAAAAGGGATACTCAACGATTCTTTTAAATATATCGAAGTAAAAAATAAAATAAAATCTATACTTTCAAAACTGCTAAACTGTGACCCAATTGAGCTTGCACTCATTCACAACACTTCAGAAGGAATGAATTTTATTTCTTATGGATTGAATTTACAAAAAGGAGATAAAATTTTACTTCTTCAAGACGAGTATCCGAGTAATGTATATCCTTTTGAACACTGGAAAGAAAAAGGAGTAGAGTTAGAATTTATTTCGCTTGCACCCAGTGAAGAAGAGTTTTTTCAAAATCTCAAAAAAAAGATTTCTAAAAACGTAAAAGTAATTTCAATATCTACGGTTCACTGGTGTACAGGGATGGTGTTTCCTTTACAAAAGATCGGTGAGCTATGCCACGAAAATAATATAGACTTTATTTTAGACGGTGCGCAAGGGGTCGGTCATATTCCGATAAATTTGCAATCTTCTAATATTTCTTACATGGCCTTCCCTACTTGGAAATGGCTTCTTGGACCACTTGGAATGGGAGTGCTGTATATCCGAAGAGATAAACTGAAAAAGTTAAAACCAATTTTCAAAGGACAAAACTCTGTTGATAATGGTGAGGAATATCTCCCTTATAAAAATAATTTTAGAAATAGTGCTGATAGATTTGAAATATCTACTTCCAATTTTACAGACTGGGTGTATTTTCTCTCTTCCTTGGAAATTTTAGACGAGGCAGGTTTTCAAAATATCCAAGAAAGACTCTTAGCCCTTAGTGGATTTCTTTCTAAAAAACTCACAGAAATTGGTATGACAGTGTATTCGGATAATTTTCAAAACCCGACTGCAATTATTGTGTTTGAAGCACCCGGCAAAGATAGTACAGAGGTCGCTAAGATATTACAAAAAAATAATATAGTATGCGCAGTGAGACTAAACAGAATTCGCCTCGCTCCCCATGTTTACAATTCTATAGAGCAATTACAAAAAGTAGTTGATCTCCTAAAAAATCTTCCTTAAAGTTTTCCAATCGCGTCATGAATATAGCTACGAAATACTTTCCAATTTTTGTACTGATTGCAAGTGTATTCACTCTATTGAAACCCGAGCTATTTGTTTGGTTTTCAGGAAACTGGATCACTTTTGGACTTGGGCTTATTATGCTTGGTATGGGAGTTACCTTAGAAGCAAAAGATTTTACGAATATACTCAAATCCCCATTCTATGTGTTTATAGGAGTTCTCTTACAATTTACTATTATGCCCCTACTTGGATGGAGTATAGGGCTAATCTTAAACCTACCGACATTTTTTGCAGTAGGATTAATCTTAGTAGCCTCTTGCCCGGGAGGAACAGCGTCTAACGTAATCACGTATATTGCGAGAGGAGATTTAGCTCTATCTGTTACCATGACCTCCGTATCTACACTATTTTCTGTAATTGCAACTCCAATACTAACTTGGATTCTTGCAGGAAACAAGATCAATGTAAACGCATTAGGACTATTCATAAGCACAATACAAGTAGTTGTTTTTCCAGTGTTTCTCGGAGTTCTACTCAATAAAATTCTACCCTTTTTCACTAAAAAAATTCGTTCTATTTTTGTAGTGCTCGCAGTGGCATGTATCGTCTTAATTGTAGCTTCAGTAATCGGTTCTTCAAGAAAAGCTATTTTATCTTCCGGGTGGAAGTTAGTCGTATCTGTATTTTTACTACACTTTTTAGGTTTTTTATTAGGCTATATTTTTTCCAAAATTTTTACAAAAAACGAAATCGTATCCAGAACCGTCTCCATTGAAGTTGGAATGCAAAATTCAGGACTTGGAGTAGTTTTAGCAAAAAATAACTTCTCTGACCCACTTGTAGCTGTCCCAAGCGCAATTTCCAGCCTTTTTCACTCATTAATTGCAAGCGTTTTAGCCTCCTATTGGCAAAAAAAGGAAAAAAATAGAGAAAAATTTCCATTTTTCAAGAAGATTTTCGTCAAATAAAAAGAATTCAAAGTATATAGAAAAGTTGAAAAAGAATTATAGAGTACCTTGACTTATAGAAAGAATAGAAATTCATGGCTAAATTATGAGAGAAATTATTAAATTGGCTTGTACCGGATGCTCCGGTAAATCCGCATATTACCAGACTAAAAATAAAAAAACTAAGTCTGAAAAACTTATTACTAAAAAATACTGTAAATTTTGCAGAAAACACGTAGATCACAAAGAAACGAAAGCATAGATGGCAAAAGCAACACCAAAATACGATAAAAAGTTAGTATCTGAGTTAAAATCATCTCTTTTAGAAAAAAAGAGCTCTCTTCTTCAGAAATTAAATACTTGGGAAGACAAAAGCTCTCCTTCAGGTCTAAAAGAAATGGGAGACTTCGCAGATATGGCTTCGAATATCAACGAAGAAACTTTAAGCTCGGTATTAACGGAGAATGAAATAGACTTACTCAATCAAATCGAAGGCGCTTTAAATAAAATCGAAAAAGGTACCTACGGTATATGCGAAGGAACAGGGAAGAAAATTCCTATCGCAAGATTAAAAGCAATCCCTTGGACTTTATATACTATTGAATACGCAGAAATTGCAGCGAAGAATAAAAAATCTGCTCGCCCAGACTACTCTGCATTTTCGGCCTCCTCAGGTAGTGGCAGTGATTCAGAAAATTTAGATTAAACTCTCTTTTTTTCATTTGACGAAAAATGAAATTTCAAGCAATTTTTATTAATTCAAAACAACCCAATTCAAAAAAAATCAGTAGAGGAAAACTATGAATGAACAAGGTAAAATATCCGTAGAAACAGAAAACATTTTTCCTATTATCAAAAAATGGCTGTATTCAGAAAAAGATATTTTTTTAAGAGAGTTGATTTCTAATTCTACAGACGCTATAACGAAACTTAAAAAAATTGCACTATCCGAAGAGTTTGAAGGTGGGACAGACTACCAAATAAAACTTAGCTTTGACAAAGAAAAAAGAACTCTTTCCATTGAAGACAACGGAATCGGGATGACCGGTGAGGAAATAAAAAAATACATCAACCAAATTGCATTTAGTGGAGCTGAGGACTTTATTAAAAAATATGAAAAAGACTCTAAAGCCGGGATCATAGGTCATTTTGGGTTAGGGTTTTATTCTTCTTTTATGGTTTCTACAAAAGTAGAAATCGAAACCAAGTCCTACAAAAAAGACTCTAAAGGAGTAAAATGGGAGAGTGAATCTGGAACAGAATTTAAAATAACCGAAATAGACAAAAAAGATCGAGGTACAAAAATTACACTTATCCTAGATTCTGACTCAGGAGAATACTTAGACAAGTGGAAGTTAAAAGAATTAGTAAAAAAATATTGTGATTTCCTACCTATCCCAATTACAGTAGAAGGAGAAGAAGCAAATAAAAAGCGCCCGCTCTGGTCAGAGCAGCCTTCTTCTTTAAAGAAAGAAGACTATACAGAGTTTTACAATTACCTATTTCCTTTTTCGGGAGAGCCTCATTTTTGGGTTCATTTAAATGTGGACTACCCTTTTAAACTGCAAGGGATTTTGTATTTTCCAAAACTAAAGCACGAACTCGACGCAAGTAAAAATGGGGTAAAACTGTACTGTAATCACGTATTTGTAAGTGACGAGTCGAGTGAGTTAATCCCACAATTTTTAACAGTATTAAAAGGAACTATTGATATTCCTGACCTGCCTTTAAACGTTTCCAGATCGTACTTACAAAACGATCCTTTAGTAAAAAAAATCTCCAGTCACATAATGAAAAAAATAACAGATCGCCTAAGCGAAGACTTTAAAAAAGACCGTGCCGAGTTTGAAAAAAATTGGGAAGAGATGTCTCTATTCGTCAAATTTGGAATGATAAGCGAAGAAAAATTTTACGAAGGAGCAAAAGACGTACTGATTTTCAAATCTACAAATGGAAACTACACTACCCTAAATGAATATTGGGATAAAAACAAAGAGAACAATAAAAATACAGTCTATTACGCTACAGAAACAGAAGGCACATCTGTATTTATGGATCTTTTTAAATCCCAAGGACTTGAGGCAATACTCGTTGACTCAAGGATAGACTCACACCTAGTACAGTTTTTAGAAACAAAAAACCCTGATATGAAGTTCAAAAGAGTGGATTCGGATATCGCAGAGCAAGTAGTAAGTACAGACCAAAAGCAAGAAATCTTAGACTCAAACAACAAAACCGAAAAAGATCGGATCAAAGAATTTTTTACTTCGGCAATCGGAAAAGAAGGAATGGAAATAAAAGTAGAAGCGTTGAAATCATCTGAGGTTCCCGCAGTGATTTTACTACCAGAATTTTTACGCAGAATGACTGAAATGAATGCGGGTCTTGGTCAAGACAGTCTATCTATTTTAAAAAACCATTCTTTGGTACTAAACTCCAATTCTAAATTAGTAAAAAATGCACTAAAAATCGGAGAAGGTCCAAACACAGAAAAAGGGAAATTATTAGCTCGCCATATTTACGACTTGGCTCTACTTTCTTCTAAGGCAATGGACGAGTCAGAGATTGGTCTATTTATAAAAAGATCTAATCAGCTTCTTGAAGAAATGAGTAATTGAGATTCCTTTTTTTTCGATAGTTCCTTTTGCATGACTCTCTATTTTTTTATTCACACTCAGTTTTAGTATATGAAGAGCCTAACATTGTGACTGGCAATGGAAAACTGAAAAAATGGGTGGCGCTGAACAAAGCCTAGAATTTTGACAAAGAACTTATTGGGTTGTTGCTCAAAGAACCACTTTAAAAGAAAAATTCTTCCGAACCCTGAGCTTGTCGGAAGGGTGAAGGCAGTAACGGTTTTTAAGCAAAACCTGTTTACGCAGTTTTTGAAGCAGGAAAACTAGTTTGTTGTAGTTTTGAGACAATGTTGCAAAAATACAACAGGATAAGTCCTATTAAAAAAAAATGTTTCTCTATGATATAGGATAACTTGCATAATGTATGCAAGTTACAGATTTACTTTTTATTTTAAATTTTTAAAATTTAGGTACAATGCTTGCATAAGATATATTGAGGAAAGAGAAAAAAAACCAATAGTTATGAAAGAGTATAGAAAAACCATTAAAAATTCAGGTACCATTACAGGGATAGGACTGCATTCCGGCAAGAATGTGAATTTAAGGCTATTCCCGGCAGAAGAAAACACCGGACTTATATTTAGAACCAATTCATCCAAAAAAGTTTCTGAAATCAAGGTAGCTTTAGAAAATGTAGTAGATACAAGCAATGCAGTTACTCTTGGAGACGGGCACAATGTAATCCAAACCATAGAGCACTTACTCGCAGCACTCTATACGCTTGGAATTACAGACCTAATCATGGAAATAGACGCTATAGAAATTCCGATTTTAGACGGCTCTTCTCTTCCTTTTGTTCAGGCTATAGAAGACCTTGGATTTATTGAATTTCAAACAGAAATACAGCCAATCAAAATCCAAAATCCACTCTGGGTAGTGGACGGAGATAAATACCTTGTAGTACTCCCAAGCGATGAATTAAAAGTTAGCTACAATATTGACTTCAAGCACCCTCTACTAAGAGGTCAAAGCTACACTACCAAATTAAACAGAGAAATCCTAAAAAATGAAATCCTCCCGGCAAGAACTTTTGGATTTTTAAGAGATGTGGAAGCACTTCAAGCTCGCGGACTTGCCTTAGGCGGTTCGATTGAAAACGCAGTTGTTTTAACAGACACAGGATTTCTAAACGATAACTTACGATTTGAAAACGAATGTGTTCGTCATAAAATTTTAGACTTGATTGGTGACTTATCCATCGTAGGAAGACCGATTATAGGACACTTCCTTGCATCTAAGGCAGGTCACGCATTGGATGTGTCACTCGGAAAATATATCTTGAGTAAGATCAGTGGAGACGAAATCAGCAAATTCAAAAGTAGAAGAGTACCACTATTCCAAAAAAGAAAATCTATCTCAAAAGAAGCTTAAGGAATCTTCAAGTTTTCTATTCTTTTTAGAAAATTGGAGCTACCCCTATTCCCGGGGTTTTTTATTGCAGAATCAAAAGTGGAAACAGAGCCTATAATTGTTAAAGTTTTTTTACACCTTGTAATCGCTGTATAAAGAATTCTTTTAGTCAAAATAGAATTCTTAAAGTCTTCTCTATT
Source organism: Leptospiraceae bacterium (assembly GCA_015075105.1). NCBI lineage: Bacteria > Pseudomonadati > Spirochaetota > Leptospiria > Leptospirales > Leptospiraceae > Leptospiraceae bacterium. The sequence goes on along the minus strand of JABTUZ010000002.1, from coordinate 1,309,259 downwards.
TGGAAGGACTAAGCATACATGGTCGTATTCAGAACCTTGGCTTTTGTGTACCGTAATTGAATACGCCTTTTCTAAATAGCTCAACAACCCATGAGAAATTTCTATTTCAACTTTAGAATCGCTGTTTAAGAAAATATTTTTTCCATTTACATTTTTCAAATACCCTGTCTCGCCATTAAATAAATCGTAATCGTAAAGATTTCTTTTTACTATTACAGGTGTACTAGAATCAATACTATCTATATTTTCTGTGTATTTTTTGTGTAAGTATTCGTTTATTTCACTTACGCCACCCTTTCCCTCGTTGAACGGGGTAAGAATTTGATAGGTCTCTTTCATATTTTTTGCAAGCTCTCTCCAAAGAGATAACTCTATGTATAAATTTTCTTTTGGTTCTAAAACTTCGACAAAAGAAAACTCTCTTAAACTTTTCTCTACAGTTTGAACTAGATACGGGTTTAAATCAAAATCTTTGTTTTCTTTGATAGCTTCTTTTAGCTTTGTAATATCTTCTTTTTGGGACGTTATACGGAATGATTTAGTTAGCTTAAAAGAAAAATCTTTTATTTGAACAAGCTCAGAAAAGATATTTCCTGCACCAACGCTCATCAATTGATCGGGGTCTCCAAGAAATACAACTCTTAAATCTTCCGATTTTGGTAGAGCCTTTAATAAAGCGTTACTTATAAAAATATCTATCATGGAAGACTCATCTACGATTAATAACTCCAAATTCAAGGGGTTCGATTCGTTTTTTAAAAAGGTTTTTCTTGAATTGCTATAACTAAGTAGTTTATGGATCGTAATAGGAGATTGTAAACTTGGGTAGTCTTTATACAATTTATTTGCACTTTCTCTTAAACGCTTTGTTGCCTTTCCTGTTGGAGCGGTAAGTGCAATTTTAGAAATATCTATTCCTCTTAGAATCGACTCTCTAACGATAGATATGATGATAGTAGTTTTTCCAGTCCCGGGACCTCCACTGATAAAGCTGATTGTATTTTTTAGGGAGTTTCCTATTACACTTTTTTGTTCTTCACTTAAAGAAGAATTTTCTAATTCTTTTGATTGAGAAATTTGAAAAGAATGTAACAAAGAAAACATATTTTCTGATAACTCTTTTTCGGCCTTTTGCAAATGCACTAAATAAAAAGAATCCATGTCTTCTAAAAAAGGAACTTCGTCCGTCAAAAACCCGACTTTATTATTTTTCAAAAATTCTTCTATAGATTTAGCAGGCTCAGAAAGTGGAGCTTTTTCCGCAATCCAACGATACATAGTTTCTTTTGGAATGCAAATCTCACCTTCCTCGTAAGACCTCACCAAAAATAACACCAACCAAAGCACAGGCTCGTCTATTTTTTCACTTTTCGGAATTAGCCTAATAGATTTGTGTAAAATATCTTTGGAAAATACATTCGGGTCAATCTTTTGAAACCAGTTGTATATATCGGATTCTATAGATTTTTTTTTCTTACTTACTTGTTCATAATAAATTCTTGCACTACCTAAGTTCCGAATAAGCCCGGAGCCATTCCATTCAAAAATATTTTGCTTTTCAATTTTTGTCATAACTCGTTACTTAAAATTTTATCTTGAAAGTCCATCAATTCTTTATAACTCGGCTTTACAGAAAAATTTCCTTTTTTATTTTCAGTCTCTCTGATAAATATAAATACCATTCCGCCAAAATTCTCGTCCCAAAATTTTTCTATACTCTCTTTATAAAAATACTCTAAGTTTTTTAGTAAATTCAAAGAATAAATATGATACTGGTAAAAATACGACTCATTGACAACTTTAAAAAGTGTAGGCTCTGAGTAGTCTTTTAGTAAATTGGACTTCCAATCTAAAATATAATATTTTGAATTGTAAGTAAAAATCCCATCCCCTATACCATAAAAAAAACTATCTTCTGTTTTGTTTTTCTTTCCTATATAATGAAAAAACTCCCTTTCTCTCCACAAGTTTTTCCACTCGGAAAATTTAGCATAAGTTTCGGGATTAGGATTTATTAAATGGAGTTTAGTGAGTGCTGAAAAGCAAATTTCAAATAAGTCAGATTTACTATAATTCACTTCTTCTATAATTCCACTTCTCGGATAATGGTAGTCTATTAAACTTGTAAGCTCATTTTCTATTATTTTTTCAGACTGAAATTTATCTAAAGAATATTCTTCTAAAATCAAATGAGAAAGAGAGCCGAATTTTTTTCCAATATCTTTTGTTCCGTATAATAAATGCCTCGACTTACTTCTATTTTCCTCTTCTGATTTTGTTAGAATTTCCTCTTCTGTTTCTTCTTCAATTTTCTTTTCGATAGTTCGAGAGTCTTTTCTGTGTAAAGAAGAATAAGACTCTATTTCAAGTTTTTCCATTTCCTTCAATAATTTTTCTGAATCAAAAAATGGAATTTTGTCCAAATTAGAAGATTTGACTTTCGGGTTTTCTTTTTTTACTGAACTCTTTGAAATTGCAAATTGAGAAGACTGAAAATTATGACCAAGACTGTCTTGGATAAAGCTTTGTATTTGGTTGTCTATATTTAATACTTCTCGTAGTGACCCACTCGACCCTTTGGAAACATGATACAAAGGTAAAACAAGATAATCTCTCGCTCTTGTAAATGCTACATAGAGCAATCTTTTCTTCTCATCTTTTTCTTTTTCTCTCTTGATTTTAAGTTTCTCTTCAATTGAAGGAGTGCTTAAACTTATTTCAGATTTGATTTTTACTTCAGTTACAATAGGCTCTTTTAGATACAATTTATCGTTTGGAATTAGAAAAGAATTTTTTATTTCCGGTTTTGGCTTTGCAGTTAAATCAAAAAGAATTACTACAGGAAACTCCAAGCCCTTAGATGCGTGTATTGTCATCACAGATACGGAAGATTCACCCGAATTTTTATCGGAGCTGATTTTCACGTTTTGTTTCGTGCTTTCTGAAATATTTTTCTTTAACCTTCTTACCACCTCTCCATAACTCAAATTCTCTTCTGTTTGGTAAGAATCTAAAATTTCGTGCAAATGATTAATGTCAGTTATATTTCTATTCCCATAAAAACCAAGCGATACTTTTTCTAAAATTTTAAATTCATTTAAAGCGTCTGCCAAGGTCAAAGAAGCCGACTGAATATTTTTCTTATAGTGCAATTTACTTAGTATAAGAAAAATTTCTTGAATAGATTTATCGGTTGCTTTGGATAAGTAAGATACTTCTTCATTTTCAGAAAGATGAAACAAACTCTCATCCGAAACCAAAAATAACTCTGATTTTAGTGCTTTAATCAAAGACAAAGAATCATTAGGATTTTCTATCGAGTGAAGTAAATAAGAAATCGACTGAATTAAACTACTTTCATAAAATTTTTCGTTTTTATAAATAGATGAAGGGATGCCTGATTTAGAAAATTCTTCTTCCAGATAGGAAAAATTTGTTCTTTTTTCTGATAGAATCGTAATGTCTGAATAAGTAATTTTTCTTGTTTTTTTCAATTCTTTATCGTAAATTTCAACTTCTTGGTCTATCATAAAACGAATTAGATTTGAGATTTCTATCGAGCTTAGTTTTCTTATTTCTTCAGTTTTTAAATCTTCTCCAGATTCATTTCGAGACCTTGGGATATTATTCTCATCCAGTCCAAGTAGAATCAGTGGAGTAAGATTATTACTATACTCATAAGTATCTCTGTCGTCTCTTTCAGATTTTACATTAGAGTACATTCCCTCTAATAAGAATGAAAATATACGATTAAAAACTTCGGTCAATTGAGTTGTACTTCTTCTTGTTTCTGAAAGCACTTCCTTATTGTGTTGGAATATTTCTATAGTATTTTTATAAGACTCAATATCAGAATTTAAAAATCCATAGATTGACTGCTTTGGGTCTCCTACAAAAATTAAACCTTTTTCTTTCCCACCAAGAATCGTAGTAAATAGATCGGCTTGGATAGGGCTTGTATCTTGAAATTCATCTACTATAATATATTGGTAGTCACTTTGCACTTTTTTTAAAACTTCTTCATTATTTTGAATTAAATCTCTAGTCAGTAAAATAATTTCACTTGTAGTAAGTTTGTCATTTTCTAAAAAGTATTTTTTTACTTCTAAAATAAATTCATTGGACAGTTTACAAAGAATCCTTAAATTTTGAAAAGAATTCAAATATTCTAATGAACTTTTAAAAGAAAAAAGTAAATTTTCATAATCTGTTTCGGTTATAGAAAGTTTAGATAGTAAAAAATCTTTTGATACTTTTTTTATTTTTCCTTCTTTAGTAAAAAAAGTACTTTCAAATTTTTGAAAATTATTTGCTAATTTTTCAATTGAATCCAATTCAAAAACTTCTTTTAATTCTTGAATGTAATTAGCCGACTTTTTCTCTGAAAGTACAGCGCTTTTCATTCCAATAATTTTTTCTAAATCTTCTTGAAGAGTTCTTTTGTCCAATTCAGGTAAAGACCAAGATTTCCCCTGAAACAAAATCGCAGATTCTATTATAAAATTTTGAAATAAGGATACACCGATAGATTGGATTAGCTCGATAACTTCTTCTTTCTTATTTAAGTCTAATTTTCCTTTAAAAATAGAAAAAACCGATTCTATCTCTTTCCATTCTTCCTTAGTCTCTTCAAATTTTGGAGATAGTCCTGAAACAAAAGAATTCGCTCTTAGTATCACTCTACAAAACTGATGGATTGTGCCTATGGTAGCAAAAGGAAAGTCTTCTTTGGCTTTTTGAAAAATTTCTGTAAACTCATTCTTTGAATTGCACTGTTTTGTAATTTCTAAACGAATCCTCTCTTGCAATTCCATTGCAGCTTTTTCTGTAAAAGTAATTACCGCTATTTTTTCGATTGGAATGTTTTCTTTAATCGCAGCAATGATTATATTTTCAATAGAGTATGTTTTTCCCGTTCCGGCAGAAGCCTCGATTGCGGTATGAGTTTCAAGGGCTTTTTTAAAATCCATCACTCAAAGCACCCTTTTAAAAATTCAAGAATCTCAGCTTTTTCATTATTTAGAAAATTTTCATAATTTTCGGTTTTATAACTTAAGCACACCTCTTTCTCTTTGCAATATTCGCAAGGAAGCCTTGATCTATCGATTGGAGATGCAGGGAATTTCCCCTTTGTAAAATTCTCTTTATACAAAGAAAAATATTTATCAAAATCGTTAGTGTAACTACTCTCTCCAATTTGTAGAAATGGCACAGAGTCCAAGGGGGTTCTCAAAATTGCAGGCAGAGTGTTCCTATTTCCTGTAATAGATTCGATGTCGTCTAACGCATATTGAGAGTTTAAAATAGATTGAGTATAAAAAATAGATTTTAGTTTTTGCTTAAGGTATGGCTTGCCTGACTTTTTTTTTGGAGAGGTCTCTAAAGTTACGAGCAAGGTACGATCTTTTGAATAGAACAACATTTCCGGTCCTTGAAAAATATTTTCTCCAAAAAAAACCGGGGGGCGAATGATATAACTATATTCACTTTGTTTTAAAAATCTATCCTGAAATTTCAAATCTGTTATTACTGAATATTGACTGAGTATGGAATCTTTAACCGATACAAGAAACTCATCAAAATACTTTCTAAATCTTTCTAACTCAACTGCTCCAAAAATCCCGGATGATAGTTCCCCTTTTTCTATTAAAGTAGAAATGAAAGATTTTGAAAAAATAGAATCAAAATTCTTGTCAGAGTTGATCAAAAATTCTTTTATTAATCTTTTTAAAATTATGTTTCGAGTGAGACCTCCCACTTCATACCCTTCTTGCGTATATTCAGTTTCTTCGTCTAAGGCTAAACTTTTTTCAAAAAAATATTTTTGCGGACATTCTATATATTTTATGAAATCAGTTAAGGGAGAATATATTTTCTTAGATTCAAAATTAGAAATTGCCAAAAACCTATCTCTTAAAAAATAATTTTCAATACTTAGCTTTAAATCATTACTTATAGACAAAGACTGAATTTCATTTTGTAGAAATTTTTCTTTTTCATTTTCCCCCTTAAACCCAAAAGAGGCAAACTTTACATACTTAGAATTTAATTCAGACTGTTTCAATTCCGTAAATTTCGCAGCCTCTTTCTCTAACAAAATTAAGCTTTCGTTTTGTAAAACCTCACTATGTCCATACAACGGTATGTTTTCCCAATTAGATTTTGGAAAATTATTTTTTTTGAAATCTTCCAATTCGAGATAAGGGTATGTAGGACTATCTCGAATCGTATCCAAACAAACATAACTAAATAGTATTTCTTTTGGACTATGCTGAAAAATTTTATAAAAATACATCTTATTGAGTATGGCTTTGTCTTTTTGTAGTTCATGTCTTGAAACTTCATCTTCAAAAGACCTCCCTGTATCCGGGTTAAAATTGGACTCATCCATACCAAGTGCATAAATATACCGAAAAACTATGTCCGAAGTATCTCGAACTGTACCTGCTACAACACCCTTTTTTAATACACCCGCCTCTCCCCTCGATAAATTAAGTATTCGATCTTTCACAATTTCTAAAAAAAGAGATATACTTATATCGCCTAACGTCCCGATTTTTTCTTCACACTCTGAAATTTCATCCAATATCCTAAACACCGAATTCTCTGCATTCTTGTTATTTCTATTGGCTGAATCTTCACCCGCTATAGTAGAGGTCAGATATACTGATAGAATAGACCTTAAAAATTCTGTTCTCTCCTTTAAGCTATGCAGCCCTTCTCTCAAATACAAAAGATCGTAAATCAAAGACGAAGAAATCTGAATGAATTTCATTGCTTCCTTTTTTTCATTTTCATCAGATAACGAATATCCTTCTTCTTCGATCCCGATAATTTTTTTAGTTAGAATTCTCCAACCCCTGTCCCAAGTGTAAAAATCCTCTGTAGAAATTCCCCTTGTTTCCCTGTGAAAAGAATCTGCGTATTTCACAATAGACGCAAGTGAAATACACTCACTCCAATAATCAGGCTGAAACTGTACGGAGCTGCCTGATAGCTTGGGATTGAAACAAGGATTGCAAAAAATATTTCTGAAAGCCTCTGCTTCAAAATCAGTTTTTAAAAAATTGATAATTGAAAATACAGCAGAATAGTACGGTGTTAAATTCAAAGAGTTGTCAAAAGTAAAAGAAACCGAGATCCCCATCTCTCTAAAAACTTCCCTCACTGATTGAATATACAAATCCAACTTTGGCAGAATCAATTTAAAGTGATACAACTTCAAATCCTTATCCTTATTATCAGAAATTTTTCTTAATATATTTCTTCCTACAAACTCAACCTCTCTTCTAACCTCTATAGATTTTGCAAACCGAACTACAGGAATTGTATTCTCGCTTTTTTTTGTATAGTTTTTTTGTTTAGATAAATAGTTATAAATACTCGTTGAAGAATACTCACCGTGTATTTTTTCTTCCTTATCAGAAAAAATCGGATACTCTGTCATAAAAAAATGGATACTCACAAATTCGGAAATCTTTTCTAAAATCCGAATTGTAAGCATATCGGTTTCAAATAACGCATAGCAAAAAATGGTTTTCTTGTAAATGTTTTGGGCTAAGGGCTCAGGGATAGAAAAATTTTCTTGAAAAAAAATAGATTGTAAATATTCACTTCGAGTCTTCTTTTCTTTTTTTAGTGTTTCAAATTTTTCAAATAAGTGAAAATAAGGGTGGCTACGAGAAATAGATTTCATGGATTGAATTGACTTTTCTCTTTGAGAAAATAACTCTTCTGAAATTTTCCAAATTGCCTTCTCGGATAGTTTTCCTTTTTCTTTTTCTAACAATTGCTTAAATAAAAGAGTACCGGCTAAGTCATTCAATAATACTTCAGGATTCCAAACACCTGATACAAAACGAAAAATTCCGTTTCTGACAGGAACTGCCTGAAAAGACAAAGAAGGAAGACCCTCTTTTACAAGATTGATGTTTAGATATTCGGCAGTGTGGTTTTCACGAGTAAATATAAAAACTTCGTCATTCAACAGATTAAAATCTTTTTGAATAAAATTTTTTAGAGCAATTTGAAACTCATTGTACAGTTCTTCATTATCTTTAAAAAAATTTACCGAAAAGTTGTTCATACTAATTTTTCATAAATTGAAATTCTGCCATTTCCATGTATAAAAAAATGCACCCTACACAAAGGGCACCGATAATTCCCCTTGCCTCGAGTATTTAGAGAAGTGCCGCAAGCCGGACAAGTTACGAAAGTATTTTGGTTTTTTGAGTTTAATTCTGAAGGTGTATCGCCTTGGGTTTTTTCGCTGATATTTTTTTGAAAAAATTTTTTAGCATCTTCTATGCTTGAAAAGCCGGGCAACTGCTCCGGGCAAAAGCCAAAGAAGTCGTGTCTTAGACCCGAAAAAACCACATTCCCCATAGAATTGCCAATTTTCATACATAAAATTTCCAAATCCCTCGCCCCATCCGATTCTACAGATTCTAATTTAGAAAAATGGAATATAATATTAGAGTCCGGCAGCAACTCTTTAAAAATTTGTGAGTCTAAATCTGCGACCATCGAAGAATTTAAGGTTCCCGTAAAGTGTATAATAATATCCTGTTTTTTAGTCAAAGAAATTCTCTCCTATCGGTAAATTACAAAAATCCTATTTTTTTTACAAGAATAAAGAATAGACAATTTGACTTTCTATGATAATATAATCATCAAGATGAAAAAAATTAACCGCAGATACTTAGTTTTTCCTTTTGATATCGCCCTTATGGTTGTATCATTTTGTTTAGCTCATCTAATCCGTTATGAAAGCCTTGAATTCTATCTTGGAAGAGAGACCGAATTCTACATGTCCTTACTTATCGTAATCAGCACAAGATCTGTTATTTTTATTTTCTCGAATATATACAGGTCTATATGGGCGCATGCGTCTATCCACGATTTAATCGAAATTATTAAAACCACCCTAATCTCCTCCTTAGTCTCAACCACTGCAATCGTATTTTACAATAGGTTTGAACAACAGTCGAGAATGGTTCCTGTTTTAGATACATTGATACTTCTAAGTTTTTTATGTTTTAGAAGTTTTTTCTGGAGGATCATTCGAGACCAGTATTTAGGGCAAAAAGTCAAATCAGGAAAGCCCACTCTATTTTTAGGAGCTGGGAAGTTAGGCGCTCTACTTTTAGCCGAAATCAGGAGACAACCTTCTCTCAATCTAAAGCCGATTGGCTTTTTAGATGACGACAAAGAAAAATTAGGAGCACACATTCACGGTCTTCCGATTTTAGGAAATATTTCACAGGCAGAAGAAATCATTTCTAAATTTTTGATCCAAGAAGTGATTATCACAATGAACTCTCCAAAAAGAGAAATTCTGACAGAAATCCGGCATCTCTGTGAGAGGCACAATATTGTTCTCAGGATACTACCCTCTATCAATGAGATGTTTCTTGCCGGCAATCCAGCAGTTAGTCAATTGAGAGAAGTTCGAGTAGAAGACCTGCTCGGTCGAGAAGTAGTAGATTTAGAAATTACCTCTATTGAATCTTACTTAAAAGAAAAAACTATTTTGATTTCAGGTGCGGGTGGTTCCATAGGAAGTGAAATCGCAAGACAGGTTAGTCATTTTCAACCAACTACTATCGTGTTATTGGATGCCGCCGAAACCCCATTGTATGAAATCGAATACGAGCTTTCCAAAGCCTATCCGGATATAAAATATTTTCCCGTAATTGCAGACGTTAAAAATATTTCTAGACTCGGGCATATTTTTGAACGTTATGCGCCATCAGTCGTGTTCCATTGTGCAGCCTATAAACACGTACCTATGATGGAGTGCAACCCCGGAGAAGCCGTACTAAACAATATTCTCGGGACAAAAAATATCGCAGATGTGTCCAGACTTTCCGGGGTAAATAGATTTGTATTAATTTCTACAGATAAAGCAGTCAACCCTGTAAATATCATGGGCGCTTCTAAAAGAGCAGCCGAACTGTATCTTCAACACATTGCCCAGAATTCCAGAACAAAGTTTATAACAGTTCGTTTTGGAAATGTTCTGGGCTCAAACGGCAGTGTGATCCCGAGATTCAAAGAGCAAATTCAAAGCGGAGGTCCGGTTACTGTTACTCATCCTGAAATTATTCGCTTTTTTATGACAATACCAGAAGCCTCTCAATTGGTTCTACAAGCGGGCAGCATGGGGGAATGTGGAGAAATTTATATACTCGATATGGGTGAGCCGGTCAAAATTCTTGATTTGGCGGAAGATATGATTCGTCTATCCGGATTTACTCCTTACAAAGACATAGACATACAATTCACCGGTCTTCGTCCGGGCGAAAAACTATACGAAGAGTTGCTTTTGAATTTTGAAGAATTAAAAAAAACATACCATCCAAAAATCAGGATAGCTTCTCCAATGGAAAATTATAATCAATTATTATTTCAAAACAAACTAAACCAACTTTTTGGGGCAGCAAAAGCAAACAAAGAAAAAGAAATTTACGATCTATTCAAGGAAATTATTCCAGAATACAAAAAACACGATGAGTATATTTCCATAAGCCGAGCTTCCAAGTAAAAGAGGAAAAATGTCAGATAAAGATAATGAAAAATACGAAGAAAGACTTGTTCTCAGAGGATTCAAGGCTCAGGTTTTTGATACATTTTGGGAAAGATTCGGAACTTTCTTTTTGCATATTTTACCTCATCCCGGTTTGGAAATTGGAAAACGAGGGCTATTAAAAGAAGAGCAAGAATCAGGAATAGTTATCGTTATTGGTCCGAAAGCTATTCGAGATATATCCTCTCAACCCGATCATCTTTTTGTGGAATTGCAGTTTGGATATAAATGGGAAAAATTGGTCATCCCTTGGGATGCAGTTTTTAGAATGTACGATAAATCCCAAAGCGCTGTATTCCAAACCAAAGTATTTACAGACTATAGCAATGAAGAGCCTGTCGAATCTGTAAGTAAAGCTGAAAAAAAACCTACAGGAAAAAAGAAAAGCCCTAACTCAAATGTGATTCAGGTGGATTTTGGGGCAAAAAAGTAAAATGCAAAATTCATTTCGTTGGTTTGTAAAAGGTGACTTAGACGGTTTTTTTGGATTAGTCGTAGATAACCTAATCCAATTACTCGTAATTCTTGGGCTTTGCCATAGTCTGTGTGGTTTCCCTTTTGAATTTATTTACAAAGTAATATTGCCCGGTGTCGCAGTTTCTCTCGTAATAGGAAATATTTTATATTCTATTCAAGCAAGAAAGTTAGCAATTAAAGAAAATAGAAACGATGTTACTGCCCTTCCGTACGGAATCAATACCGTATCTCTTTTTGCATTTATATTTTTTGTAATCTCTCCTGTTTACAACTCTACCAAGGACTATACACTCGCATGGAAAATCGGGCTACTTGCAAGTTTCACAAGCGGGTTAATAGAATTCTTTGGATCCTTTGTAGCAGAGAAAATCCGTAAAATCACTCCAAGAGCAGCCCTTCTGTCTGCACTTGCAGGAATTGCAATTACTTTTATTTCTATGGATTTTCTAATCAGAACCTACCAAAACCCATTGGTTGCGTTCATTCCTTTTGGTGTTATACTACTTCAATATTTTGGTAAAGTCAAATTTCCATTCCATTTACCCGGAGGGCTGATTTCTGTTCTTCTTGGAATAAGCCTTGCATGGATGAGTGGTTTCTGGGGAAAACCGATGATGGATAAGACTCTGCTAAGCGATTCAGTTCAATATATTTCTTTTTACTTCCCTATACTTTCTATTCAAGACCTATACTCTGTATTCAATCTTGTAAATATAAAAGAATACTTATCCGTAATCATCCCTATGGGAATATTCAATGTAATAGGCTCTCTTCAAAATATAGAATCCGCCGAAGCTGCCGGAGACAAATTTCACACCAGAAATTCTTTACTCATAAACGGTACAGGCACTCTAATCGGTGCAATTTTCGGCTCTCCATTCCCTACTACTATCTACATTGGTCACCCCGGCTGGAAGGGTATCGGAGCGAGATACGGATACTCAATTCTAAACGGAATATTTATTACACTGATTTGTATTTTTGGTTTTATGGGGTTAATAAAAGCTCTCGTCCCGATAGAAGCCGGTATGGCAATAATACTCTGGATCGGTATTATTATCGGCTCACAGGCTTTTGAATCCTCCCCTAAACGTCATGCACCAGCGATCATTGTAGGGCTTTTCCCGGCTTTGGCTGGTTGGGCAGTTTTACTCGTTCAAAATTCTTTTCTGTTCGCAAACGGAAAATTATCTGAAATCTTAGCAACCGAGAAAATCACTAAGCCTTATTCTATTGCTTTATCTGAACTTCCTTCCGACTTGCCTTTTCTCCCCTACCCAATCGGTGGACTACTATCTTTGTCGCAAGGATTTTTACTTGTTTCTATGATCTGGGCGGCTATCATTGTATTTATAATTGATAGAGATTTTATTCGATCTGCATATTGGTGCGTCATAGCTGCAATTCTATCTTCGATTGGAATTATACACTCATACATTCTAAAAGGAAACTCAATCCTAAACGATTATTCCTTTCTATCGTCAACAACATTTACACAGGGGTATCTTTTACTTTCCGGATTATTTTTTCTTATCCATTTTTTTGAGAATAGAAATACAAAATGAATACTATGAAAGACAACTACAACCATCTTTTTGAAGGATTTGAACAACTTATATCAAGTCCGGTACCGAATTTTAAAAAAATTGAATCTGAAATAGAAAAGATTCCACCTGCTGCAATCTCCATGAAAATTCAAGAAGATGTAGCTTTTACTTTTTTATTAGATTATTATTTCAGATACATTGATTCAAAAATCGTAAAAAAGATTCTTCAAAATCCGATGTTTACCCCGGAAGCATTGGCTGAACTTTTTTATTGCCAAATTGCATCTATTTATAAATCTGTTTTAAATAAAAAAGAAAAACCGGAGCTATTTTCTTCTTATTGGAAAATTTTAAGCAATGCAGAATACGCCATCCTATTCAAATACGTATTGTCCAAAACTACAAATTTAGATATCGCAAAACCTCTCTTACAAAAAATAGACTTAGTACATTTAAAACTAATGACCTCAAATGGAGAGATCAAATCTGAAAAAATTTTATCTCTATTCAAAAAGTTAGGAAACGAACTTCAAAAAGTAATCGCAAAAGATATGAATATCTATGACTTTATTTTTGATCTTGCAGTGGATAATTCCGATCAAGAATTTTTGTCTTTTTTAGAAGAATACACCACACTTTTTGTTCAGATACGACTTGCATCCAGTTTTGTGGAAGACGTAGAAAACTTAGTCAAAAAACAAGGCAGAAACCTATCATATACAGAAATCCACCAAATTTGTTCCAATATTCCGCCGGATTCTCTAAAAGTTGCACTTCAAATTTTTCAGGATAAGGGCTGGATTACAGAAAGCGAAAATAAAAGCATTGACGAACACTACCTAAAATCTTCATCATCTTAGTCTAACTAATAATAATATATTTTTCAAGGAGAATACACTCTATGTGGTTTAAGCGTATCGGACTTTTCATGCTGACAAATATTTTAATTGTCGCCACAATTTCGATTATTACAAGCATTTTTGGTGTAAGGCACTATCTCGATGCAAGTGGGATCAATTTTGGAGCCTTAATTACTTTCTGCCTTATCTGGGGGATGACCGGCTCATTTATTTCTCTACTTTTATCCAAGCAAATGGCAAAATGGATGATGGGAGTCAAAATTATTGATCCAAGGACGGGCGGTCAATACAATGAAATCCTAAATACAGTAAAAAGACTCAGCCAAACTGCAAAACTTCCAATGCCCGAAGTGGGAGTCTATGAATCCCCAGAAATCAACGCTTTTGCGACTGGCCCTTCTAAATCCAGCGCCTTAGTAGCGGTTTCCACAGGACTATTGCAAAGAATGAACTCTTCTGAAGTAGAAGGTGTATTGGCACACGAATTGTCTCACGTTGCCAACGGGGACATGGTGACTATGACTCTAATCCAAGGAATTGTAAACTCTTTTGCAATGTTCTTGTCCAGAATCATCAGCTTTGCCGTAGGACAGATGGTAAAAGAAGACCTCGAAGTTGTAGTAAGAATGGTCACTACAATCGTACTCGATATAGTGTTCAGTATCCTTGGCTCACTCGTAGTTGCTTATTTCTCAAGACAAAGAGAGTTTCGAGCAGACTATGGTGGAGCAAAACTTGCCGGAAGAAGCAATATGATCGCTGCCTTAGAAAGCCTTAAAAGAACTATCGACGGGCCTGAAGACAATAAAGGAGATGCTTTTGCTTCTATGAAAATTTCCGGCAGATCAAAATGGTTTGCACTATTTTCTACTCACCCTCCCCTTGAAGTAAGAATTGCGGCTTTAAAATCTGCAACCATTATGTAATTTTTCAATACTTCACCTATCTTAACGATAGGTGAAATTTCAAACACGGCTCGATAGAGTTAAGAAACTTACGAAATATTTCAGGAGTAGGTTTCCTCAATGTGGTGTCTCGGAAAGGTTTAAAATTGAGTTTTAGTCCATAAAGGAAATGGAAATAATTTTCTCGTTAGAATAAAGGGGGCTAAGTAAATGTTCATAAAAAGTCCTTTAAGATACCCCGGCGGAAAAAGTAGAGCGATTGAACTTATTTCAACGCTTGTTCCTGAATTCCAAGAATTCCGAGAGCCTTTTGTTGGAGGAGGTTCAGTTTTTATTTATTTAAAACAAAAATATCCGAATAAAAAATTTTGAATTAATGATTTATATTTTCAGCTTTATACATTTTGGGATATGTGCCAGAAAGATTTGAATGCCGTGGTAAAGCAAATATGGAATTGGCGCAATGAATTTGAAAATGGTAAAGACTTACATAAATTCTTAAACGAAAATATTTCAAAATTTAATTCTGTCCAAATTGCAAGTGCTTTCTTTATTTATAACCGAATTACTTTTTCGGGAACAAGCGAATCTGGCGGATACTCCGAACAAGCCTTTCGTGGAAGATTTACGGAATCAAGTATTGTAAGACTACAAAATATGAATCGTATTCTAGAAAATTTACAAATTACAAATTTAGATTTTGAGGAAGTCGTCAATGAAAAGGGAAAAAATATTTTTATTTTTTTAGACCCACCTTACTATTCTGCTACAAAGTCAGCATTGTATGGAAAAAATGGGAATATGCATAAAAAATTTGATCATGTGCGATTTGCTGAAACTATGAGAAATTGTAATCATACATGGCTTATTACTTATGATGATTGTGAACATATACGAGAACTTTTTCAATTTGCGAATGTCATGTCTTGGAATTTAACTTATGGAATGCGAAATGTAACTGATTCATCAGATCAAAACGGCAAAGAGTTGTTTATCTCTAATTATTTAGAAGAGCTTCCTTCTATGAAGCAATTGGATTTGTTTTCAAGAAAACTAATTTTAGTTTAAAAAAGACCTTGTTCTAAAAATAAACTTTCTTAGTATTGCAGGCAGAGTAAGTTTTACACCCAACATCGTGTCGGGACTGGTTCTCATAAAGCGTCAGTTGGGCCTTGCTGTATTAGGCGAACCGAAAACACCGTCTAACCAAGAGTAGCCACTGCGAAGACACGAGAAGATGTGGCTCGGTTGGTGAACTTGTCGAATCCATCCTCCGAGCTGTCTGTGGCGGCAATAAAAAAAAATTTCAAGGATGAAAAATGCAACTGGTTGATTTAGGGTGGAATTCATTTTTTGAAAATCATTTTGAACAATATCGAAATGAAAAATATTCTCCTTTAAGAATAATCAGAGAAAATCGAGAAAAATATATAGCTTATGGTGAATTTGGAGAATTTCTATGTGAAATATCAGGTAAATATAGATTTGACAAAGACAGTAAAGCAGAATTCCCCACAGTAGGTGATTGGGTCGTAAGCACTATTCGACTTGATGAAAATAAAGCCACTATACATGCTATTTTACCCAGAAGAAGTGTCTTTAGCCGTAAGGTTGCAGACCAAATTACTGATGAACAAGTTGTAGCAGCTAACATTAACACAATTTTTATCGTTACCGGGTTGGATTTGAATTTTAATTTAAGACGCATTGAAAGGTATTTAGCTATGGCATGGAATAGCGGAGCTACACCTGTAATAATTTTAAATAAATCCGATCTTTGTCCAGAAAATGAAATACGAAAAAGTGAAGTCGAAAGTATTGCATTCGGAGTTGATATACACACAATTAGTGCTGCTCAAAATATTGGTATAGAAATCCTGAATAGATATATCCGACCTGGAGAAACTGTGGCATTCGTGGGTTCGTCCGGTGTTGGAAAGTCCACAATAATTAATTCGCTTCTTGGTAAAAATAAACTTAAAGTAAATGAAGTGAGTGAATTGGGGAGCCGAGGCAGACATACAACAACTCATCGCGAATTAATATTGCTTCCCAACGGTGGTATTGTTATAGATACTCCTGGAATGCGTGAATTGCAGGTTTGGGGTGATGAAGAGGGATTAAAACATGTATTTGATGATATTGAAGAATTAGCCTCAAACTGTCGTTTTAAAAATTGTAGCCATGAAAACGAACCCGGGTGTGCTATCATTGAA
Source organism: Leptospiraceae bacterium (assembly GCA_015075105.1). Lineage (NCBI taxonomy): Bacteria > Pseudomonadati > Spirochaetota > Leptospiria > Leptospirales > Leptospiraceae > Leptospiraceae bacterium. The sequence goes on along the minus strand of JABTUZ010000002.1, from coordinate 1,292,666 downwards.
GCTACAAACAATGGCACACTCGATTCCGGTCGTTTAGAAAGTTTTTATAAATTAAAAAAAGAATTTTCTTACTTAGCAGATCGTCAAACTATGAAAGCCAGCGCTATTGAAAAAGCACGCGGTAAAAAAATTAGTAAATTGATAAAAAATTATTATAAAGACCATAAAGATAAAAAATAGATTTGGAAAACAAAATATACTGAACAGCAAGCCTACAGTACAGTGCTTAATTGAACATTCTACAACGCATCAACTTTTAGTGTATTGAGATAAAGTTCCGAATTCCACAACTGCGCCAAGCGGCAAAAACGCTAGTAGAATGCAACGAATAACCAAAATTGTGAACAAAAACTTCTTTAAAAAATTAACAAAAAGTATATATTATGTAATATATACACATGAATCGAGCAAAATTATTTAAAAACGGGGAAAGTCAAGCTATCAGGCTTCCAAAGCAGTTTCGCTTTAAAGGAAAGGAAGTTTACATTAGAAAAGATGGTAACAATGTTGTATTATCTCCCATTGACGATGCAGTTGATAGAATTTGGAAGATACTATTTGATTTCTCAAACAATTTGAATGTAGAAAGAAGTCAGCCGAAAGATTTTGATAAGAGAGAAATTTTTTGAATCATTATCTTCTCGACACTAATATTTGTATTTATTTGATCAACAATCGACCGCAAGAAGTCTACACAAAATTCAAGAAAGTTAAACTGGAGAATATTCATATATCCTCTGTTACTGATTTTGAATTGAGATACGGTGTCCAGAAAAGTTCAAAAAATAACTACAATTCAAAAATTTTAGATGAGTTTTTGAGTTATTTGGATATTATTCCTTTTGATAGCAAAGCGGCATCAATTGCGCTGTGCACCCTGCTTTTGCATACAAAGACAGGGCTTCCCCTACTGGAAATCCGACCTTGTTGCAATTTTTACTTATACAAAAATACTCGCATCGTTAAACTTCGCGAATCCGGAGTACGCTATATGAGGATTTCTTATCGGAATTTTAACTTCCAATATTCAATCAAAATATATTTCTCCGTAATTTTTCTGAAAAAAAACTACTCCGAGAAAAAAATTATGACACTTCTGCAAAAAAACCCTAAAATAGGTTTTTGTACTATTAGCAAATAGCGGTTTTCCCGAATTTTTAAGTATATTTATTTCTATGAAAGGCTTTTTGCAGACAGGCAATTTAAAAATAATTTGACGAATTTTTCTAAAAAAAATTATAAAACTGACCATTTTTTTCGATTCAATTTATATACACTATTGGGTCACAAAGTTGGTGCATAATGAAAAATCAGAACAATTTTATAAACTCTATTCAAAAATCACACTATATTCATTTTGATCCGATGCTTTGTGAAAAAACAAATACAGGACTATTCGTATGAAAGGGAAAATCAATACTCTATCTCAAATTCTTACTTTCTTTTCTATTCTAACCGCATTTCCATTATTGTCCGAGACAATTTTACTTAGAAATGGAGAAACTCTAAAAGGAAAAATCCTGAACCAAAATTATTCTAAGATATTTTTAGAAACTAAAGATAAGGATGGAACAGGAGAGCCAAAAACAATCGAAGTTTCAAAGGCAGATATTCAAAAAGTAATTTATAAAGATGTTGATAACGATGAAATAGCAAGACTCCGTAAATTAGAAGAAGATAAACTTAGTGACGAAGAAGAACGCAAAAAAAAAGAGGAAGAAGATCTTTCAGCTAAACAAAGAGCCGAAGAAGAAGAAAGGCAGAGACAAGCCGATTTAGAAAGAAGGAGAACTCTTTGGGAATCTAAGCAAGTTACAAGATTTGGCTCTCTCGGAAGGTCTGCAATCCTACCGGGTTGGGGGCAATATGAAAATGACAGAAAGACTACAGGTCTTATTTACGGTGCACTGTTTTTCTCTTCCGCATTCCTTCTTTACAATAAAAATAGAGAATATCTAAACGCAAAAAGAGACTATGAAAATTATGGGAACCCATATTCTGAATCTCAATACTACACTAATTTTTATGGAGCATCCACTGCAACTGTAAGTTCTACTTCTTTAAACGATCCAGTTGGAGCGTATTTATACTACAATACCAATAGCTCTATATTGCAAAGACAAGCCGTAGAAAAACACTACAGTGAGGTAAAAAGATTAGGGTACTTAGTCGCCGGAATCTATATTATCAATCTATTAGACGCATTTTTTAGACACGAGACAAAAACATTTACCGGAGACAGAGGGTTTTTTATGGATTATTCTGTAGCAAGGACAAGTTCACTTGGATACTCGCCTAACGTATCCTCACAGATAGATAAATTTTACACCTTCGGATACAAAGCTGATTTTGATTTTCAATCTATTAAATAGTAAATACAAAATTTTTTTTGCTTGCAAAACAAATAAAACAAATGATGTATATACAATTAAGCAAAATTTTTATACGATATTCTTCATCTACATACAATGAGGTCAAATATGGAAGAACAAATACCACAAGGCTTTACTAAAGAAACATGGAATACGCTTACACCCGAACAAAAACGTACTTATTTACAAGGTGCTCAATCAAACCAGTCCAGCCCCCAAAACATGCAAAATCAAATGGGTGGAAATATGATGAAACAAAGCATGTTAATGATGGTACTTGGATTTATTCCGACGATTATCAGCATGATTCTTAGAATGTTTACCGGAAGAAATTACAGAGACTAATTTTTTTAGTATTGATCCCAAATATTCATGTAAAGAAAATTCTTTCTAAAAAAAGAGTCTTACTTTTTTCCCTATTAATTCTTGGACTTGTAAATTCTTTCTTATCTGCAAAAAACAAAGAAAACTTACCTCCCTATGAAGGAGAATGGTTTTCAAATGTGAGCCGCGAACCAAAAGGTTTTTCTGTAAGAGAGCTGTATGTATTCAAAACTTTTCATTCAAGAAAGTTTGTACTCAGCCAAATTAACTTCAACGAAACCAGAAAATGGGAAGAAACCAGATATTTCGGCAAATGGAGTTATGAGAATGAAAAGAATGACTCTATTCGACTGCAAGCCGAAAATTGCTCTGTGTACGCAACATCAGAGCTTGGCAAAAGATGGGCTCTTATCCGTGCGTTTGACTGCGATCATCTGATTTTTTATTCTAAAATTTCAACCGACCAAGAAATGACCTTGACTCCTTCGATGAATTTTCATGCTTCGGAGAATTTTCAGAGAATCCAAACCAATCCAAACTATATACAGTCTATTGTAATTTTAACCGACAGCAAAAATTTTACAAGCTGGGGACTGAGACTCAACCAAACAAGAAAAGGCTCAACTCAATATATAGAAAAAAGAAATTCTAATAAAAAGATTCCTGTGCAAGTTCAAGAAACAGTTGACTCTTCAGGAAGTTATATTGCTGAAGGCGTAGAAATCGGAGATTTTCTAATCATCCTAAACGATAAAAGAAAAAGTTTATTAGAATAATTTTTAAAATATTTTATTTGTAAGAAAACGAAAAAAAATAAATCGTGAATCTTAAGATAATAATTATAAAAAATGCTCTTTAACTCAGTCCACTTCTTAGGTTTTTTTTTAGTAACTATTGTAATCGGCAATATCTTAAAACAAAGACCCCAAAGAATATTTTTACTATTCGCAAGTTTTTATTTTTACATGGCTTGGAATATAAATTTTATCGTACTGCTACTTTCATCCACAGTTTTAGACTATCTTGTTGCTCTCGGAATTGATAAAGTTGGAGCAAGCGAAAAACAAAGGAAACTTTTACTAAGCCTTTCTATATTCGGAAATCTTGGTCTATTGTCTTATTTTAAATACACAAATTTTTTACTCGGTGTAGTCGGCGACCTCAATTTTATAAACTCTTATAGATTCCCGATATACAATATCACTTTGCCTGTCGGGATTTCATTTTATACATTTCAATCTATGAGCTATACGATTGATGTTTACAGAAAACAAATCGAAGCCAGAAAATCTTTTATAGATTTTTCTTTGTATGTGGCATTTTTCCCGCAGCTTGTAGCAGGTCCGATAGTTCGAGCTACTACTTTTTTTCGCGACTTGGATGACCGGCTCAATATCTTAAACGAAGATATACAAATTGCAATTTCCAGAATTCTTATCGGCTTTACGAGAAAAATTGTTTTTGCAGATAACCTTGGAAAAGTGGTAGATGAAACTTTTAGAAACTATTCTATGATGAATCCTCTTGAAATCTGGACTGGTGCTATTGCATTTGGCTGGCAGATCTATTTTGATTTTGCTGGGTACACAGATATTGCCATAGGAGTAGCTCGACTTTTTGGTTTTAAGTTCGATGCAAATTTCCAGTTTCCAATGACTGTGAGAAATATTTCAGAGCATTGGACTAAATGGCACATATCATTCACTACTTGGATTCGAGACTATATTTTTATACCTCTCGGAGGCTCAAGAGGCTCTGTTCTTTTTACTTATAGAAATATATTTATTACCTGGTTGTTTGGTGGAGTTTGGCACGGTGCTGCCTACCATTACATTGCATGGGGTGTGTGGCAAGGTATTATGATTACAATTCATCGGGAATACTCAAAAACAAAACTAAGAGAATTTTTTCACTCAAAGGGAGGGCTCATTTACAATATATTTTCCAGATTCTTAACGATGTACTGTCTTGGGTTTGGCTTTGTAATGTTTCGAGCAGAGACAATGACAAAAGCATGGGAGATGATACAATCAATGCTATTTCTAAAAAATATTTCGCAAATCAAGCGTTATGCGAATTGGGAATATGGAGTTTTACTTATAATTTGCTTTTTTGCAAGCTCCTTTTTTTCTAAAAGGAATATCGAGTTTATGGCTACAAGTAAAAATAAGCTCACCTATCTGAATATTGCTGCAATATTTTTGCTGTTGATATTTGGCGTAACCGAAAGTCAAAATTTCCTATACTTCGCATTCTGATATGAAAAAAGAATTTAACACATTTTACAAAGATAAAAGATTTTTCATCCCAATACTAACTATTTTGCTATTTGAGGCAATTCTCCAAACGGGGATATATTCTCCTTTCTTAAAAAAGAATTCTTACGCAGCAAACGTAAACAGAATTACAAACCATATTTTAAACAAACAAACTGAATTCGATCCCGATATTTTAATTGTAGGTACATCGGTTGCCTATCAAGGATTAAGCGTAAAAATTTTAAATGAAAAAGTTCATAGCACAGGACTGAAAATTCAATCTATTGCCATCCCCGGTTCAGAGGTGATAGTTCAACACCAAGTCATCTCAAAGTCTCTGCCAAAATTCAAAAAAGTGAAACTGATAATCTATGTAGGTGAAGTGCTAATCCCTTGGGTAAGCCAAACAGATCTTTCTCTACCTACCCTTTCCATGATTTCAGAATTCAACCGAATTGACGCAATAAAGAGAGCTTATAATTACGATTACGATGTTCGCGCAGAAGATATCTTTTATATTTTATCGAGGAGTATTGCTTACAGAAGAGATTTCAGAGAATTTGTTTTGGACCCAAACAAAAGGCTGAAACACCTTAAGAAAATGAAAAAAGAGCCAAACCTGAATCCTTGGGATTATGAAAACTCATACAACGAAAAAATCAGCTCCTACAATGTAAAAACAATAGAAGAATGCAAAGCCAAAACCTCCCAGGAAAATGCAGACCCTATCCCGATTTCGTCTAACGCAGAGCATAAAATTGCGTTATTTAAAACCTGTGCGCTTGCAGGAGTTACTTCCACCGAATCAAAACAAACCGATAAAACTAACCTGTATTTTAAAAGGTTGTCACAACTTTTTTCTGAATTCCAAAAACGTGGCATAAAGACTATAAATGTTTTTGCGCCCTATAGCACACTGATGAACAATTTAGGCGGAAAAGAAAGAGTTGAACTTTGGACTAAAGAACTCGAAAAAATACAAGGGAAAGAAAATACAATAGTAGTTGATATGCAAAATATCCTGCCAAACAAAAATAATGGAGACTACTACTATGATATAGTCCATTTGAATATGTATGGAATGGAAAAATTTTCAGAAGCGTTAGGCGACTATCTAAATAAAAATATAAGGACTCTGATTCCATAATGCTATTTACATCTATTACATTTCTGATATTTTTCTCTATCGTATATCTAATTTACTGGTCTATTCCTTCCGATAAAGGGAAAAAATGGATTCTGTTATTGTCGTCTTTTGTCTTTTATGGCACTTGGAGTGTTTCGTTTCTATTCCATTTTTTATTTTTTGTGTTGATCAACTATATCTTTTCTGTCTATTTACTACAACACAAAAGTAAATCTATCTTACGACTGGCAGTAATCATTAATTTACTCAATCTTGGGGTATTCAAATACTTTTATTTTTTTACGGATACACTCTACCATATTTCAGGCTCGTCTTTTTTTACAGAGCTATCCAAAGGCTCATTTAAAATTCTACTCCCTCTCGCAATTAGCTTTTATACTTTCCAAATGTTAGCATACGTTATCGACTCTTATAGAGGAGACATCAAAGAAAAGGAAAGCCTGTTAGACTTTACGATTTTTATAATGTTTTTCCCACAGCTAATCGCAGGACCCATTATGAGATCGGGAGATTTTATCCCTGAATTAAAAAAAATCAAACCCAACAAAGAGTTTATCTATCCGGGTATGTCTTTCATAATTCTTGGAGTATTCAAAAAAGTATTAATCGCCGATAGTATTGCAGGTATCATTGACCCAATATGGAACAACCCTTCTGAATATTCCGCAATTAGTCTGATACTTTCCATTTATGGTTTTTCGTGGCAAGTGTATTGTGATTTTAGCGGATACACAGACATCGCTCGAGGTGTCGCCTATCTTCTCGGTTTTCAAATCCCAGAAAATTTTAAAGCCCCCTATTTAGCTGAATCTCCAAAAGACCTATGGAGGCGATGGCACATAACGCTTGCAACTTGGCTTCGTGATTATCTATATATTCCACTCGGTGGCAGTAGAACAAGTGAACTTCGATCCTATTTTAATTTAATCGTTACATTTACTCTTGGAGGTTTTTGGCACGGAGCCAACTGGACATATATACTCTGGGGATTTTTTCACGGAGTTATGCTCGCCTTAGAAAGACTAACCGAGCGATTTCAATTGACTCTCACCTTGCAAAACAAAGCAGGCAAATATTTCAGAATTGTATTCACCTATCACATATTTTTAGTAGGTGTGTTGTTTTTTCGTTCCAACAACATGACCTCACTATGGGTGATGGTAAAAAAAATTCTTACAATTAGTCCGGGAGTAAATGCAACCGGCTCAGAAACACTGGTGTACCTATTTATTCTTGGGTTTCTTTCCCAGCTGCCTCAATATTTCGACAAACTACCAAGTGGAATTGTAAAATACCAAAAACCTCTAATTCTATTTAGCTCTATTGTGTTACTCGTATCCATTGGGCTATATTCCAGATCGGGAAAAGAATTTGTGTATTTTCAGTTTTAGAGAAAATGTTTCCTAATTGCAGAATCAAAAACTATTTTCATCCTGACAATTAATGGAAAAAGAAATACAAAAAATATCCCCATCTTTTCATGGGCATGAAATCCACCACGACCAATGCTTTGGATGCGGGCATAACAACCCTTTGGGACTGAAAGCAGATTTTACCTACAACGAAAAATTAAACCAAGTTAAGTTCATCTACAAATTTAGAAAAGACTACAATGGGGCTCCGGGCTTTGCTCATGGTGGAGCTATTTCTACATTGTTGGATGAAGCTATGGGAGCACTTTGTTTTCACTTGGGTTATATTGTAATGACAGATCAAATGACCTTTAAGTTCCATAAAGCTACACCAATAGAGGAAGACTTACTTGTCACATCTTGGTTCAAAAGCAAGGAAAAGCGAAAAATTCACCTTGAATGTAGGTTGACGAAACTTGACGAAAGTTTATCTTATGTAGATGGATACGGTTCTTTTCATATTCTACCCCCAAGATTTTTTCTAAGAAAGATAGATGGAGGAAAACACCCTAACTTAGAGGGAGTTTTAGAAGAAAATAAGAGAACTCGTTTTGAGAAATTACTAAAGGAGATTTTATGAAAATAATTATTACTATACTGTCAATATCACTTGTTAGCGGTTGTGCTACCTTGGGGGTTACATCGAAAGGGAAAAAAGCAGAATTTTCCATGATCAAACCAAACATCCGAATTGATAAGTTCAAGGATACTTTCAATATGAAAGGAGAGGGACCCGTAAAAGATTGCGGGGGTAAACCTTGTACCGATGGAGATATTGATAACCTGAAACCTGACCAAATCAAAGCACTGAAAAAACACGGTGAATGGAAAGAATATGTTGAGAAAGAAGACGAATCGAAAAAAAAATTTTCCGTACTCGATATGCAAGGAAACTACGTCGATGGACAAAGAGATGGTGTCTGGACAAAACTCGGAGAGAAGGGTGAGAAGTTAAGAGAAACTACTTATAAACTCGGAAAAAAAGATGGAGTCGAAAAAAAATTCAACCTGAAGGGCGAACAAACAGAAGAAACCAACTTTGTTGACAATAAAAAAGACGGTAAATACTGGAAGAAAAACTCCAAAGGCTTTATGGAAACAGAAGGTCTATTTAAAAATGATCTGAGAGAAGGTACTTGGACTGAATACCATGCTAAAGAAGCAGACATGATAAAAAAGAATGTGTCTGAATATTCCAAAGACAAAAAAAATGGAAAGTCCACAAGCTACCACAAAGACGGAACAACAGTAAGCGCAGAAGGGTTGTATAAAGATGGCTTGAAATCAGGCGCTTGGAAAAATTATTACGACAATGGAAAACCCGAAAGCGAAGGAAGTTATGCGCCAAGGGAAGCTCCTAAAGATAAGGGAGAAAAGGAAACAGTCAAACCAGCTACCCCTCCTCCCGGTGGAGATGTTACTGCTCCAGAGCCTGAAAAGAAAGCCTTTCGTATGGGACACTGGAAAGAATATTACAAAAACGGTCAAGTTTTTGCTGAAGGACAAAGAGAGCACACCCGAAAAGGAGAATGGAAATTTTTTGATAACACCGGAAAACTTCGCTTCAAAGGAAAAATGGCAAACGAAGCTGGGATGGAATCCGCAGAAGTCTATGACGAGAAAACAGGTGAGATTATTGGAAAAGGAAAACTGTTTTTTAATCTTATAAAGATAGACGAAGAAACCCAAAATATTAAAGCAGGATTCAAACCGAGTAACCCATACACCTATTACAAAGATGGAAAAAAAGACTTTGATGTATTGGGAGAAGACAAAGAAGGAAACGTTATGGGAGTACAGTACGACTCAAGCGGAAGAGAAATCGGCAGAGGCCCTGTGATCGCCATGAATAGAAAGAAAAACGGATGCTGGACTGAGGGCGGGAAAAAAGTGTACTACGTTATGGACAAACCTAACGCAAAAATGGGAGATATGCAGGGTTGTAAGTAGTAGATAGTTTTAACACTCCAGCTATCTCTTCTCTATCTCTACTTTCTCTATCTTTACCTTCTCTATCTTTACCTTCTCTATCTTTACCTCCAGCTAAAGCTGGAGGGAATTCATGGAGGGATTTCATGGAGGGATTTCAATGGTTGCGGGTTGTAGTTTAGTCATACTAAATTGGTATTAGGTATTACTTTTTTTTGAAATGCCTTTTGTAAAAGTATATATCCATTTTGTTTGGAGTACGAAAAATAGATTTCCTTTTCTTGATTCCAAAGAATTGAGGCAAAAAGTGTGGAACCATATTAGAGAGAATGCAAAAAGTAAGGGAATTTTTGTTGATTTTGTAAATGGCTATTTTGACCACTGCCATTGTTTAGTTTCAATGGGTACAGACTGGTCAATAGAAAAAGTGATACAGTTAATCAAAGGTGAATCGAGTTTTTGGATTAATAAAAATAAATTGACTAAAGAAAAATTTGAATGGCAAGACGAATATTTTGCAGTTTCTGTTTCTGAATCAATGGTGAACCATATTAGAGAATATATCAAAAACCAAGAAGAGCATCATAAAAATATATTGTTTCAACAAGAGTACGATGAATTTATTTACAAATATGGTTTTGATGTATTTGATGGATAGTATTTTGACTAAAATGTAGTATTTTTTTGTGTTTTTTCCTCCAGCTAAAGCTGGAGGGAATTCATGGAGGGGGATTATGGGTTATGAGTATGAATTCTAAAAAAGGCACAGGGATTTCGCCTTCTCTTTATCGTTCTTTGTTTAAAGATATTTCCCAAATCTATGATGATGCTATGAGTGATGGTAATTCTAATTGGAACAAGGCTACGCTTTATTCTAATTGGAAAATTGGAGAAAGTATTGTAACTATAGAGCAAAAAAATCAAACAAGAGCCGGGTATGGGGACAGGGTGTTGTTACAATTATCAAAAGATTTGAATAAAAAATATGGGAAGGGCTTTTCAGAAAGGAATTTAGCCTATATGAGAACATTTTTTTCTATGTATGATTTAGGTGAAATCCATTCAGAGCTTACTTGGTCACACTATAAATTGTTGTTATTAGTTTCGGATATGGAAAAACGAATTGGGTTAGAAAAAAAGGCAATTCAGAGTAACTTATCTGTATTTGAGTTTAAAAATGTCATTCGCAAAACACTAAAAGACCAAGCTCCAAAAACAGGGGTTGAAAGTGCAGATAAGCCTTTAAAAGACAGGTTAAAACGCCCGGTTATGTCTCTTTATACATACCGTGTTTTACAAAAATTTTCTTCTGATTTTGCACACAGTGTGCAAAATCTAGACTTAGGGTTCTATATTAGAATGAGGACGTTAGACGGCATCGTAAAAGATAAAAAAGATAGTCAAGAGGGGTTAGTTTTAAGTGGATTAAAAATTGGCTCTATTGTAAAAATTATCAAAAATAGTGAAGGTTTTCTATTTGAGGAACGAACAAATCCAAAAGAGCTTTTTACTTACAAGGCCTTTCTAGAAAAAATTGTGGATGGAGATACTCTAGTTGTGACCATTGATCTTGGGTTTGATATTTTTATTGAAGAGAGATTACGGCTTAGGGGACTTGACGCTTTTGAGCTTGGAACTAGACAAGGAGCTAAGGCTAAAAAATTTTTAGAGTCTAAATTAAAAGACCTTCCTTTTTTAATCATTAAGACTCACGGGTCTGATAAATATGGCAGATATTTGGTAGATATATTTTATCTGGAAAATGAAACTAACGCACAAAAAATTATTGAAGAGGGGATTTTTTTAAATAACGAGATGTTAGAAAAAGGTTTAGCTCTTCCTGCGTAATTTTAAGGGGAAATTTATGAGTTTCTTAATTTTTTATTTTCTTCAATATTGTATTCTCCAAAGTCTAATTTTAAGGAAAATGTCTATTTATGAAAATTTATACTAAAACAGGGGACAAGGGTCAGACTTCTCTTGCTTCTGGGAAAAGAGTATCTAAGTCTAGTCCCAAAGTTGACTTGTATGGAACCTGTGATGAGCTAAATTCTACTGTAGGAATTGTGATTTCTTTTTTACCTGAAGGCTCCAAAATAATTAGCGATTTAACACAAATACAAAATATTTTATTTGAATTAGGCTCAGAACTTGCGGGCTACAAAAATCAAGAAAGAGAGTCTGCCCTACTCCAATCCGATGTACAATTTTTAGAAAACTCAATCGACAAGATGCAAGAAAGTCTTTCTCCAATCAAAAATTTTATTTTACCTGGTGGCTCCCAGCCTTCTTCATTTTTACACCTGTCTAGAACGATTTGTAGAAGACTAGAAAGAAAAATGGTTCTCGCGATTGAAACCGGTGATTCAATTCCTGAAATTTCTATTCAGTATATCAACCGTCTATCTGATTATTTTTTTGTAGCAGCTAGATTTTCTAATTTTGAAAATGGGCTTCAGGATATTTTCTGGGAAGCAAGGTAAAATCATACTTCCTACACAATAAAAGGCTTTTCTCCTTAACTTAAATCCTCTTTTATTCTTCAGCCTTCAAAATCTACAAATCTATCTTTTGTCCTCTGCCTCCAATGTGGGATCTCCACTCTTTTCTGTAAAGTGCATGTTTTATACCAATTGTTCACCTTTCACGCAAAAATGTGGGATCTCCACTTTTTTGGGGGATTAAAAAAAATTACGCATTTAGTGCAGATTTGGGACTTTTTCTGTAAAAGCTAAAAAAATTTTCCAAAAATTGCAAAAATTTTTTTTCTAAAGCAAACTTTTTTTACCTTATAAAGGAGAGCAGAAAATTTTACTTTAAGGAGAAATTTATGAACCCACAAAAATTTACAGAAACCCAATCGAGCTTGCTTGTTCCAGCAAAATATATGGACGAGTTCAATAGAAGAACGACGGGTTTTTCGAGACGAAAATATTTGCACGCATTGCTGAACAGATACAGAAATGTGATTCTTTGGGGGACTTTTGAGAAGATGGAGAGGGTAAAGAAAGCGTATCAAGAAGTCGGGCAAAATTTGCAGAAGAAGAATTTTACCCCAAATAACGAGGACTGGATTGAATTGGGGATTCTTGCAGACTGGCTTGGTACCACAAAGACCGCTCTTTTTACTCTTCTGTTAGTGCTTGACCTTGCCGAATGGGACATAATTCTCCTCACCAGATTCTTCGAGAATGGAGTTCCCACCCCGGTAACCACGATTGCGGGAGGAGCCTACCTTTCCAAGAGAAAAACGACCCGCTACAATAGACTAAAACGACATAAACCCGACGAAAAACAAAAAACCTCAGCACAATAATAAAAATCCATTGCTATTGCAAACGAGAAACTGCACAACTTGTGCTTTCACATTTGGCTAATTTTTTACATGAAAAATAAAATTCACGAGAAGGCCTCGAACCTTTTTCATCTCGAGACACTTTTGGATGGAAATTTTTTATCGTAAACACATCAAATTCCCCCATATTTTTCATAAAGACTGAGCCTCTTTTTTCAAACTCAAACAAGTCACCTAATCTATCTCGAGTACTTCCTGAAACGCATATTTTATCCGGCTCTCCGGAATTCTCAATTCGACTGGCAAGATTTACTGAATCTCCCCAAATATCGTAAACAAATTTTTTGCTGCCAACAACACCTGCTACTACATTGCCGGTATTTATCCCTATTCTTAATTTCCATTGCAAGCCTTCAGATTTTGTAGCAGTTTGTTTTTTTACAATTCGTTGCATTTCAATCGCAGCTAGTACCACATCCACTGCACATCCTTTATTCTCTTCCGGTACACCTGCGGCACACATGTAAGAATCACCGATTGTTTTAATTTTTTCTAATCTATATTTTCCGATAATTTTATCAAATTCATTGAAATAATAATTTAACTCCCCAACTAAAAGTGCAGGCTCCATTGTAGATGCAATTCTACTAAATCCTACAAAATCAGAAAAGAGAATAGTTACGTCGTTGTGTCTTTGTGGGATTACTTGACCAGTATATCTTAATTCATGGGCGATTTTTTCCGGTAAAATATTTAAAATTAATTTATCCGATAATTCTTTTTCTGTAACTAACAGCTTTCTTTCTTTTTCTAATTCACTCTCGATTTTTTTTCTTTCTGAAATATTACGGATAATTCCGGCAAAAAATGGAACTTGCCCTTCATTCCAAGTAGATAGAGTCAACTCAATCGGAAACTCATGCCCATCTTTATGGAGACCGGCCACCTCTACAGTTTTCCCTATTGAGCTTGGGACTTTCGTTTTCAAAAATCTTTGGATTCCTTCATTGTGAAATTTACGAAACCTTTCAGGGATGATTACTAAGATTTCTTTTCCAATGATTTCTTCTTCCGAATATCCGAACATTTTTACAGCTCCCTTATTCCAAGAAAGCACCTCATTGTTTTTTGCAATAGATATGATTGCGTCTTGAGCCGAGCTTGTGATTGCTTGCAAACGCTCCATAAAAATAGTTTGATTTTCTTCTGCTTTTTTTCTTTCGGTAATATCTCGAATTATACCAGAAAAAAATTTAATATTCCCTTCGCTCCAAGTAGAAAGAGTTAATTCAATAGGAAATTCATGTCCATCTTTATGAAGTCCTGCGACTTCAACAGTTTTTCCAATGGAACTTGGAATTCCTGTAGAAAGAAATCGCCGGATCCCATTATTGTGTAAGTCGTGAAATCTCTTTGGGATAATTTTTAAAATTTCACTTCCCAATATTTCTTCTTCTGAATATCCAAATAATTTTTTTGCACCATTGTTCCAGGAAAGTACCTTGTTGTCAGAGGCTATAGAAATGATCGCATCTTGCGCTGAATTTGTCAGAGCTTGCATTCGCTCTACAAGTATATTTTGTTTTTCTTCTGCAAATTTTCTTTCAGAGATATTTCGTATGATTCCACCAAAGAACGTTCCCTCGTCGTCTGTCCAAGTAGAAAGTGTTAGCTCAATTGGAAATTCATATCCTTCTTTATGAAGACCTCGGACTTCTAAGGTTTTTCCGATAGACCTGTATTCACCAGCCGTAGCTCGAGTCCTTCCTATAAAATGTGCTTCGTGGAATTCTGGAGGGATAATAGTGTATATTTTCTTTCCGATAATTTCCGAATTTGACCAACCGAAAGTTTTTTCGGCAGCAGGATTCCAATAAAGAATTACGTCACTTGTATCTATTACTATAACTGAATTACTTGTAAAATTAAGAATTGCATCTCGATTAACGATCATGGTAAAAATTGATTCTCTGCATATAACACGTAAGAGCTACTCCATCTTGTTATTTAAAAACTCATCCAATAATTTTTTATCGTTTAAAGAATAGTGAGTAAATTCAATTCCAGATTCATAAACACCAGCATCTACTTTTTCAGAGCGTACAACATTTCCGATGACTTGAATCGGATGAATAGATTTTCCCAATTCCAATTCCAATTCTAAAATTGTATCAACTTTTAGATTTTCAGTTAATACCATGAGAATTCCACCACCTGAAATATTCTCCGTCAACCCTTTGATTGAAATTTTTTGGTTTACGTCTGAGTCTTCTGATTTGGATAAGATTTTGCATTTAACTCCAATTAACTCTGAAATCCTGATATATTTTCTTTTATTCATATTGCTATAGAATATCATCCGATACGATTATTTCAAGAATTTTTTTAAACAACTGAAAAACCTTCTTGTTTTTCAAAATATCTCTTCTATATTGGCGTAAAAGAGGAGAAAAAATGGAAAATGTTGTTCATTATTCACTTTGGGTGATTGCTTTTATAGGATTTGGGATTCCATTCATCGGGCTTGGAGTTTGTCCTGCGATTGTAGTAAAGTTAGTTCTTGCTGCATTTGGCGGAAATGTAACTGCACAAATTCAAGAAGGCAACCTTTTAGAAAAATTTAAGAAGAAATAATCAATTTTCGTAAAATATTTTTTACAAAATTTAATTCTACGATTAAATATTATTTATGTCTCAGGAAGGTAGCTTAATTTTAAAGACTGCTTCCGAATACAAAACACCAAATGAAGTTTTTGAATTCTGGAAACAAGTTCGCGAAGAGGTAATTACCTGTTTTAAAAAAACCCCTCAAGAAAATTTTACTGAAAATCCAACTCCAGACAAATGGTCTGTATCTGAAATAGCCGAGCATTTATACCTTTCACAATTCAACTTAGCCAGAATGATTCCTGTTGTGATGAGTAGAAAGTTCGGAAACGATATGGACGAACAACCCAATCTACAGTACGAAAAAATCCGAGACGGATTTCTAAAACCCAGTGGAATAAAAAATCCGGATACTGTAAATCCTTTAAACAAATACCCTCTAAATGAGGTATTAAAACTTCTCCAAAAATCAGAAGAGAAAATAGGTTCCTCAATCAAAAACTTTTCTAAAAGCGATCTTCAAAAAAGAGGATTTGAACATCCAATACTCGGTCCATTGAAT
Source organism: Leptospiraceae bacterium (assembly GCA_015075105.1). NCBI lineage: Bacteria > Pseudomonadati > Spirochaetota > Leptospiria > Leptospirales > Leptospiraceae > Leptospiraceae bacterium. The sequence continues at coordinate 1,276,760 of JABTUZ010000002.1, read as the reverse complement.
TTATTTAACTGGTTTTGGGTTATGTCTTTACACGAATATTCTCACTTAGTTGCCCTAAAGGAAAAAATCAAAAACTATCCATCTGTATGAAAAAGATATTCTGGGAGTTCCCCTTGACATCTTCTTTTGTGTTGTTCACGATTGCATTTTATTTTATAACAATAGCTTTTGTTCCAAAAGAAATCATTCAAAACTATTTTGTTTCCTATCCCGGACAATTCATTCCGATAAATTGGCTACTCAGCACTTTTTTCCATGGTTCTCCATTCCATCTATTATCCAACATGGCTTATCTTTTTTTTTTGGGGAGAATTGTAGAAGATAGAATCGGTAAGTTAAAGTGGCTGTTTTTTTATTTTATGGCAGGGTTTATTTCGGTGATTACAGATTCAATAATTAGAGGATTTATTGTTTCAGGATATAATTTACCGACTGTTGGTGCAAGTGGTGCGATTTCAGGAATTGCGGCTGTTTCGGCACTTTTATCCCCTTTTAGCTTTAAGGTTTCAGGAAAAACAATCCCTTTTCCTGTTTTTCTTGTCTCTTGGATTATGATCTATTCTGATCTGACCGGGTTTTCCTCTACTACAGATTACGTAGCCCACTATTCTCATCTAGGGGGATTTTTTTCGGTTTTTATTGCAGCGTATTTTTTAAATTCAAACGACAGAAAAAAACTTAGGAACGGCTTTTCCCTAAATTTGGTTTTTTTTGTTTTGACGGTGATTTTATTGTATCTTTTGAAAGAAAGGTGATTTTTAGATTTCACAATTTTTTTTCACTTGACTAAAAAGTAAGTCCTATTAAAAAATACTCATAGAGGTCGCCATGAGAAAAATTTTTACGATTACTTTAATTTCTATTATTTTTAGTACCGGCTTGATTGCCGCAGAGAAATCTGCTGATGAGCATTTAAAAGCACTTAGTTCTGGTACAGACGAAGAAAAAATCGCAGCCTGTGTTTATTTTGGTAAAGAAGTGAAAAAGGGAAAGGATGCACTTCCACAGATTATTGCATTGTTAAAAGCTACAGATAATTCTAAAGTTGCGGTTTCTGCAGCAGTTGCATTGGGTTACATCAAAGAAAAAGGGCCATCTACAAAGGCACTAAAAGAAAAAATAATGAGTGAAACAGACTCAAATATTGTTTACGCTTGTCTTTTGGGAATTTACAATATCGAAGTTGCCAATGAAGTTCTTGAAGACGATGCAAGGGCAGCATTAGAATATGCAGACATTCATCACAGACAAAATGAGTTTGTAGCTGATGCAATCGACAAAATCAAAAAACGAGCAAAAAAATCCTAACTTCACTCTTTCTAAAGAAGAGATAACAAGATATTCAAGAAACATACTTCTAAATGAAGTTGGTAAAAAAGGGCAAGAGAAACTTAAAAATTCTACAGTAACCGTTATGGGAGCAGGAGGCTTGGGTAGCCCTGCTCTTTTTTATTTGGCTGCTTGTGGTATCGGGAACATTCGAATCATTGATTCGGATATTTTAGATTTAACAAATCTGCAAAGACAAATTTTGCACCGTACAGAAAATATTTCCAAACTCAAAACCGATTCAGCCGAAGAAACACTCCATAGTCTAAATCCATGGATCAATATAAAAAAATTTTCTTTCAGGGGAAAAGCCGACAATATCCTTTCGATTATTGAAGGCTCTGATATCGTGCTTGAAGGATCGGATAACTTTGAAACAAAATTTTTGATCAATGACGCTTGCTATTTTTTAAAAATTCCTCTAATTATCGGCGGGATTTTAAGATTTGAAGGGCAATTGATTGGAATTCTCCCGGATAGTACTCCCTGTTATAGATGCATTTTTCATTCTCCTCCTCCTCCAGATGAAATACCGAGCTGTGCAGAGGCTGGAGTAATTGGAGGGGTAGCGGGAGTAATTGGCAGTCTTCAAGCAACTGAAGCAATTAAATTCATTTTAAAAATAGAAGAGTCCAGGGTTTTCGGAAAAATTTTAAATTACGATGCAAAAAGTTTAGACTTTCGTAAAATTTCTATAAACAAAAATCCAAACTGTCCTCTTTGCGGAAAAAATCCTTTGATAACAGAATTACACGATTCAGTTAGTAGAGTATGTTAAATCCAATAAAGACTTAGTGTATTCTTGTTCCGGGTCAAGAAAGACTTTTTTTGTTTTTCCATTTTCCACAATCTGACCATTTCGCATAACGTATATTTCTTCACAAAGCCATCGGACAATTTCAATATCATGGGAAATAAATAGAATTGTGAGTTTTTTTAATTCACAAATTTTTTTTATAAATATTACCGCTTCTTTTTGAACAAGGGGGTCTAACGCACTCACCGGCTCATCCATTAGAATAATTTTTGGTTCTGCTAAGATTGCGCGTAGAATAGATAGTCTTTGCATCTCTCCACCGGAAAATTTACCGATATTTTTATTTAGCGAACTCTCATAAAATCCAAATTCTTCGAGTAAGGAAACTATTCTCTGTCTTTTTTCATTTTCAGTAAGATGAAATCGAATATCTAAAGGTTCTTTCAATATCTTGAATAGATTCCAGCGTGGATTAAAATAGCTAATAGGGTCTTGAAAAACAGGCTGAATTTGTTGAATATTTACTCTATTCAATTTCTCTCCAAAAATAAAAATCTCACCAGTAACATTGGCGTTATGCGGGATCTGAATTCCAAAAATACATTTGAATAATGTTGATTTCCCTGATCCCGAATTTCCAATTAAACCTGTTATGGTGTTATTTGAAATTTTTACATTTATATCTTTTAGGAGAAATTTATCAAATATTCGCACATTGATATTTTTTATTTCAAGGGCAATTCGCATCTAATTATTAAGGATAGATTTTAACCTCTACTCCTGATCTTTCTTTTATAGATTTTGCTCGCCTTTCAAGCTCTTCTACAGACGCAGACTCAAGGCCTTTTACTTTTGTTGATCTTGCAAGAGTGTAGAGTTGAATGCACTCCAATTGAGCTTCTTTTGAGGTTAGCTTTAAGATACAATCTATATAGTCATCTAAGGTAAATGAATAATTTCCATTGCTATATTGATAAAGTATAGTTTGAAGAATGACAGGAGTTGTTTTAGAAAACTCTATAATATTATTTTGAATTTTTTCAAAAGAGATACTTGTATCTGAAACCTTTTGAAATTCCCTTTCATTCCCTGCATCAAGTTTTATCCAAGCTCCTCCTCCCATTGCATACATCTGACGTAGGATGTCGCATATCGCTTCTTTGTGGAGCATGGTTCCATTTGTAATCACTATCGGCTTTATCTCAATTCCTGAAGATTTTTTTTGTGCAATAAAATGCATTACAAGTTTTGCAGATTCTATGAAGTAAGGACTGGCTGTAGATTCTCCATCTCCACTAAAAGAAATATCTCGTATTACTTGAAAATTTTCAGGAGTACTTTCAAAAATTTTATACATAAATAATTCTTTGGATACGGCAAGATTAGTTAGTGTGTTTAATTCATCCAACAAAATTTGAAAATCAACTTTTCTGTTTCTCGAAATAGGAATATTTCTATCTACTTGGCAATACTCACAAGCAAAATTGCACTCTTTAATCAAAGATAAATTAATTCCTATCGACAGACCTCCTGCTCTTCTGGAAATAACAGGATAGGTATAGAGATGATCCTCGAAATTTCTTTCATGGTGTGTGAAATACGCGGGCATTTCTTTTTTATTCATTTCACTACCAAGTATCTTTCGAGATAGATCACTATAATTATTATTTCAAAGAGTAAAGGGTCTATCACTTTATAAATTTCACCTCTCTCCTTTGGAGTGATAACCCCGTCTTCCAGTGCCTTCCCATAAACAGAGATCAGTTCTTTAATTTGAGGTAAAAGTTTTTTATTAATCCAATTACTAAATTTAGTAGGTTGTATTTTATAATTCATGGGTAGAGTACCCGTCATTTCCCAGAAATTATAACTGGAAAAATTAAAACTGACAGAGCCACGATTTTCGTGAGTCAACATAAATTGAAATTCTTTTTCGGATAGAGTTCGTATCCTTAAAGACAGAATAGATTGAAAAATGATACAAAGTTGATCTATGATTTCTTTTTTTTCGCCTCCGATGATTTTACCATCTCCTCCAATAGATTTTTCGTAATACGTTCCGAGTTCAATAAATTTTTGAATAACTATGGAAGCCCAATCTCTAAAAGAGATGTCTTTTGCCAATTCGTCAGGAATCATTCCTTTCGCAGACAGATTCAGATTTGAGTCTAATTCAAACACATTTATATTTTATAATATTTCATTTTTCTGGCAAGTATAACTATAATAAAAAATGACAATCTGTGATTTTTTAAAAATATGGATTTATGAGTAATTTTAACCTTTCTGATTTTTTTAACCCCGGTAAACTATGGAAAAGAGAAAATAAAAATCGGCTCCATTCAAACAGAATTTTTGACACAATTTCTTGGGATTCAGAATCTCCCGATAAAAAAATCAAAGGCACATTTTACGGATTAGAAACCAATGATTGGGTGAATGTAATTTGTTTTAACAATAACGAGAAACTTATTTTAGTTGAACAGTATAGACATGGGATAAACCAGATGAGCTTGGAACTTCCCGGAGGGATTTGTGAATTTGAAGGTGAAGATAAATTATTAAGAGCCGCAAAAGCAGAGCTTACGGAAGAATGCGGATACACTTCTAATGACTGGAAATATCTCGGAAAATTAAGCGCAAACCCCGGTATCCTAAATAATTTTAGTCATACTTTTTTAGCCAAGAACGCAGAAAGAACCAACAAGCAAAATTTAGACATTCATGAAATGATAGAGATACACGAAATTTCTATAAATGAAATTCCCGATCTGATTCAAAAAGGAATTTTTCATCATTCTCTTATGGTAGCTGCACTTGGTTTGTATTTTCTTTGTGAAAAACATATTGTAAAATGAAAATCTCAAACGAAGAAAAAAGAGACCCTTACTCATCTTTAAGATTTCAAGACTTCCGATATTTTTTAGTGGCTCGGTTTGTATCTGTTTTTGCAATTCAAATGCAGGCTGTTGTAGTGGGTTGGTTAGTTTACGAAAAAACAAAAGACCCGCTGTCTCTCGGACTCATCGGTCTTTGTGAAGTTGTCCCTGCAATATCTGTGGCGCTCTATGCAGGGCATATAGCAGACAAGACCGATCGAAGATTTATTATAGTCACTTGCATCATCGGACTTCTGTTGTGCTATCTGGCTTTAGTCGGACTATCTTTACCAAGTTATAATTCTTCCGTATGGGAAATCTACCTCGTCATATTTTTTAGTGGAATAGTAAGAGGATTTTTAGTCCCGTCACTTTCTGCATTTGCAGCACAACTTGTTCCGAAAGATATTTTTCCAAATGCTGCAACATGGAATAGCACAGCATGGCAAATCGCAGCAGTAGGCGGTCCTGCACTTGGTGGAGCTATCTACGGATTTTTTGATGCAACCCATACTTTTTCTATTGTAGCGATATTGATTTGTATTTCTTTATTTTTATTTTTAAGAGTTTCCAAAAAAGAAATCCCTAAAACTTCTATTGACGATACAATTAGCGAAAGACTTTTTTCCGGAATTCGATATGTATTTAGAAATCAAATCATATTAGGAGCTTTGACTCTTGATTTATTTGCAGTTTTATTCGGTGGAGCCGTTGCTCTTTTACCAATCTTTGCAGGCGAAATATTAATGGTTGGACCGGAGGGCTTAGGACTACTCAGAGCATCACCGAGTATCGGCGCATCGATCATGGCAGTTTTTTTAGCTTACAAACCTCCATTAAAAAAAGCAGGCAAATTTCTTCTTTTTTCTGTTGCTGGTTTTGGAGTTTGTATGATTCTTTTTGCTTTATCCAAATCATTTTTCTTGTCTGTATTTATTCTTGCGGTCAGTGGAATGTTGGACATGGTAAGTGTTGTAATTCGATCAACGGTAGTTCAAACGAATACTCCGGAAAATATGCGTGGCAGAGTATCCGCAGTAAATAGTATTTTTATCGGCTCTTCCAACGAACTTGGAGCTTTTGAATCTGGTGTGGCTGCCAAACTACTTGGTACTGTGCCTTCAGTAATTTTTGGAGGGGCAATCACTGTGTTGGTTGTAATTATCTCATCGTTCAAAGCGCCTAAACTCAGGAACCTAAACCTAAAAGATGATATCTGGTAAAAGTTTAATTTTTTTGTTTTGGAAATGAAACTATAACTTTAGTGCCCAATTTTTTACTTTTCTCAAATTGAATCGTGCCGCCATTTCCTTCAACATATTCTCGACAAATTGCAAGACCAAGACCGTGGCCTGCTTCTCCTTGAGTACCAAAAGTAGAATTTAAGAGTTGCCTTTTATTGAAACTTTCTATTTGAGTTTCTGACAAACCGATTCCTGAATCTTCAATAATTATTTGAACCTGTTCGTCTATTTCTTGAATAAAAAATTGTATGCTACCATGTATAGGAGTAAATTTAATTGAATTGCTTAGCAAATTTCGAATCACTGTTCCAGAAGTAACCTTATCTCCATAAAACTCAAGATCCGGATTCAGTTCAGAAATCAATACCTTGATATGCTTTTCATTAGCCATACCCATACAGGTTTGAATCTCACCTTCAATCAATTCTTTTAACGAAATCTCGGTCTTATTGTATTTGACCCCATTTTGTTGAGTCTTGACCCATCGCAAAATATTTTCTAAAAATTGAAATAGGACTTTCGCTTGGTAAGAAATTCTTTCTAATATAAGATTTTTCTCTGCAAGATTTTTTTCTTCTATTGCAAAACCTAAACCCTGAAGTATTGCACTAAATGGCCCCTTTAAATCGTGAGCAATGATATTGAACAATTTCTCTTTACTCTGATTTGCATAGAGTAAAGATTCCTTTTCACTTTCCACCATATCCATTAGTTTTTGATTTACAATAATTACATAACTGGAGAATATAGCAAAAATAAATCCAAGCATAAACAATAAATAAATTCCATAAAAACCATGAATATGCAATAGACTAATATTTCTTTCCATATTCCAAGAGGATATAACATTCACTAAAGATAAGATCGATGTAGAAAAAAAATTGACCGAAATAAGTAACTTTGCTTTTATTTCTTTTATAAATAAAAATGTAACTCCTCCCCACCCCCACATCAAAATATTAACCAAGCTATAATAAATAACCCTTTCTCGAGTAGAGCCAATTTCAGCTGTAACAACAAACCCGATAAAAACTATACCAGACAACCAGTATTCTATTTTGATCTTGTTTGGGATTCCAAGCAACAATCGAAAACTCTGAATCATGAAAGCAGGAACAAAATACAATAGCAGATTTGCAAGATGAATGCTAAGCAAGTCTGGAATCACGTCTCTTAACCCAAGCAAAAAATTCCCGATAGAAATATTCAGAATAGACAAAAGCCACTGAAGAGACCCGGGAAAATTTCTTATTTTTGAAAACATCAATAGAGATATAAAAAATGCAGTAAAGGTCAAAAACGCTATCGAGTAATTAAGTGTTTGTATATCCATGACGCTACTGCCCAGCCATTGAGTTGCAAGAGCCGGACATTGATAGTAAATGGCGATTTCTGAGAATATTTAAGCATATATACTTCCAAGAAAGACTTTTTGGAGTTGTGCCATCCATAGAATTATTTACCAATGTGTTGACCCTCTGAATATGCTTTGAAAATCTTAGTGGAATTGTTTTTATTATTTTGTCAAAGAAAATATATACAAAAGTGTATTCTTGGAGAAAATCATTTTATTGACTAAAGTTAGCCTAATAGGAATATTTTCTAAATTCTTTAAAAAATTTATGATTGAAAATTCAAACGAAAAAGAAACTACAGTAAACTACCATTTTTTGACTTACGCTTTATACTGCAAGATAGTATTGACTTTTTTTTTCTGGGCACTGCCCTTGCTTTTATTCCCGGACTCTCTCATTCAAGCACTTGGACTCCCGATTGTTTCTCCAAAATATTTTAGCCAGCTTCTTGGATTTGCCTATTTGTCTCTTACTATTGGTTATGTGTATGCACTGCAGCTAATTCGTAAAAATATTTTCCCTGAAGGTATCGTAATCATGGGAGTCATCAGCAATTTTGGAGCCTCACTCATTCTTTTTTACAATGCAATAACTCTAAGTTTTGCAAATCTCAGTTCCTTCGGGTCTTTTTTTATGTATTTTTCTATTCTTGCTACAGGAGTCATTGCCTGCTCTTTGCTGATAGAACTCATTAGAAAAAGATATTTTATACGTTAGGCGACACTCAATAGTAAATAATCTCTCATTCTTTCAATTTCTCAAAATAGAATTCAAATGAATAAATTGTCTTATCTGTCTTGGATCGTGAGTCCGTATAAAATCGACACCTTTTTCGATTAGATAATTCTCACAAGCAAGAGTGCCTCCACTTCTTTCTATAGGTTTTGCGCTATCGCATAACGCACCTATAAAAGATTTTCTGGATACAGACACCATTACTCTTTGAAACTTCTCTTTAAAAGTATTAATATTTTTTAAAACGTGAATACTGATATCAGGGTCAGGACTCAAAAATAACCCCATTCCAGGATCGACTATTATTTTATCTTTTGAGATATTTATTTTTTCTAAGTCTTTAAGTTTTTTTTCAAAAAATACTACTATTTCATTCAATACATTTTCTCTTGTTAGTTTCGATTCACTAATCGCCGTATCTCCTTTGTTTTGAGAATACATCAATATCAATTCAGGAAGTGAACTTGATAATTCTTTTAATATATTTTGAGACAATTCATCTCTAAAAGAATTTATACTGTTTATATAATCTACTTGGCTTTCTATGCATTTTTGGATTACATAAGGCTTGTAAGTATCTACTGAAATTTTTAACTTATTCGTTTGACAGTACTGCAAAATAGGATAAATTCTTTCCCACTCCAATTTGTCTGGAATTTGCAAGGAGTGAATATTCGAAGATTGAGAACTAAGCTCTATAATATCTGCACCATTTTGTGAAAGAAAATCTACCCAAGAAATTGCAGAATCTGTATCGAAATATCTTCCCCCGTCAGAAAAAGAATCAGAAGTGATATTCAAAATTCCTACAATTTGAGTCATCGCCATGTAGCCAGATCGTCAATATGAGAAATATCGTTCCAAGTAATCAATTTAAACGAGGACTGAATCTTTTGAAAATAGTTCAGCCCTGTGTTGTGCTGGATCGTTTTCACTGCAATTTCAATCGACAAATCCAATATAGCGCTCATAAAGGCACGGTTAAAATTTCCGTGTGAAAAAATTAGTGCAGATTTTTTCTCTAAGTTGTTTAACTTGTTTAAAAATTGTTTGGCTCTTTTTTGAACATCTTCGCAATTTTCTCCACCTGGATATTTGTAGTATGGGTCTTCTCGCAATTTTTGCAGAATACTCGGATCAATTTCTTTTGTAAGCAGTCCCTCATACTCTCCACAATCTATTTCTTTTAGCAAATCATCTGTTAAAATATCTTGTTTTATGTCGGATGCGGCAATTTTTGCAGTTTCATAAGCTCTGTTAAGAGGGCTGGAAAAAATATAATCAAATTGAAGGCTTTCTCGTTCCAATCTTTTTCTTAGCATTTCTGCTTGAATTCGCCCCTTGTCCGACAATTCAGAATTGATTCCCCCTCCCTGTATCCTACCTTCTCTGTTATAGTCAGTTTCTCCGTGTCGAATCAAATAAATATGTTGTATCATTGAAATTTTACTGTATCTGAAAGAGGGCTTTTCTGTCGATAATTGAATTAGTGAAATATACTCTTTTCAGAAATATGTTTTTAAAATTTTTAAGCTTACTCATTTTCTTTTTAGTGGCAAAAATTTCTATTTTTAACGCTCAACCTATGCCCTCTTTGTCAGATGGAATTTTTGGTCCTCCTCTAAATACCGGGAACGTAGAATACAATCCAGTGATTAGCCCAAACGGAAGGTATATCGTATTTCAATCCAATCGTCCTGGCGGACAAGGAGGGATGGATATTTGGATTTCAGAAAATAAAAACTTCAGAGACAGAACAGGAGATGCAGAATGGACCTTGCCTAGAAATTTTACTGAACTGAACACTGATCATTTTGAAGGAATGTTTTCGATTCATTTTGGAACAGATGGCAAACCGGATGAGATATTCTTTACTTCGGAATACATTGCAGGAAAAAGAGAAGGCTACCCAGGGTTAAATATATATTATACAAAAAAAAATCCAAGAAATGAAAAATGGTACAGCCCAATCCACCTAAATGAAATAAATTCTAATTTTGAAGATAAAATGCCGACTATTTCTCCCGATGGAAATAGCTTGATCTTTGTATCTAACAGACCCGGTGGGTTTGGTGGTTTCGATTTATGGAAAAGTGTACGAGACAAAGAAACCGGGGTGTGGTCTAAACCTAAAAATTTAGGTAGCCCAATCAATTCCCCTTCTGATGAAATTATGCCTTCCTATCATTACGATGGCAACACTCTATATTTCAGCTCTAACGTTCGAGATGAAAATAACAAATTCAATTTGTATGGATCGGATCTTGTAAAAAATCATTTTGAAGAAATCTATAGTCTCGGAAAACCTTTCAACAGCAAAGACGACGATGAAGGAATCTCTTTAACTCATGATGGAAACTGGGCTTACTTTTCGTCCAATCGACTATCCGGTGAAGGACAATTTGATATTTATAGAACCCAAGTCCCGGAAGATATGCGAAGATCGTATCCGTTTGAATTATCCGGTCTTGTTTTAGACGGATCAGAGCCGATTATGATTGGAATTGAATCTACACTAAAAATTTACGACGAGTCAAGACCGGTGAAAATTGTTACTTCTAAGAGAATTGGTGGAGACCTAACTAAATCGGATAATAAAAATTTTGAAACAAATCTCTCAACAGGAAAATTTTACAGGATAGAAGTTTCTGCTCCGGGTTTTCATCCGACTGAGTTGACCCTTGACCTGAGAGGAAATATAGGGCAAGGTAAAAAGCACTATCTTAGAATTATCTTGCAACCAATCAAAAATAAGAAAAAAATTGACAAGTCGGATGACCCGACAAAGAAAAAACACGAAAATGACAAAATTGCAGAAGATAAACTCAATGTTTTGGTAAAAGACCAAGACACGAAGCAAGATATTGTCAATGCTACCGTAACTTTATTTACCGAAAAAAATAAAAACGGAGTTCAGTTAAAAATTCATGAAGATAAAAAAGAAATATACGGGCTTTCTAAGTACCCAGAAGAGGAATTTGAAATTCTTGCGCAAAAAAAAGGCTATAAAGATAGCACTGTGATTATTTCCAAGAATAGCAATGAGTTTAAAACTAAGAGCACCATAGTGGTGTATTTGAAAAGTCTAAACCAATTGCATTCCATTTATAATGAAAGAATATATTTTAAATTTAATGAATACAAATTGACAAATAATCAAAAAATTGCATTAGATAAAATAGCAGAGTTTCTGTTAAAAAATCCCAAGGACAAAATAGAAATTGGTGGGCATACAGACAATATAGCGAGTAAAGAGTTTAATGTTGCATTAAGTCAAAAAAGGTCTGAAGAAGTATTTGCATATTTTCGTAAAAAAGGCATACACGAGAATAGGATGCGTAAACAAGCGTATTGGTATTCTCAACCGGAATCTGATAACCAAACAGAAGAAGGCAGAAGAAAAAACAGAAGAGTAAATTTTCGCAAACTGGAATAAAATGGAAAAAGTAGAAAAGATTTCTCCTTTAGAGATTATAAAACAGGACAAAAGATCCTGGGAAACAGTTACTGTACCTGCTAAAGTTGAGTACATACTAAAAGAATATCTCATGTTGAAAGATTTGACTTTAAAAGGTTTTGAACAAAAACCGGAGATTTATTACTCTGAAAGAAAATCTGACGGTACATATATTTTTAAAACAGAGCCTACTATTTCATTTTCTGAAAAGCATTTCACTATCTACAAAACTCTAAACAAACACATTGAAATTGATATGGAAGTTACTTCAATAATTTCAAATGGTGTATTGCGATGTAAACCGGTAATTGCAAGAATTGCAAAAGAGAACCGAAAACAATCCAGAATATTGGATAGAGAAAATATGATCATTTCGAGCAATTTTATGGTTGCAAAAGAAAATGTAGATATTTCAAAAATTCTTGGCTTTTCAGGCCAGTTGATTTTTAGTGATATTGAAAAAGAGCTGAAGTTAAGTTATCCAAATTCTAAATTAGTTCCTCTTACAAAACAAACACCTTTAAACGAAGAAGTAGAAATTGTTAGAAGAAAAAATCAAATAGTTTTTGTAACCGATATTGACACAATGACTTCTCCTAAAAATCTGAATTGTTTTGATTTAATAACACACTACTTAGAAGAAGGCTCTTTGGATGAAAAAATTACACAGTTCAGAAAAGAGAAAATCAAGTCTTTTGTTTACTACCCGATTTCTTTTCAGATTGACCAAAAGAAACTTTTAATCGGTTACGGCTATACTTATTCATCACAAAGTTTACCGATAGAAATTCTCTCTACATATAAAGATATTGAAGAAAACCTAAATAAAAAAATTATGGATTTTAATATAACGGTTTTATCGGTTAAGCAGAACATTATAAATATTTGTGAAGGCGGAATGCTTTTAGATATTACTGATCCTAATCTGCAAAAATCAATATTGATTAAGCCAAGTTTTACGATGGATATTACTTTTAAATTACAGCCTCCCCTTCGATTTGCGGTAGAAGTAAAGCATGTTCATAAGTTCGGTACGTCATTATTTGTCGGAGTAGCAATAGCCGGCTCCAACGATACAGAAAAAGCTATGGAAAATTACAGAAGTTTTCTACACTTCATAAATAAGAAAAATACTCAGTGACCGAAAAAAAGTCAAAACTACCTACAACAGGCTATAAAGGCACAAGAGATTTTTATCCGGATGATATGCGACTCCGCAACTGGATGTTTTCTGTTATGCGAGAGACAGTAAAATCTTTTGGCTATCAAGAATACGATGGCCCTATTTTAGAATCTTTTGACCTCTACGCTGCAAAAACAGGTGAAGAAATCGTACAAAGACAGCTTTATGATTTTATAGATAAGGGAGAGAGAAGAGTCGCAATCCGTCCAGAGATGACTCCCACTCTTGCAAGGATGGTAGCCGCACAAAACAGAAACCTACCAAAGCCGATTCGTTGGTTCTCCATTCCAAATCTTTGGAGATACGAAGCACCGGGACATGGAAGACTCAGAGAGCATTGGCAATTGAATGTAGATATTTTTGGTGTGAACTCTTTAAAAGCAGAAGTAGAAATTATTCAACTTGCATGCGAAATTCTTTATGCTTTTAAAGCTCCTCCCTCTAGTTTTAAAGTAAAAATTTCTCATAGAAAACTTTTAGATGATTTCTTAAAAAATTCTCTCGGCTTAAATGAATCAAATAGGATAGCGTTATCTAAAGTATTGGACAAGAAAAATAAAATTTCTGCCGAAGAATTTGAAAGTCTATTGAAAGAAATTCTTCACAAGCCTGATACCCAAATTCAATTAGTTAATAAATTTCTGACTTCAGATATTGATGAAATTTCAAGTATAGAAGGGCTTGGGAAATCTATTTTGCAGGACATTGGTGATTTATTTCTACATTTATCAAACTCTGGTCTTTCGAATCAAATAGAATTTGATCCTTCCATTGTACGCGGGTTTGACTATTATACCGGATTTATTTTTGAAATTTTTGATACAAACCCAAGCAATAAAAGATCGCTTTATGGTGGAGGAAGATACGACAACTTAATCGGACTTTTTTCCAATGAAGAGCTTTCAGGAATTGGTTTTGGACTTGGTGATGTTACCTTAGAAAATTTTTTAAAAGTTCATAATTTAATACCCGATTTAAAATCAGAGTGCCAAGTGATGCTTTTATTACTGGATGACAACTTGTATGAAGAAGTATATAAATTAGCAGTCTTACTCCGAAAAAATAAAATCAACTGTGAAATGACTTTAGACGGGAAAGCAAAAATTGGAAAGCAAATCTCCAACGCTGAAAAGAAAGGACATAAATTTATTTTGATTCTTGGTGAAAATGAAATCCAATCCGGGAAAGTAAATCTTAAAAATTTGTTCACAGGTGAAGAAAGTTTCATCGAAAACGAAAAGTTAGTCAGTTATTTAAAGGAAAAGCTAATTTAGTTCACCGAAAGCCTAAGGATATTTTTTGAAAAAGCAAAATCTAATCGAGAATTTTGATCATCGTGTCTCTGTATATATCCAGAGTTATATCAACAATGAAAAACTAAGTTGGTGGCTATCCAGAATCAACAGAGGAGAAGTTTTCTTGCTGGTGTTAGTTGTTTTATTGTCTTATTTTTTTTCTTTTCAGATTTCAAAAATTATTTTGTGTATGCTGTTTACAGGCGTATTTGCTTTTATTACCGATAGATTGGTACTGTTAATAAAAAAAATTATTTCAAGAAAAAGACCACTTCTAAGCGTTAGTGGAAAAGAAGACAAAAATCCCGACATGAAGCACTCCTTCCCGTCTGCACACGCTGCCAATTCTATGGTAGTTGTAGTCATATTAGTTTTGGGTTTTCACTTGCCGGGATATTTCTTCTTGTTTCCACTTTTTGCCGGAATTGGAAGGCTTCTCTCTCTTCATCATTATGTGAGTGATGTTGCAGGTGGATGGATTATCGGAGGAGGAATTGGTATTCTTGCATTTCAAATTATTCAATTAGAAATGTTTACTTCATTTCTATTTTAAAGGACGTGCTAAATTTTCAATAGAAATACATATCACAGAAATATCGTCACTGATATCCACTCCATTACGAAAATTTTTTAACTCGTGGGTTAACAGTGTAACAATCTGCTTAGGACTTTTTTCAGAATTTTCTTTTAGAAATGTGATGAACTTCTCTTCACCATAGGTTTCTTCTTCTTTATTAAATGTTTCAGTCACACCATCTGAAAAAAGAATAAGTTTTTCGCTGGGGAATATTTTAATCTCACGCAAGTCGTACTGGGTATGACGTATTCCAAGCACTCTTTGACTTTCAGAAACTACCTCTACCTCTTTAGATTTCCGAAGAATGATTAGAGGCAGATGTCCTGCATTGGCATAAGAAAATATACCTGTCTCAATGTCCATTATTCCACCAATCAGAGTAAGAAATTCATTTCCTGAATACCTCTCGATTAAGAAATCGCTTATCTGTGAAAAAAGTTTTTCAATGTTTAAGTCTGCCTTAAGATTTTGTCGAGTAATTGCTTTGATTGCACTTACGATATACCCGCTTCCAAGTCCATGCCCTGCAACATCACCAAGAAGTATCAGCATTTTTGTTTCGCTAAGCTTTACAATTTCCAAATAATCACCGGATATACCGACTGCAGGAATGGCTAAATAGCTAAGACCTATACCCGATATATTTGTATCATTCAAAGGGTGAATAATATTATCAACGATACTTGCAAAATTTAACTCTCGAACAAGTTTTTTCTTCTCTACTTCTTCATTGAGCAAAGTATAATTTTCTAAAAGTAAATTTGCAAACCTCGTGCACTCTTTAATATAACGCAACTCTCCCAGACTAAAATTTTTTCTATTGAGTTTTTCACCTACTAAAAACACAGATTCAACTTTTTTACCATTCGATGAAATCATCGGGTAGGCAAGTTGGATTTCTAAATCTCTTAAAAATTCATAAACTGACTCTCTGATTCCAACTCCATACGTTAGGTACGAGGTAACAGTTATTTGAAACTCACTCGAAAAGTATTTCCATATTTCTGAATCAAAAGGAATTCTCATAAGTGAAATTTTCCCCAATTCCATTTTTGGAAATCTCTCTCCCGGAATCAAAACAATGATTTTTCCTACCTCTAATGTTTTCATAATTTTAGAAATAAGAGAAGAAATTGTTCCCTTTAAAGAAATCGGATTAGAAATAAGATCTGCCAATTCTTTTAACGAATGGTTTAGCTTCTGATTTCTTTTAAAAGTCCAGTAATCAATCCAATCTGACAGTTTTTCTTTTGCCAAAGGAAGTAATAACATAGATAAAAATATATAGCAAATATTGAAAGCAGATCGGATATGATGAAAAAAGAGAGGCTTAAAAGTAGTAAGTAAAAAATAAAATGTAAGGTACATAAGAAGGAAAAAACTGATGAGATATGCAGTTGTAAGCGAGTTACTAAAGAAAAGCTGGACAGGGATAAATGTATATCTGTATGTTCCATAAATAAAAAGTACAGGAAATAAAAGAAATGAAACGAATAAAATATTTTGTGAATAATTTTGAAAAATACCTATATCGTAATTAAAAATCCAGAACGGCAGAAATGAAATTAAAATTATTGAAAACACCAAAGATAATTTCTTTAATAAGATCGAAAATCCACTTCCATATTTTAACAAATCGTAGAGAACAATAATGATAAATACAAAAGAAAAAATTAAAATTAAATAAATAGCAAAGTTGGTTAAATTTTCAAAAATTAAAGGATCTTCTTTTTCCGAATATCCGATAAAAGACAAGATAAAGGCAAATATAATTTCGACTACAATCCATTTTGCAGAAATTTCTTGTCCATTTAATCGAAAAGAAATATTTAAAATGAAACAGGGAATCAGAAATAGTGTAAAGTAAAATGGAGTATATAAATCGTTATAAGCTAGTACTATAAACGAACTAAATATGGCAGACGCTATAGAAGAAAATAGAAAAAAAATGTGGATGTCTCTGTCTTGTAAGAAAAACCAAATTGAAACAAACATACTAATGCATGATAAAAGTATAAATGGTAGAAAATCGTACAAAATTTTCCATTTTGTTTTATCTGTGAAATTTACAGATAGTATTTGAAAATCATGATTTTTATCTATTATATAAATATCGTATATACTTTCTCCTGTTGACTTGAATTGTTTTTCGGAAAAAGAAACTTGAGAAATATAAATTCTTTTCCCCAATAGATTGGAATACTCTGCACTTGTATTAGCAATAAACCCGTTTGGAAAATAATAAAAAGGAGTTGAAGATTTCTTAGAATCTAACTTTAAAATTATTACAAATGAAAAAATAGAAAGTATAAATAAGGTGAGAATTATACTCGAATAGGTTCTCATTTTTTTCTCACTAATAGAATATTTTTATCTTGCAGTTTGAATAAAATTGAATTAGAGTCCAAATCAATAAGATTTTTCCATCCTAAAGAAATAATATTTTTTTCCGGCATGTCGGATTTTGTTGCAGTAAGGCTGTGTCCACTTGCTAAGACTTGTAATATATTTTTATCGTTTTCGATATACCCAATAAGAAACTCATAATGGTCTGTATAATAAATCTCTGCTAAGGTGTTCTCTATAGCCTTTTTTATCTCGTTCAAATTATTATTAAATTGTCTTAGTTGAATATACAAAGCGCCTGCAATATACGCAAGAACCAAACCTTCTCCTTTTCTATTACTCGGTAAAGCAAAAATCACAAATACTATTCCGTTCTCTTTAATAGTATAGAATTCAGACAATAGTCGCTGGTCTTTTTCTAATAATTGAATTTCTAAATCAGGAATTACAGGAACCTTAGTCGATTGAATAGAAAACTGTATCCTTTCCGCAGTCTCAAACTCTCGCTTATATTTTTTATTTTCTGCGACTTTGAATGAAAGGATGTGGTTGTGCACGGCTAATGCAGCTTTACTAGAAAGAAAAGAAAGGTCAGCCTTTACTTCTTCGGAAGGTATATTTGTGGTAGCAAGAAATCCAAAAAGTTTTTCACGAAAAATAAAAGGGATGATAAAACTGGATTTTAATGTCGTAAAATCTTCATTCAATTCAGGAAACTTCATCACATCTGCAACAGAAATGCTTTGCTTTTTTGATCTGAGTAGATTTGTAAGTCTTGTATTAAAATTTTCTCCACGTATCTTTACTTTTCTCTGACGACCACTGGAATAGGAATAGATATCGTATTGTGTTTCTGATTTATTTAAAACTGCAAGTACCCCGGAAGGACTGCTGGACATTTTTACCATCACAGGAAATACGTTTTTAATAAGAGAGTCTGCATCAAATCTTCTATATGCTATTTTTGCACTTAGACTGTCATCGGTAAGATATTCTGATAGAAATAAATTTCTAAAATATGAATATAAATATTCTTGAACAGGAAAAATCCCAATAATAGAAATTACAATAGTCACCAATAAACTAATTTCATCTGGATACGTTATGTCCGAAGGAATTTTTTTCTTGATCATTAAATAAATAATTATACTGATAAAACCAGAAGTTAATTTTAAGGAAAAAGAAATCAGTGAAGACTTGATTCTATAATCAAATAGAGACAAATACTGATAAATTGACTTGAAAATCGGTTCAAGTAGTATAGAACGCATTTTCTTTTACATACCCTTCGGTCAAATCACAACCCCAGAATTTCCCCGAATGATTTCCGCATCCAAGTTTCACTTCGATTATAATTTCTGTATTCTTTTTTAAATACTCGGATAATTTTTCTTTTACCGCCTTGTCTGCATCTTTTACGTTAATGCCGCCTATATGTAATTGAAGAGAGTCATAAGAAATCGGCTCATCAAAAACCTTTCCTATTGCCATGATAAACCTCCCCCAATTTGGGTCTCCCCCATAAATTGCAGTTTTAATTAGTGGAGAGTTGATGATTGACTTACCTATTTTTCTTAATTGGTCTTCATCTCTAGACTCGAAAATTCTTAGTTCGATAAGTTTAGTAGCGCCTTCTCCATCAGAAGCAATTTTTTTAGCGAGATCAATACATATATCGTCTAACGTATCTTGAAAAATATCTACTTCTACTTCACCTGCTAACCCTGATGACATAAGTACGACTGTATCGCTCGTAGAAGTATCTGAATCAATGCTTATACAATTAAAACTTTTATCGACAGACTTCTTTAATATGTCATAAAAATTTTCACTTTTTGGTTTAACATCAGTTAGAATATAAGAAAGCATTGTTGCCATGTTCGGCTCGATCATTCCGGCTCCCTTTGCGATCCCGTACATCACTCCTGTGTGTGTGCTCGTTTGTATTTCTCTCCATGATATTTTTTTTTGGGTATCGGTAGTCATAATTGCTTCGGCTACTTCTTCAAGATTCCCGATTTTAAGAAAATTTTTTGCTTCCTGACAAGCCGGCAAAATTTTATCCATAGGGAGAGGAACGCCGATTACACCCGTTGAAGAAGGTAAGACTTCTTCAGAACGAACACCAAGTGATCCAGCTATGGATTCACAAATTTTTTTTGAATCCATAATCCCTCTTTCACCTGTAGCGACATTTGAATTTTTTGAGTTGATTACAATTGCACGAAGTTTTGAGTTTTTGATATGCTCTCGCCCTACAATAATAGGAGCACCGGGAAAATTATTTTTCGTAAAAACAGCAGACGCATCGCAACTAACGTCTGAATATATAACTGCAAAATCTTTTGTCTTATCTTTAATTCCAATATTTCTTCCAAACGAAAAAAATCCTTTGGGACACTTCATGCAAATCTCCAAAATCGAAATGTTTGGACTATTCTTTTAAGTCCAATGCTTGGTGCTATTGTCAAGAGTTAATATCCATCCTGCTTCAAATTGGAATTGAAACAGTAAAAATAGATCCCCCTTCTTCACGAGAAGAAACATCGACCCAACCTTTATGAATTTTTGCGACATGTTTTACAATAGAAAGACCAAGACCCGTCCCGCCTTCTTTTCTTGATCTATTTGTATCTACTCTGAAAAATCTTTCAAAAATTCTCTGTTTAAATTCAGTATCTACTCCAATTCCTTCGTCAATCACCTGAATCAAAACATTATTTTTTTCGTAAATAGCTTTTAACTCGATCTTTTTATTTTCAGGAGAATAAGCAGAAGCATTCTGTAATAGATTTAACAGCAAGTGTTCAAGAAGAACTCTATCTGCAAAAATTTCCATTTTCTCAGGGATATTGATTGTAAAAGTTTGATTTTTAGGTTTAATTAACCCTTCAATTGTCAATTGAATGTCACCAACCAAGTCGTTTAAGAAAAATTTTTCCGGCTGAAATGCAGTTTCATAATTTTCAATTCTTGAAATAAGAAGCATGTCGTCCACAATTCTTACCATTCTATCTGTGTTACGAAGAATCGCATCCAAGAATTTTCTTTCAGGATTGTCCGGGGAAGTAGGCAATTTTTGACTAAGGGTTTCTGCAAATCCTTTAATAGATGTAATTGGAGATTTAAGCTCGTGGGATGCGTTTTGAACAAATTGCTCTCGAATAATCTGTGTTTGTCTTTCTTCAGTTTTGTCCCTGATAATACCTATAGAAATAATTCTTTTACTATCTGACTTCAAATGATAAAAGCGAATATTGTAAAATTTTTCTCCAACCTCTAACTCAATTTTTTCATCCGTTTCATTAGAAATATTTTTTTTCAAAAAATTGAGAAATTCTTGGTTTTTCACAACTTGAAAAATTTGCCTTGAATTAGAATTTGGAGGTATTAAACTCGAAGGGATACTTTTATTTTGGTATAGAATTTCCATTTCTGGACTGATAGCAAAAACGCCCTCTTTCAAATTCTGTAAGAGAGAATTGAATTTTTCTTTTTCAATAGATAGGTCTGTAAACTGAATTTTTAATCTTTGCGACATGGAATTGATTGTCTCACTCAAATGGGCAAGCTCATCAATTTCTGAAGTGATCAAAGCAGTACCAAAATCACCCGCATTGATTTCATTTGTCTTTTTTTCAATGAGCTTTAATGGCTCAGTGATACTCATCGCAATGGAATAAGAAATGTAAAATGAACCAAACAAAGCTAAAATAAAATACATTCCAAATAGTAGAATCTTATAATCTGAAGGAATAATTTTCTCTATGTACCACACACAAATTGCAGAAGATAGCAGAATTAATAAGAAAAGCCAATTGCTAAGTAGAAGTCGGGAAAAAAAACTACGCATGTTTGAATCTGTATCCAACCCCCCGAATAGTTTCAAGTCTTTCTTTTTCAGAAAGAAGTTTATCTCTAAGCCTTTTGATATTTACATCAATTGCTCTATCTGTGACAAAAATATCCTTCCCCCAAATACTATCGAGTAACCTGTCTCTTGTAAAAGCAATACCGGGATTTGTCATAAATAAATTTAAAATTTTGTATTCGATGAGGGTCAATTCAATTTCTTCGTTATCAATATAAACTTTATGGGCTTTCTGATTTACAAAAATCTTTCCGATAGATATATTTCCTAAACTCTTTTCATCATTTTTTTCGACTAAAGTCCTTCTTAAAACAGTCCTCACTCTTGCCATTAATTCCTTAATAGAAAAAGGTTTCCTGACGTAGTCATCTGCTCCGATTTCTAAGCCGATCACCGCTTCAGTTTCTGTATTTTTTGCAGTAACCATTATCACAGGCATAGAATATTTCTCTTTGATTTTCTTACAAAGGTCTATTCCGCCTATACCGGGTAACATTAAATCTAAAATCACTAAGTCAGGAGAATGCTTCTCGATTCGAGGAAGAGCTTCAAGACCATTATGACAAACAGATACCTCGTAGCCTTCCTCTTCTAAATGAAATTGAATAAGATCGGCAATGTCTTCCTCATCATCCACCACCAGTATCTTTTTACCATTTTGAAATATTTTCTTTGTCAAATATTTTCTCCAATTTCCGAATAAACGACTACTCCGTCCACTCTGAATAAAAATTTCCATTTGCTTTTTTTTATTCAAGAATAAATCTAACCTGAATTATTACAGTATGGTTACTTTTTGCGAGTGCGTTCTCGATCTTTCTCTTTACTCATTTAAACTGTTTTTGCTTTCTATAGAGACATAAGTTGAATTCCTATAATATGTGGGAACTATTCTGAGGTTTGAAGACTGAAATCTTTTTCAATTTGATTCGCTTTTAGGATAAGTTTTTTTAGTTTAGAGAATTACACGTTAAGATTTGATTCGGTAGCTTTTGCCTTATATGCCAGAAACTTCATGTTTTTCGAAGAATTTTAGTGTTTGATACTAATAGTGGAGATTTTATGTAAAAATGTGGGATCTCCACTCTTTTCTGTAAAGTGCATGTTTTATACCAATTGTGAACCTTTTATGCAAAAATGTGGAAACTCCAATTCAGAGGACTGATAACGAAAGTCTGAGGTCGGAAATAGTGGAGGTAGAATCTTTGCAAATACGTTTATCTTTTAGGATGAGGTTTTGAGCTTTAGTAGAGTTTTTGAAATTTCGCGTTTAGTGCAGATCTTACACTTTTCGTGCGAAAATGTGGGAACTCCACTTTTTTGGGGGATTAAAAAAAGATTACACATTTAGTGCAGATTTGAGACTTTTTCTGTAAAAACTAAAAAAAATTTTCTAAAATTGCAAAAATTTTATTTCTATCGTGATATTTTTTTACCTTATAAAGAAGAGCAGAAAATTTTACTTTAAGGAGAAATTTATGAACCCACAAAAATTTACAGAAACCCAATCGAGCTTGCTTGTTCCAGCAAAATATATGGACGAGTTCAATAGAAGAACGACAGGTTTATCAAGGAGGAAATACCTAAACGTATTGTTGAACAGATACAGAAATGTGATTCTTTGGGGGACTTTTGAGAAAATGGATAGAGTAAAGAAAGCGTATCAAGAAGTCGGGCAAAATTTGCAGAAAAAGAATTTTACCCCGAATAACGAAGACTGGATTGAGCTTGGGCATTCTTGCAGACTGGCTTGGCACCACAAAGACAGCTCTTTTTACTCTTTTGTTAGTGCTTGACCTTGCCGAATGGGACATAATTCTCCCCAGCAGATTCTTCGAGAATGGAGTTCCCACCCCGGTAACCACGATTGCGGGGGGAGCTTACCTTTCCAAGAGAAAAACGACTCGTTACGACAGACTAAAACGATATAGAAGACCAAAACCGGGAGGCTAGAGAAAAAACGCCCTACTCTTTATGAAAAGAATCTAAAAAAAATCTCAACTTTTCTGAAAATTTACCGATGAGACATAATATGAGAATCGAAAATTTACCTCAAGTAACAAGTATTCTTGTGAGAATCAAAGAAATTGAAACTCTTCCCGAAAAATTAGAAGACAACTATTCCAAACAATTTTTTAAAAAACAAGAAATTTCAGGATTTGAAAAAGAACTAAAAAAAGTAATCACAGAAGAAAAAAGTCCTTCTTCAAAAAACAAAGACTTATTATCTATTATAGAGGAAAATTCAAAAGAAAAAAATTTAGATCCGAATTTAGTCAAAGCTGTAATCAAAGCCGAATCAAATTTTAATCCGAAAGCAGAATCCAAAAAAGGTGCACTTGGTCTCATGCAGCTAATGCCAAAAACTGCGGAGATGCTCGGTGTCAACAACCCACTTGACCCTGAAGAAAATATTTCAGGCGGGACTGAATATTTAAAAGATATGTTGAATATTTTTGGAAATAAAAATCTCGCACTTGCAGCGTATAACGCCGGGCCTGGAAGAGTTCAAAAGTTTGGAAGTATTCCTCCCTACAAAGAAACAAAGAACTATGTAGAGAAGGTAAATAAATTCTACAACCAATTCAAATCAGAATAATCCGGTGAATCCTTTGTAGGTTACGATAAATGTTCCGATACTGCTCCCAAGTTGTGGAAGCATAAAAACCAAAAATATTCTAATCACTCTATTTTTCCAGTAGCCTGTAAAGTTTTCGGAGTCTGTTGCAATATTTTCAAAATCTTCAACAATAGGCTTCCTAAAATACGATTCGGAAAGTGCAGCCACCCAACCAGGTTTTAAAATTGGATTAAAATTTCCAAGCGGAGCAACTACAAATGCAAGTAGAATAGAAACCGGATGGGCAAGTGCAATGAGTGCACCGAGTGCGGCAAGACTTCCCTTGACTACAACCCAATTGATTGCAAATTCCATTGCCTTTTCTTTTCCACCTGAATAAAAAGTATAAGACAACAAACCAAGTATTAAGAGGGGCAATACAAAACCAGAAATTCTCTGCAAGATAGTTTTCACCGGGATAATGTCTAAATGAGAAATATCTTTTGGTTCATGGATGTGCGTTAAAATCCCTTCTAAGTGGCCTGCTCCGACGACTGCCAAAAGTTTTTTTGAATTAGAAGCAGCGTTACGGATTTTTTCTGCAAGGTATTCATCTCTTTCATCAATGATTACATTCTTAATATGTTCATAACGTTTGGGTAATTGCGAAAAAAGGTCTTTTAAAGCATCGTCTGATTTCATCTCTTCAATTTTTTCTTCTGTAACATCTTCCTTTACAAGGAGAGAAGTAATAAGAGCACTAAGCAAATACATCTTGGAAAAAAATCCAACATTCCCCCACGCTCTTTTTAAAGTAGTCTGCACTTCCCTATCCACAGTAATAAGTTTTGCTTTCGTTCTATCTGCTTCTTGGATTGCTTTACGCATCTCGTCGCCGGGCTTGACCTCTCCTTTTCCGATTTTTTTTTGAAATGAGGAAAGTATCAAAGTCGATAAAAGTAAATACATTTTTCTTTGTTTGAACACTTTGAATATATCAAGTTTCTTCCAGTGCTCCGGGTCTCTGACAGATGTAAGTCTTGAATCACAAAGCTCGACACAGATTGTATCAGGTTTTTCTTTTTTTACGATTTCTTCTACAGCTTCTATACTTTTTTTGCTTACATGTGCGGTGCCAAGAATAGTTACGCTGCATTTTCCGATCTTTAAATTTCGGATAGGCTCAGAGTGGAGTGTCGTTCCCTTAGTTTTAGAAGTTGTGCTTGTAATAGATTTTTTTTTCAAAGGTGGTTTCTTTTTTACGGTTTTCATAATTCTATTTTCTAGTCTTTTTTGTATGGTAGATGAATCAATATATATTTTACTCCGTCTAATCAAAGAAAAGTAAATTATAATTGCAAATCTATTCGCATGACTTTTTATAAAAAGCAGTAGGAGAAAAAATGAATAAAATTTTTACAATTTTTTTAATATTTTTTTTATATACCCAATCCGTGTTTGGAGAAGTTTCAGATACCGCCGGGATGTTTCATAACGAAGCAGTGAGTTCTGCGAATCAGAAAATTTCTGAAATCCAATCCAAGTTCGGGAAAAATTTAGTAATAGAAACTTTCCCTGAAATAAAAAATTTTCATCCTTCTGAGTTTGCTTTACAAAGAGCAAGAGAGAAAAAAGTTAACGGTGTTTACATTCTAATTGCAAAGAAAGAAAAAAAAATTGAAATCAAAGTTGGAAGTAAAACAAGAGAAATTTTTGGTAGTTTTGAGTCCGGTACTCTGAAAGAAAAATTAGCGAGTGAATTTAAAGCCGGGAAATTTGACTCCGGTTTAAATTCAGCGATTGACTACTATTCGCAAGTTTTATCGGGAAGTGCTCCTCTCACAAAAGATACACGCCCTGTTCGAGGGGAAACTTACAATTCAATGAAAAATAACTCTGGTAGTAAATTTTCTGGAATTCTCACAATTCTTTTTTTTGTATTAATAGCATTTATAATAATCCGACTTATTAAAAATTTCACAAGTCGTAACCGCCCTCAAAGTCAAGGAGAGCAAAATGGTATGTTTGCAGGAGGAAGAGGAATCATGGGAGGAATCCTTGGCGGAATATTTGGAGCGATTGCAGGGAACTGGATCTACGATAAATTGACAGGCAGAGACAACTTGTATGGAAACGACAGATACTCAGACAATTCCTCCTATTACGGCAACAATGACCTTTCTTCCGATTCGTGGTCAGAGTCCGATGACGGAAGTGATTACTCATCGGGAGATTCAGGCTCTTTCGATGGAGGTGATTCAGGTGGTGGAGATTGGTAATAAGGGCTAACAAAGCGCAAATCTTTATGGTTTAGGAAAATCATAAAAAGTCTATCCAATCCAAAAGATATACCTGAAGAGTTTCCTATTCCGGCTATAAGTGCCTGAATCAAATCTTCATCAATATCAAAAACTTCTTTCCCTAATTTTTTTCGTAAGGCTTTTTCTTCTTCAAATCTTTTTCTCTGTAAATATGGATCGGATAACTCATAAAATCCATTTGCAATTTCGATTTTCTTCCAATAGATTTCAAATCGCTTTGCTCTACCGTTTTCTACTTTTGCAAGAGAGGCAAGCTCTTGAGGGTAGTCATACACAAAAGTTGGATTCTCACCAAGACGATTTTCCACACAATTTAAAAAGGTTAAAAAAAATAAATCATCGTAAGAATATGTTTGAATAGAAAAATCATCCAATAATCTATTTTTTTTTATTGTAAATACCAAATCTTCTCTTGAAAACCCCCTACCCGTTTTTTGAAAAAATAATTCTTCCATAGAGATGACAAGACAATCAGAAGTTGAAAAACCAATATTTTTAAAATGATTATTTAAGTGTTCGAGTAACTGAATACAAAATTGGATTAATCCTTTTTCATCAGTATTAGATATATAAAACTCTAACATTAAAAACTCTTTTGTATGTAAAACACCTTTTTCCCCGGAGCGATATACATGAGCGATTTCGTAAATTCTTTCCAATCCTTTTGAAAGAACCTGTTTTAAAGAATACTCAGGAGAGGTAATTAAATAACCTTCATTTTTGGAATGAGGAGAAGAAACTAAAAATGGATCTAAATAAGGCTCCATTCCCGGCGTTTTTTTTAATGTAGGTGTGTCTATTTCAAAAAAATGATTTTCATGAAAAAATGTTCTGATAGAATATAAAAATTGAGATCGGATTTGTAAAATTTCAAAAGGAAGTAGATTCATCGAATTATGGCTAAGGATCTAAAATATTTTAAAATAGAAAAAAAACGTGGGTTTATAGAAATAATTTGTCTATTTGAAGAAGCTAATGAAGATATTTTACAAGAAATCAAAAGTGTATTCAATTTAGTTTTTTTTGGATCGAATGAAAATATAAAACTAAATACGATTAAAGTTGCATATTTCGACCATACCCTTATCAATGAAATTTTAAATTTTGCAAAAGGATTAAAAGAAAAAAAAAGAAAATTTTTCATTTATGAAATCACAAATAGTTTTCAAAGATACTTAAATAGGTTCAACTTAGATCAGTTAGTGCCCATTAGCCCGGCTTGACCTTGATTGCTTTTATTCAACCAAGGATTTAACTCAAATCGAATCCCTAAATTTCCCAATATGGAAAGAATCCTTGGACTGAAATCAATCCCCCGGGTGCTTTCATCCGAAAATTCTACACTTGCATAAATTGTACATTCTATTCCAATAATCATTTTTTTAAAGATAAGTCTTACAGGTGCAAGTCTTTTTAAAATTTCCCAAAGATGCTCTTCTAAAGCATGGTCAGCACTTAATTTAGAATGGATCTGCCAAAACCCGGTAGTTCCAGACTTAGAGTTAGTTTCTTCAAAAAAATCAGGAGAAATCCCCAAATCACGGCTAAATTCATCAGGACGAAAATTTCCTGCAACCGTAAGTACAGCCCAGCTTTTTGGTTTTTGCAATTTCTTAAACCTTTATAAAAAATTACAACGAACGACTAAATTGTGTCAATGATAATTTAAAACTGAAATATTCTTGACAGAATTATGCAAATAGTTAAATTTCCAATATAAATGAAAAATATATTAGTCATAGAAGATGATCCTGATATAGGAAATCTAATTAGAAAAACTCTGAATTCTGCTCATTATGTCACCACAGTAAGTCCAACTGGCGAAGAAGGACTCACTCTATTTAAAGAGAATCGCCCGGATATGCTTTTATTGGATCTATCTTTGCCCGATATAGACGGTATCGAAATTTGTAGAACTATCCGCAAAAACGATGAAATCACTCCAATTTTTATTCTATCCGCAAGAAATGATGAGATTGATAAGATCATGGGGTTAGAGCTGGGGGCAGACGACTATATCACTAAACCATTTTCACTAAGGGAACTAAAAGCAAGGATTGATGTATTTTTCAGAAGATGGGACAATAAGAATCAGATTAGAAATGATTCTGAGGGAGAGATTATTCGAGGAGCCTTAAAAATTGACCCCGTTCGCAGAAGAGTGACCATTGGCTCCAAGATTATTAATATTTCCAGAAAAGAATTTGAGATTCTACAACTTCTCGCATCAGCCCCAGGGAAGGTATTCACCAGAGAAAAAATCTTAGAGGCTCTCTGGGGAACTGAATGGGATGGGTTTGCAAGAATGATTGATAGCCATATCAAAAGAATTCGTTCTAAATTAGAAAAGAACGCAGAGCAACCGGAATGGATAGAAACTATCTGGGGAGTGGGTTACAGGTTCAACGACAAATACGAAACTCTAACTCCAGCCGAGTAATTTATAAAAGTTCATTAAATCATATTAAAGAATTGTTTACTCAGTTTTTCTAGGTCAGCAATCAAATCCTGTGGAATTGGTTGGATCGTTTTTGCAAGTTTTACAGCGTCGTCAATAGAATCCAGAATGAGTTTTTTTTCTGAATTTACCCTTGATGGGTTCATCCCTTTTCGTTCGCTTTTGTACTTGGCTGCTTTTTCATCAATGATCCGAGTCATTGTATTTAAAATTTGAATTTTTTCTTTATCGGAGCTCATCTTTATCCCTGAATTGCAGTTTCATATTCTGATTTTAAACTTTCAACTAAATTTAATTCTACTGGAATTTTATGACCTGTTAGAATTTTTATTAACTCTAAGACAAGCTCATCTTCTTCAAAGCCCGAAACAATCCACTCCAAAATTTCCAAAGCCAAATCTATCTTTGGTTTCTCTTGATTTTTTCCGAAGGCAAGTCCTCGAAATTCATCTTGAATCTCTTTGTATTTTTTTTCAGAGATCCACTTTCTAATTTTCACTGGAAGGATACTCATTTGAATTTGTTTATCTGCTTTGGGAGTTCCTGTAAAAGAAAACTTTTTTTCTGGAAACTCAAGGTTGGAATGTATAGAATTTAGAATCTCCTCTCTGGAAATTCCATTAGAATGCAAAACTTCACCTATCAGTTTCCCGAAGAAAGAATCTTCAAGTGGATGATAGGCATAGCTTGACATTAAAAAATTATTTTTTAGATGGAACGATTGCTTCTTTACACGCTTTGAATAAAGAAAATCGAACTACAGTTTTTGCAGGGATTTCTATCTCTGCACCAGTCGCAGGATTTCGTCCTTTTCTTTTTTTCGTTTTTCTAAGAACTAATTTACCAAGTCCGGGGACTATAAAAGCACCATTCTTTTTTGTTTCTTTATAAGCAAGATTCACAAGAGCATCAAGAAATGCACCCGCATCCTTTTTTGAAATATCTAATTCAGTTGAAAGCTCTGATAAAATCTGTGCTTTTTTAATTGGTGTTGGTTTGCCGTTTGTCATATTTGAAAATCCTTTAACAAAATCAAAATTCTTGTTTTAAAAAATTGAATTTACAGTACAACTGCTTTCGTTTCCTCGCAGTCGAACCATAAAATTATGTTCCTTTTTTACAATCGGAAAGAATTTTCAAATACATGCAAACTTTATTTTCAATTTTTATGAAAAATCTAAAAAAACCTATAGAAAAGCCCTATTTTACATCGTATTCAGCGCTTACGCTACGCTTCACTTTTGCAAATAAATCTTCTAACTCTTTATCTGTTTGATCTCTAGTGGGAACAAAGGAAGAAAATAAAGTTCTGTAATAAGTGTCTTTATGCGATAAAGCAAATCCTGCTTCTTCCATAATTTGACGTACCTTTTCTTCTTTGTTTTTATGAGTAACTATTGTGATCGTATTCAATTTATTTTGTTTGTGATCTATATGAAAATAACAAACTACATCTTCATAATCCAATCTGTCGATTTCAGTACGAATTTCATCAAAACTTGTTTCTGCTCTTGTTCCTTTCGGGTCTTTGTAGTTTATCAAAACTCTCTTGAAGTAGTGGATCTTTCTTCCATCAGGAGCAATCTCCACTCCATTGACCACTCTCCTCTCATCGGCTAATTCTCTCATCAAAAATTCACCTCTGCCTCTTGAGCTTTCAAAATCAAAATGCTCTGAGGTGATATCGCCTTTCTTGGCATTTTCATCAATCTGCGAAAGTGTGTATTTTGCTCCTAACTCCATTTCATGCTTGAATGTCATTTTTAAATACGGGTTATGGATTTTATTATTAATCTCCAATTCAATCTCTGCAAAAGTTCCGTATCCGTGCTCTACAATATTCTGAATAGCTTCGGTCACTGCAATTCTTACCGAATCTGGATCAAGTCCGATGATAGGTGCGTATTTCTTGATCTGGTTTTTAATATCGTATAGAGAGCCTTCTTTTTCATTAATCCCTGCCCCTATCTCGTGTTTCAAAATTTCTTCTCTTCTTAGGATGATTTTGAAATACAGATCGGCGATTGTATTAGGGAGATAAGGCGATTTAGCTACTGCATTCAATTCGTCTTTAAGGTTTTTATTTTCAAATTCTAATTTGGAAATTTTTTTCAATAATTCGTCAGTGTTTATTTGTTCCATTACATTACTCATTCAATTCCATGATGGTTTTTACTTTATTTAAAATGCAATTATTATTTGTAAAAATAAAAATTAAATTAGGAATTTTGTCCAATATTATACTGAAATACAAAAATTTATTTGTTTACCAAATAGCCCCAAATATAGAATACTAAAACCCATAAAATAAATTATTTTAGATACATAATCCATGAAAAGCAATTTAACAAAAATCCAAAGCGTACTTATCGTTCTAAAAAGATCTAAATATGAATTAGACTTAGAAAAATATGGTAGCTTGGCTACATTAAAGAAAATATGCCAAGTCCAAAATAATTGCTTTCATAAAATCCACTCCTCGCACTTGCGACAGCTAAAAAGTAGAGAGATTTTAAAATATACTTTTCCAAAGGGTGACTTTATTTTCAGGGAAAATATCAGAAACAGAAATCTGAAAAATTATGACCTTGTAATCGCACTTGGGGGAGACAACCATTTCACTTATGTCTCTCACTATACTTACCAAAATCTTTTACTCGGCTGCAATTCAGACCCCGAATCCTCTGTGGGAGCTTTGCTCAGTTTTACACCAAAATCCCTAAAAGAGTCCAAAGAGCAATTTTGGAAAAATACAAAAATTGAAAACTGGGCTTTGATCTCGTCGAAGATTGAATACCCAAACGGGAAAAAAATCGAAACCGTAAAGGCAGTAAGCGAAATCCATATCCGAAACAATAGCCCCGACCTAATCAGCAGATATTTGATAAAAATCGGAAAAATTCTAGAAGAACAAAAAAGCTCCGGGTTTTTGTTGTACACGGGTGCAGGATCTACAGGCTGGGTGAATTCTTGTATGCAAACCAATAAAAAAAATTCTACATTCTCCAAAACCAAATCTATTTTCAGAGCCTACTCAAGAGAGTTGGGAGCAAGGTACAGGCAAAAATACAAACTCATGGACTTCCCAGTAAATGAAAAATTAGAAATTATTTCTGAAATGAATGGTGGAATTTCGATTGACTCTTTGAGCGAGCGTATTTATGATTTTCCAGCAGGTGCTAAAGCGAGTTTTCAACTGTCTAAAGATAAATTAAGAGTACTTACATTACGATGAATGAACATTTAATAATTCAAACAATACATAAAAATGACGTAAAAATATTTGAGCTTCAGGGAAGACTCGACGAAAGTTCATTTGATGTATTACAAAAAAAGTACGATGAAATTTCCGAGTCGATACACTTAATATTAAATCTATCGAAATTAAAATATATTTCCAGTTCAGGAATTCGCTCGTTGTTTGATATGAAAAATAAACAAGAGTTGAATAATAAAAAAATGTATCTTGCAGAAGCCTCAGAAAATATTATCCGTATTTTCACTATATTGGATTTATGGAAATCATTCACCCATTACAACACAATCGATGAGGCAGTAAAAGAGCTATCTTCTTAACTCTGCATTCTTACGAATTACTTGCTTAAAAAATCTTTTCCCATTGGATTGAATTTTCAATATTTTTGAAATAATCTGACCTTCAGAAATTCCATATTTATTCATAACTTCTCTATTTAACCCGACTTGACCTACTGTCATTGTCTTGATCAGGCTTTCGCCTAACGTATTCTTGGAACCAAGAAGAGAATTCACTTCCTTGTAAAAATCCTCAATCAAATACCTTTCCCCTCCCGAAATTTCAGGAAGTGGAGCGCAACCATGGTCGGCAGTCAACACAAATACAAACCTATCACTAAAATTTGATTTTAAAAATTCTAAGATAAGCCCAACTTGTTTGTCTGCTTCTTGAAAGGTATTTTCTGCTTCCAAGGACTCCCAACCAAAATAGTGTCCGGCTGCATCAGTAGCCTTGATCGTCATATAAGCCAGATCCGGTAAATTATCGCTTGCCTTCCCTTTTTTGATAATCTTTTCTTCGATCATTTTTTTAAATAGACCCGCTTCCAACTCTACTTCTTTTGGGGTTGCCATAATTTGACTCCAATATTTTTTAGAGTCCTCTTTTCTGAAGTTATGTATATCCTTCCAACCATTCGGATAATTTAAAATAAAATTCTCACATGGAGAAAATTCATTCGCAAATTCAGGGTATGAATAGTACCTAACGTCCGACTTCCACTTGCAATCATGAGCATCTAACCAATATACATAGTCCTTATCTGTACCGGAAAGTTGTCCAAAACCATGCCCACCCATTCCGATAGACGCACGAAGTGCATAAGCCTGACTGATAACTTCCAATTGGTTTTTAAAATACAAGTCTGCAACATCAGCCAAGGTCTCAGTTCTGAGGTCTGAAATATTTACATTCGTCTCATCGTGAGAATAAATTTCACTTTGATGAAATTTCCCATTTTCAAGTGTATAAAAAGTATTCCCCACTACTCCATTCTCTCTTGGATATGCACCTGTCCCTATTGCTGCATGACCTACGGCAGTGTGTGCATCAAGATGACCTACCTCTGCATTTGGGAAGTAAGCACTTCTTGCCATAATAGATTTTATATTAGGATAAGAATTTGGATGAGCTTTGTATAATTGTTGACCTCCTTGGTCTATTACAATCGTTACAATAATTTCCGGCAGTTCACTACTCTCTTTTAAAATTTGAGAAAGTTCAGATTCTTTTGCTCCGTTTGGCTTAGGTGTATTTATAATTTTTGCGAGTGTAGGAGCAATTTTTTGTTGAGGGATTTTTTCGGAATATACTCCCTTTTGAAACCATTTGTCCCCATAAAAAAGAATAGGAATTTGTTTGTCGTAAGAATAGTCAGTAGAATGAGAAGTCCTCCCTACCCTCATAGTCACAACTCCTTCTTTTTCGGAAAATTCAAGACTCGGATTGGATTGCAAATCAGAAATATATCTACCATGCTCTGCGAGATAACGAACCAAATCTTTTTTCCTAAAATTGGATTTTGTATTTTTGCTAATCCAGCTACTTTCTAAAATATTGTACTTTTCAGGAATCAAAAATAAATCTATTTCGTCAGTAGCCGATCTTTCTATTTTAGAAATTAGCCCAAAATCTTTTTTGCAACAGGAAGAAACCCAAAAAACAGATAAAATAAAAGCAAAAATCCCAAAAATTTTATTAAAAGGACTCATAGAAACCACCTCTCACTCAAGAACTATACTTTATAAATACTGTATATTTTAAAAGAAAAAATTAAAATTTCTATTTCCAAAGTTGTAATTTTTCAGGATATTGATAATTTGGGGATTAGATTGAAAAATTCTCAGAATAAAAAACAAAATTACACTCACCTATACAAAATATTTTTTGTTTTGTCTATTGCTTTTCTGATATTTTTTGGTTTACTGACATTGTTCTCTTTTCATAAAAAACTATTCCTTGAAGAAAATTATAAAAATCTCTCCGAAACGCAACCGAGTTTTGCAACTCTTTCAGAATATCATCCGATTGTAGTAGCTGGAAGAAAAAAACATATCTATACCTATCTTGTCCCCGACAACAAAGGTAAATTGTACGAGGTTGTAGAAATGGCAGATCCTATTTTACACAAAAGACTTAGAGTGGGAGACAGCATCCCTATTCGGAAAAAAATTATTTACTACTTCTCCAAGAAAATTGTCATCGCTAAAATAGAAAATAATTCTGAATCAGTTTCTATCTCCACAGTACCTCTACACATTGGTTATTTTGGGATAGGATTTGGAATGATTTTTCTACTTACGAGTTTTGGGTTGAAAGTTGTAGATAATGGTAGCGTATAAGTTTAATGAATGTTTTTTCAAAAATAAGATTCCAGAACATCTAAAACACAAATCGTAGAATTATTTTTTTCTCCACAGGATTACTCCAAATCCAATAGCAAACGGTAGAACGAATAGAGAAAGAAAACGATATAAATCCAATCCAAAAAGTATTTCTTTAGAGATTACATTTTTCCCGTTATTCGGATCGTATGCGATTTCATATTTTTGGCCTACTTCCTGACTCCCGTAAAAGAAATATTTACATTCCGCAAATTGTGTTCCTGTATTCTGTTGTCCATGGAATGCAAAGCTATAAGAATGGCTACAACTCGGCATTGTATTTCTACCCGGAGATGGAATAGAAACTTTTCCTGTATAGACTCCTGTAGTATGTGGCCAAGTGTTGTATTTTAGAAAGCTCCCGCAAGTTCCCACAAACTGAAAAAAGATTGAAAATCCTCCAATCGCAACAAGAAATTTTCCAAAATTCTTGGATGACTTTTTTTCGTTGGTATTATTCGTATTCATGCTTTCCCTTTTGATTTGTTATCTGAATTTTGTCCAGCATGATAAGCTAAGTGAAATTGAAAGAATTCAGTCCAGTCTTTTTATTCCAGTAAAATATTTGGGTTTATACTTGGATGACACGGATTTCTTTGCAACTAAAAAAAGGCTTTGATGTTTTCTCTGTGGTATTAAATTGATTTGCATTTCCTATTGTCAAGGGTTTTCTGTTGGCTCTTTTTAGTACAAGTTTTTGCAGGAAATAGAGAATAGAAGGTTTTGATAAATCAGGTTCCATCAAAATCAAACCGGCGGATTCAATATAAATTCCACCGGTGAGCAATTCAAGTCAGTAAAATCAAAGCCTTTTACTTTATTCCTTTTTAAACATACCATTTGGAAATTTTTTCTTTTAAAAACTAAATATTCGATATTTTTCCTGGCACACCCAACCAAGTGTAAACAAATTTGGATATACACCGAAGAGTGGAATTTCACATGCAGTCATATTATTTTTTCTTCTTATCGAAGGAATACATATCAGACCTATCGTCACCGCATTTACCATTCCACCAATAAAAGGAATATTGCATATCCCATCAAAACTCTTTTTATTTGACTGATTTGTTGCAAGAGGGTTTATTCCTGCGTTCTGATTTTCTAAATCAACTTGTTTATATTTCCCTTCTTTACTGATCTCTTTAATTGCCACGGCTTCGCCTCTAACCTCAGCACAAACCTCGTTTGTATCGGGGTTTGTTGTTTGAACCGTTTTTATTGATACTAATAGATCCGCTTCCGGTTTTGTTGAAAGCCCCTGAAAATACGCCGCTTGTTCTGCAGGAGATAGATTTCCGATATGTGAAGCATTGACAAAAGAATTTGATTCGTTATTTTTTACACAAGCTTTACCTATTACTTTGCCCAAGGATTCATATGACGTAATCAAAGGGTATGGAAGTGATTTTACGCTCATTACTGGAATGTCGTAGGTTTTGACGATTGGAGAAGAGCACGAAAAAGCCAATGCTAACAAAGAAAGTAAAAAATTATATTTCATATTATTTCCTCTTTTTATTGGTTTCTTCAGCTTTTTCAATATTATCAGTTTTAGC
Source organism: Leptospiraceae bacterium (assembly GCA_015075105.1). NCBI lineage: Bacteria > Pseudomonadati > Spirochaetota > Leptospiria > Leptospirales > Leptospiraceae > Leptospiraceae bacterium. The sequence continues at coordinate 1,240,915 of JABTUZ010000002.1, read as the reverse complement.
TCCATTGATATCTGTAATTTTGACCGCAAGTCCGCGAACATTTGCGCAAATTTTATCTCCAGAATTTGTAACTTCATATTTTGTTGTAGAATGGATAACAAGATCTGCATCTTCCTGCTGGGACATTGCATTGTACATTGCTATGCTTTGTGCAAAATCAAAAGCAGTAGATTTTTTTCCCAGATAACCGGCGTAAAAAGTATATTTTTCCGGGGTTCCATCGATAGTGCATCCAGTGCCTTGCACTTTACCGAGAAGCTTATAATTCGGAGTCACAGTACCCAGATTTGCTGATCTTGTTCCCCAAATATCTGTTGATTTAGTATTCGGTGTACTACATCCGATGAAACCAGCCACAAGTAGAATTGAAAATAGAGTTTTTTTTATCATATATCTTCTCCTGAAAATTTTTGCCAGACTACCCCCTGATAAAAGAAAAAATAAATTTCCGTAAAAAAATTTTTCACCAATTTTGACCATAGCTGTTAATTTTTTATTTTTTGTCAATACCACAAATGTAGTAGTTTTGGGGAAAGTTTTTTTCTGGATTTGTGCACAGCTTCGAGTAATTTCAGTATGACTGCTTTTTGAGCGTCGAGCCGGTTTTCGGGTTGCTTAAAGATTATTGAGCGCTAGCTTTCTATCTCCTCGCAGGTGATTTTATAACCAGCGTGGATCGGCATTTCGTGCATGATTTTTTATTTGGATTATTTTTTTGTTGACATGTGTATCCCAATCGTGATACATTTTCCATGAGGTTTTTATGAAATCTGCTATGATTCGTGCTAGGGTTGAGGACAAACTTAAAAAAGATGTAGAAGATATTCTTTATTCTCTTGGTATATCCCCTTCAGAGGCAATTAATATTTTTTACAGTCAAATTCGTTTGAATAATGGCATTCCTTTTGATGTAAAAGTTCCAAATTACACCACTTTAAAAACTTTTAAAAATACTGATAAAAACAAAGGCGTAAAAAAATTCAAAAATAAAGCTGACCTTTTTCAATCTTTAAAACTATGAGTCTTTTGCCTTCCTACACAAATCAGTTTGAAAAAGATATTAAACTTTGTAGAAAGAGAAATAAAGATTTAACAAAACTTAAAACAGTCGTTTCTTTATTAATCGATAAAACAGCACTTCCAGCAAGAAATAAAGATCATAAATTATCCGGCTCTTATGTTGGTAGAAGAGAATGTCATATTGAGCCAGATTGGCTGTTAATTTATAAAGTTCGCGGGAATGAAATAATTTTTGAACGAACGGGAACTCACTCGGACCTTTTTGAATAATTTTTTCTTATCTGATCCTTTCGGAAAAAATTTATGAAAATTAGAATGACAAATGAAGAAAACCTAATACATTATGCGTTAGGCGATATTGAGGGGAGACACGCACTTTTGATGTGCTTACAACAATTAGGTGAAGCCCTGGGAAAAATTGAAAATCCTGAATGGAGAAAAAACCTGAATCGCCAACAAGCCCGAACGATGCGAAACATCCCACTCCTAATTATTTTGACACAAATTCGCAAATTCATAATTTGAGTAGGAATAATTTTGGCTTTGATAATGTGTTTTTACAGTTCTGTTACGCAAAATATATTTTTCATCGTAAGAATAAACTGTATAATTATTGCAGTCAATATTTTCTGATATAGCGCGATAAGAAATAATATTCTGGTTTTCATTATACGTCCAAATAATATTCGTATTTTGACAATTTCCTTTTGTAATAATACCTCCTAATACTCTTCCTTTTTCATCCCACGTAAAATATTTTTCTCCATAAGATTCATCTATTCTTGAATATTCTATTAACAAACCATTTTCATTGTGAGTATAAATTTCCTGAAATTGGAGAGTTTCTTTTCTAACTAAATTATTTATCGGTCCGACAAGGGAAGTAATCTTTTGAGAAAATTTATCACTATTCTGGAAAAAATATTTAGCCGAAAGATCGCGACCTATTGTACAATGATAAATAAATTCCCTTGTAAAAATACATTCTCTTGTAACATAGTTTATTGTTTCCCAATCACTTCTTCCATTAACTAAGGATTGCTCTGTCACCAAATATTTTTTTGGATAACTAATGCAATTTCTCTGATTCAATAATGAAAGGATTATGGGAAAATTTTTAATTTGCGATTCAAAAGACTTCTTATCTGAACAATGAATATTAAGCACTACTAATATTGAATAGACACAAATACTTCCTCTAAATAACTGCCTCCATCTTACAGTTAAAATGGAAGCAGATATTTTCATGGGAATTTACGGAGCAACTACATTACAAGTATAGTTTGCTAAATCTCCACTACCCACACAAGTTGTATTTCCGATTTTTAATCCATCTCTATTAAGAGGGGTACAAGCGTATTTATCTCCTAAAGGACTTTGGCACTTGGAGACTCCTTTTGATGTATCACCACTTAATTTTGATAGATTGCCCTGAATTGTGTATGAACAACATCTCGAAGTGCAACAAGCCAATGAATTGGAGCAAGAATCCGAACAGCTTGAAGAAGAAGATGTGGAGCTTGTTCTTGACACACTGCTAAGTAGCATCAATAAAAACCACAAATTCCAAAAAGCGTCTGCATCTTTTTTTGCCTTTGCCGTTGCATTATAGTCAGCGCAGCCGACTAAGCTCCCTGCTACTACCATAAGAATACATAGCATTGAAACAACTTTCATTAAATTTTTTTTATTCATATATTTTCTCCTGAAAATTTTTTGCCAGACTACCCCGATAAAAAGAAAAAATAAATTTCCGTAAAAAAATTTTACCAATTTTGACCATAGCTGTTAATTTTTTTATTTTTTGTCAATACCACAAATGTAGTAGTTTTAATATTTGTGAGAATAAATATCGATTGATTGTGAAAATACATTACGGAATCGGAATAGTTTATATTCGTTTTATTGGGACGCATAGCCAATATGATCGAATTAATGCAAATGAGGTGTGACTATGGATATTAAACCATTGAAGAGTCGAAAAGATTATGAAGCGGCTATACGGGAAATTGATGCTTTATTGGAGAAAGATCCTATGCCGGGGACGTCAAAGTATGACAAACTGGATGTATTATCAACCTTGGCAGAGAAGTATGAGAAAGAGAATTTTCCAATACACGATCCAGACCCTATAGAGGCAATCAAGTTCAGGATGGAAGAAATGGATCTGACTACAACCGATTTGGGCAATTATATCGGGAGTCGAGGCCGAGCATCCGAGATTCTGAATAAAAAGAAAACTGACAATCAAAATGATACGTTCATTGTCGACGAATCTTAAGATACCCGCGGATTCATTGATTCATGACTATCCTCTCAGATAGGTACAAGAGAATTTGATGTCAATATATCTGATTTGCAAAAAATAGAGAAAATAATTTTCGAATATCAGTCCTATTTATGACGCTACTGCAAAAACCCCTTTCAGGGCTTTTTACAACGCTAGAAAATGGCACTTTTATTGGCTTTTTGAACAATTCTTTTTCAAAAAACGACTTTTTGCAGGTACGCCATTTATTGGAGAAATATAATGAATTTCATGGCAACAAATAACCTCATAAAAGAAATACCGTCTATTAAAGTCTGGACTGAAAAAAGAACAATCTTTTTAAAATTAGTAAAATTGCGGGCGAACGGAAATTCTCTCAGATGGGAAAATATTGATGAAGATTTAACTGTATCTGGAATTCTCGTAGGAAGGTTTCAACATCCCTTTGTATAAAGTAGATTAAAAAAATCCCCGCTAAGTTTAGCGGGGAAATTCACACTGCTTCCCTTTTTAGAATCTGTCAGTGAGAAGTTTTACAACCTGTTCGGGCCTTGCATTCGCCTGAACAAGCATAGCCATCGCACTCTTTGACAGAATTTGATTTTTAGTGTACTCAACCATTTCAGTAGCCATATCAGCGTCCCGAATTCGACTTTCTGCGGCGACCATATTCATGTACCGAGTATCCAATGACTTTGCAGTGACCTCAATTCTATTGTAATAGGCTCCGAGATCGGCTCTTTGCTTTGAAAGTTTTCCTATCGCTTCGTCCACTACACCTATCATCTTGTTTGCGTTTGCAGGTGAAGAAATTGTTTCTCTTTTTCCCGCAGACTGCAATTTTAATGAACCAGAATTCATTGTACCGACATAAATGTCGAGTTTTTCATTCTGGTTGGGTCCTACATGAAGAGACAATGGATTTTTAGAAGCTCTTGAAAATTGCCCGTTTAGAGTTTTTACATTATTAAACTCTGCCGTGTTCCCAATTCTCTCAACTTCATCAATGAGCTGGGACACTTCCAACTGGACTTGTTGCCTGTCCATATTAGAATATATCCCATTCGCAGATTGAACAGAAAGTTCCCTGAGCCTTTGAAGAATATCATTCACCTGCTCTAAAGATCCTTCTGTCACCTGAATGAAAGAAATTCCATTCATGGCATTTTTTTCTGCTTGGGCAAGCCCTCGGATTTGAGTTCTCATTTTTTCTGATACAGAAAATCCGGTTGCGTCGTCCCCTGCTCTATTGATCCTAAGTCCTGTGGAAAGTTTTTCCATAGACTTATCCATCTCTTCACTTACAGTCCTTAGTACCCTGTTTGCTTTTAGTGCGCCCAGGTTGTGACCTATAATCATATACACCCTCCCTGCGTAAATGTGGGTTCATCCATAACCCAGGGCTTTGGTGCGTTAGTTACTAACCGCCCCTTATCCGCCCCCGCTTCGTATGGATTTTATCCCGAATGGGCGGCAGACAATCATTTACAAGAAAAGTTCTCCACAAAAATTTGTGGAGAGTGTATTGTCAAAGAACTCTTTTTCCTAAAAAAAGGATTCTATTTTTTTAAACTTTCTCTCCCAAGAACTGAGGTTTCTAAATTCCTCATCATATCTAATATCTATCGAAAACTCAATCCCTATAGACAGTTAGAATGTTGATAGACCTCCTACCTCAAAAGCCTGAGCACTGCCTCAGGTCTGACTGTAGTTTGCGAAACCATTGCAAGACTCGTATCCGTTAGAATTTTATTTTTTGTGTATTCTACGAATGTCTCTGCCATATCCGCATCCCTAATACGTGACTCAGAAGCCTGAACATTTTCATAAGCGCTCATTAAACCTTTCGCCGCATGTTCGAGACGATTGTAATAAGCACCGAGATCTGCTCTTTGTTTTCCGAGTCTTTGCAAAGCCGAATCCACAAGACCTATTGTGTCGTTGGCTTTTCCGGGAGTGGAAATGGAAGTAGCTCTTCCTGCGGCTTTCATTTTAAGAGAAGTAGCGTTCATAGTACCTATGAAAACTCTTTCTCTCTGGTTCTGGTTTGCACCCATGTGAAACCACATGCTTGCAGTTTTTGATCCTCTTGCATAGTCCCCGTTCAAAACTTTGAAACGATTGAACTCTGCTTGAGAAGCTATTCGATCCAATTCATCTACAAGACCGGAAACTTCCACTTGTACTAATTGTCTGTCTTCCGGTGTGTAAATTCCATTAGAAGTCTGAATTGCCAAAACCCTGACCCTCTGAAGAATTTGCGAAGTCTGCTCCAAAAAGCCTTCGGCAACCTGAATGAAGGACATTCCGTCTTCAGTGTTACGCTCAGCTTGTCGCAAACCCGCAACTTGTGTTCTCAACTTTTCCGAAACTGCAAGCCCGGAAGCATCGTCGCCGGCTCTATTGATTCTAAGCCCGCTTGACAATTTCTCCATGGACTTGTCCACTTCGGTAGTGTTGAATTTCAACGCTCTGCTTGCATTCATCGCGCTGATGTTGTGATTGATAATCATCTTACCCTCCTTTGTAAAAAAACCCTTCATCCTGAAGGGGAGCTTTATTTCCCGGTTTACGATTGCAGACCGTTCCAAAAACTCCTAAAGACAAATTCCCAAATTTTGTCTTAAATAAATTTTTGGAAAAAAATCGCTAAAGCTAAAGCGTTAAAGGGACGATAAAAGATACAGGGGGAATATACTAAAAATCCGTTTCAAATTTTTGAGCCGGTATTCCTTTACCAAACCCTTCAAATCTACAGATTATTTCAAAAAATCAGAATCTTGTCAAGTATTTTTTTGGATTATTCTGAAATTTTAACTTATTTGTTTTTGTGTATTTGCGTAAATTCGGCATAATAGTCTGATGATTAAGGCTTTTCAGTATTTAAATACCCAAAAAACAATCATCGTTTAGGCACTTTCTTTTCAATGAAGGCAGACTGAACTGCCTTGTCTTGTCCGGGAAAAAATTTCAACATGAAAGAGCTTTGCTGAACCGTAAATTTTTCTATTTGCCGTCTATATTTTATAACCGAATTCGGAAATGCCATTCCCCGAACTACCATAGTTACCGCTTCTTGGCTATATCTGTTAATTTTCAAGGATTCGATCTGCTCTGCCATAAGATTGGCTTTTTTTGCTTTCTCTTGATAAGAGTCAAAAAACTCCTTGAACTTTTGCTTTTTTTCTTCGTCTAAATTTCCTCTCGCTGCCATGACTGCACGTTTGATTTGTTGAACCTTAGGCAATAGCTCTTCAACTTCTTTTTCTAAAGCCTGTAGTCTAACTATCCCCTCTTTGTAAGATTTTTCATTTTTAAAATGAAACCCAAGCTCTACCACAGCCTCAAGACCTGCGAGCGATCCGAGATTCAATACAGACACACCTCCATAGGCGATGATTTCAGATCCGATCACAGATGCCGACGGCCCGTTTAAAATTACATTTCCAAGACAATAAATTTTTGAATTTAGCACAGAACCTTCTAAGATAATATCTCCATCCACTTCTAAAACCGAGTTCTCGATGAACTTAGCTTTTAAGTCTCCTCCAATTTTTATTGCCCTTCTCCCTTTTACTTTTATTCCACCTTTTACTTCCAGTCCTTCCGATACAGTTACCTCATCAGACTCGATGTTCCCTCCGACAATTAAACTCCCTGTACAAAAAACATTGGATCCGGATTCTATACTTCCCTTTACACGAACGCTCCCTTCATACTTTACGTTTCCTGTAGATAACCCGACATCCGATTGAATTTCTAATTCAGGCGAAACAGATACAGAATTGTCTGTAAGATAGATTACACCGTCTGTCACAGAATAGTGCTCTATATAGATATGCCCTGAATTTTCTATAGAAGGAATATTTTTTGTATAAACATTTTTCCCTATGGATAGTTTAGGTCGATTTATTGATGGGGGGTAAATTGGTTTTCCAAATACACTCACTCCTTGCTTACCAGCTATCCCCTCAAAAAGAGTAGCTACCTTTTCATCTTTTTTTACATGAATGTATCTGTCGGTGTTTCTATAATCCGCGCTTCCATCTTCAGCGATTACCACTCTCTTAGCTCTTGGGTGATAGAATTTCAAAAATCCATCTACCCCGGGCGTTGCAGGAACTCCAGTCGCAACAATAAATTTAATAGGACTTTCATCAGTGGGCTTAGGGCCACGATTAGCTAATTTTGTAAGTGAAATCCTGATTGCCTCATAGTCTGTTCGATCTTCTGCAATCCCACTCTTATCTAAAAAATCTTGCAGGTCTCCAAGAGAAAGTGGATGACCAAAAAGTTTTACAGGGCTAATGGTCAATTCCGCAGACAAAGTGTCCTCTGAAATACTTAGACTCAATGCTCTTTCTGCATTAAAATCTCCAATTCCCGGAATATTCTGTATTTTTTGGTCTTCCATAACTATCTCTATATATATATTACGAATAGAAATCGGCTTTTTCTGAATATTTTTAAATATTATTGTATTTGAAACAATAAAAGTATTAAATATGACTAAAAAAATATCCGAAAGCCTTAGCCATTCCCGGAATATCTCCTAATTGAGAATGTACAGGAACTTTATCTCCATGAGAAAGTAATCCGGTTAACTCTAAAATATGCGGCTTGTTGTGCTCGGTCAAAATTCTTGCCGCCTTCACTGATTCTTCAGAAGAAATTACATTATCGTTTCTACCATGAACCAATGATATATGTGCTTTGAGTTTATGAATTTCAAAAATAGGAGAAAGATTTTTTGCAATCTCCGGTTTTTTAGTTACAAACTCATTCCCTATACTAATTCTAAATTCCGGATCTCGTTGAATTTTTACAAATATTTCTCTATCTCTCTTAGACAGTTTATTGACAAGACTTGGAGCTAAAGATTTTTCATTTCTGTGAAACCCATTATCCAAGGCAGATTCCAAAATTACTTCTTCTAAATTTTTGGAATTTTTAATTGCTAAATGAATATAGTTATATAAAAAAATACAGTACCCGTAATCATCTGCGTTGGGATTCCCAAGCACAAAAGGAACTGTTTCCCGAAAATCTGTATAAGGACCTACTACAAAAATTGAATTAATATTGTCTCTAAACTTTTCTCTTGTAAGAGATACTAATCCCATCCCTCCTGAAAAACTAATAGAAAAAAAACCCATTCTTTCTGAATTGAATATATTTCTTTCTTTTTTAAATCCAAAAATTGTATCACATATATTATCAACAGACTCTTCTCTTATTTGAAGTTGCTTGATTTCGGGAAATTCAGGAGTCGCAACGACGTATCCTGAGGCTGATAGATTTTTTGCCAGCTCAATCAACCTCTTGTCTTCTATACCATAAACACTCATCCCGTGAACAAGTAAAATTCCCGGAAGGTTAGAGATGTTTTTCTTTTGAGGAAAATAATAATACACTCTATACTCTTTTTTTTGTCCTTTTAAAATCTCTTTTCGTATCTCTATTTTATTATTGTCTAATACTCCTGCAGATCTCAATAGCAAAGGAATACTTCTTATACTTTGTGTAATATTTTTCATTAGAATTTTTTTTGAAGTAGTATTAAATAGATTCTGCCTAAATACGATTTTTCTTCAACCGATTTCAAGAAGTAAATTAAGATGTATTGCCTGTACTGAGTAGAATCTATTGGAACAATTTTATGATTTAGATTTTCCGGAGGAGAAATCTCCATAGAAAAACCCCCTGTTTGCATCTCACCCGCCAGACGAGCCGCAATCTGATTGTTGAACTCCATGATAATCGAAGCAGATGTTGTCTTTGTAGTTGGGTCTATCTGAAAACTTTTTGCTATTCGAGGCAGAAGTTTTAATTTGGTGTATCCGTCCATACCTATAAATAATTTCCCGCTTATCTCTCCCGAATACTCCACACAAGTACAACTCTCATAACAAAGCCCTTCATTTTTTGAAGGACCAAATGCTTCTCTTTTTGCGTCAACTCCCAAAATCTCACGGAAATATTCTGGGAAGATTTGAGAAATCATCAACACTATTTTTTCGTCTAAAAGAGGATCCATAATTATTTCAATGAAAATTGCTTATAGTGATTTTGACCTTGAAGAACTGAAGCTTGTAAAGCATTTTCTGCTCTCTGAAACCATTTTTGATATGAGCTGTACTTTATATTTTTGTCCGCAGACCCAACCGACATATAAATTCTATTTTCGTATCTTTGCAAATCAGATAGAATTTCCTCGACCTTAGATTGAAATTTTCTATTTTCATTCTCTCTCAAAAAAAAACTAAAAATAGAATCACTGAGTCTATAAATTTTAAAATCATCTCCAAACCAATCTACTAATTGAGATTTTAATAAATAAGCTACTATTGAAATATCTGTATAATCAAAAAATGAAATTAAAGTCAAATTTTCATCAGTCTTTTCTTTACTCTTAGACTGAATTGTATCCCAGAAATATTCAGAGTTATAAACTTCGGTTGCGGTATCTTTTTTGGAAGAATTGTAGGAATGAAGTTTTAAGAAATTTTTAGCAAATTCTTTGGTATCCGCCCACACGGAAGAAATTTTCAAACCTGAATCCGGATTTTGAAAACAAAATTCTAAAGCACCATACAATTTTCTCTCATCCGCCAAAGGTAAAAATAAAGAAGTGTGATCCCTGTTGAACACACCTTCTTTTTTGAGTAACTTCTCTATAACTTGCTCTTCGTTTTCGATCTGGATGTTTTCAGTAGGGGTAATGAGTATTCCTGAACGCTTGATATACGCCGGGACAAGATTTTCTCCTTGGAAAAAATACAGCACAATTGTTTCAAATGCCCTATACTTCTCCATCTGCTCCGTATATTCCAAGTATAATTCTTCTTCTTTTCTTCCGAATACTTCCCGATTACGCATTTCATCCAAGCTATACTCTCTATTTGAGCCTAAAATTGTAGGAGCTCCTACAATTTTAGATTTTTTTAGCTTCTCAGACTTGGAAAATAAGCCGTACAATACAAAAAAAAGGCCTAAAAAAGAAGAAAACGCAAAAAACGACCAAGTAAAAATATGTCCCATGCCTTTACCCAATCCTTCTGAAGCATATAATATTTCAGAGCAGGTCAAAAACAAAAATAGAAAAGCTTGTATTTTCATGGATAAGTGCCGTTATAATATAAGTAACGGCATAAATTTAAAATTTGTTCAGAGAAAAAATGAAACTATATACAGAGCTTGCCGAATACTATTTTGACATCGAGAAAAGTGGAAGGAAGTTTGACGAAGAAATTTATTTCTTAGATGACCTTTTTAAGAAGCATAAAATTCGATCTGTAATTGATATGGGATGCGGAACCGGAGAGCATGTTAAGGCTTTGCAGTCAAGAGGGTACGAGATCGTAGGAATAGATTCTTCCGATAAAATGGTAAATGTCGCCAAAAAAAGATTTCCTCACTGCAAATTTGACATCGGGTTTATGCAAGGCTACCAAGCCTCTCACCACTACGACGGAATTGTATTTTTATTCGGAACTTTCAACTATTTAATCACAGACGAAGAAATTAAGTCGGCTCTCAAACTTTTGCAACAAAATCTAAAACCTTCAGGCCTTGCTATTTTTGAAATCTGGAATGCAGAACCCATCCGAAAAATCAAAAGAAAACCGATTACAAATGTAGCAACTCTAAAATCCGGTCAAATTCAAATCAAAAGACATAGAGGGTTTCGTCTTACTCGCTCTGACCAAGCAACTGTAGTCGATGTTAATTATGTCTATAACTTAGATGCACGAGAATTAAAAGATAAACATACCATGAGGGTATTTTTTTGGAATGAAATAAAAGCAAAACTCGAAGACTTTAAATTTGAAATATTGAATGTTTACGGTAATTACAAGATGGATAAATTCAAATCCAATGGAGGTAGAATTTTAATAGTTGCAAAAAAGAAAGCATGACAGAGACCAAAAAATCTCCTTTCGCCTCCTTAGTTTTATGGAAATGATTTAATCAATAGAAATAATTGAATTTTATGGATATTAGACAGATAAATTTATTGTAAATCTCTTAGTTTTATAAAAATAGTAATCTGCAAGAGCAATTATGATACAAAATACGAATTCAGAAGATACAAAAAATGAAGTCATAAAATTGCAAAGAATTATCAATGCCTATGAGAAACTTGCTAAACTTCAAAATAAAGAATTAAAAGATGCTATCGAAGCAATCAGTGCTTATGAAATAGTAGAAGAAGTTTCTCGCCAAGAAAAAATCAATATGATTTCTGAACTCGAAGTATTTCACGAGTTAGACGAGTCTTCCATCGTAAAAAATGGAATCATAGAAATACTGAGGGATAAAAATAATACAGAAGAAAATATCATCAAATCTTTAGAGAATCTGCAACTAAAAGAAGAAAAAGGATTTTATTCGGACCTATTCCGAATTTTGACTCACCTCAATATAGAAGAGGAAGAAGCAAAATCTCATTGGGAGAAAATCCAAGAAAATATCAGAGTCTTTAATCATAAAATGGGTTACCCGGTTGGGTTTAGAGTCGCCATGCTCGACTATTTATTAAATCATGCAAATCTTTTAAAAAATCCGAAATTCATAGATATTACAATTTATGAAAATATTGTCAGAAGTTCAATCACGGATGAGCTAACAGGAATTTATAATAAACGATATTTTGATATTCTATTTAAGAAAGAATTAAAAAGAGGTCAAAGATACAACAGAGTATTTTCGATTTTTCTTTTTGATATAGATGATTTTAAAACATACAACGATACTTTTGGCCATCATGAAGGAGATAAGGTTTTAAAATTGGTAGGCACAATTCTATTTAAAATTTTTCGATCAGAGGATTCCTCTTTTAGAGTTGGAGGAGAAGAGTTTCTCGTGATTCTGCCTGAATTAGAAGTACCCTCTGCAATCCTCGCTGCAAAAAGATTTACACAAGAATTAAAAATGAAATCTGAAAAATTACTAAAAAGAAAAATTACAGTAAGTGGAGGAATATCTGCTTATCCAAAGCACGGGGATTCTACAGATATACTTTTTCAGAAGGCAGACAAGGCTCTCTACTTGGCAAAAAGCCAAGGTAAAGATCAAATCATTGAAGCTCCTAAATAAAGTTCTACTACGAGTTAATAATCGGTTGCTGGTATTCGATTTCCTTTGCTGAAGTTTCATTAATTTTTTCTATTAGAAGTTCATTCGTATTGGCAAGCCTTGTCGCCATAATGCTAACCATTTTTGCCGAGAAAGTAGGATTTTGGATCAAAAATCTTTCCAACTGCTGTTTACTCTCAATAACTGCAAGCTCTGTATCTGTCATAGCCCTTGCGGTCGCAGTTCTTGGCTTTGCACGAAATAAAGCCATTTCTCCAAAAAAATCACCCTTCTTTAAAATTGCAACCCTTGTCTCTTGAGCTTTTATTTTGAAATAAATTTCAACACTTCCTTGGAGAATTACATACATAGAATTTTCAGAGTCACCTTCTCTAAATATAACTTCTCCGGATTTTAATGATACTGTTGCAGGCATGTCTTCAGCCCCTATTTATTGGAAATTTTTGAATTGAATTTACTATATACTTTTTCCTTATATAAATCGACACAATTTTTTTATTTTCAGAAATTTAAGCAAATTTTTTACTCTATTCTATTTGGAGAATCCCCATGACACTGACAAATTCCTACTCTGCTGAAATTTTTGGACTAATACTGTGCAGTTTCTTATTTTTACTTTTCTCTAATTTCAGGAAATTATTTTTCTTTCCAAAATTTGAAACAACACCTCAGGCTATAGAAAAAAGAAGCTCTATAATTGATTTTATTAGAGGAATATCTATTATTGGAATTGTAATCATTCACCTCGATTCCTATTTTCGATATTATCACCCGAACGATTCTTTTTCCAATATTACATTTTTTTTGTCGAATGCCTCCAGATTTAGCGTTCCTGCATTTATTATTTCTTCAGCATTTTTTTTAAACTATAAGTCTCCAAAAGAATACTGGCTATCTAAATGGAATAACCTAATTATGCCCTATCTGATCATCGGTACAATTGCTTATATTTTGAAATATCCGTTGGAATCAATATACACAATATTCGATTATATTTACAAAATATTTTCAGGAACTATCATGGCTCCTTTTTATTTTGTTCCTCTCATGGTTCAATGCTATTTAATTTATGCTCTATTTGTCCGAAGATTTGAAAAAACAAAATCTATCTATATTGTGCTATGGATTTCTTTTGTACTAAATATTTTTTCTAACTTAGATTGGTTTCAAAGCACAAACTTGTATATCAACGGGCTTATTCCGGCTTTTTTTGGAAACTTTGTATTTTTCTTCTTAGTAGGATTTTCTGCAAAAAATATTTTCAAAGACTCGGGTAATTTTAAAAATACAATCTTAACAGGAAAGATTTTTTTATTCAGTTTAGTCATTAGCCTACTTTTTTATTTAATTTTTGTTGGATATTTATCAATGAAAAAATTACCGGAACTGTCTAACCATTTTATATTTTATCCATTAGCCATGTTTATACTCTTATTTTCTATAGGAATCAAATTAGAAGAATCTGTTTCTAATATTTTACAAAAAATCTATTCTATTTTTTCTTTCATCGGAAAAATGAGTTTATCTATTTTTTTGATTCACCCCATTTTAATACATCTGAGTTTCGGAAGAGACCCATATTCTTTTGGTGGAAAAGTTTCCGGGTTCTTTTTCTTTTTATTACTCAATATAATAATTCCGATTTTTTTATGGATCAGTTTTCAAAAGCTAAGAAAAATATTCTTCAATTAGCGAGATTTTTTCTTTTTCGATTTTGCAACTGAAGGCTTTTTCTTTACGGAAGACTTTGCTTTTGATTTCGGTTTTACTGATAAAGATTTCTTTACCTTAGAAGGTCTTGGTACCGGTTTTAATTCTTTATTTTTATCAACATCAACAAACCCCAAATGGTTGGCTATATGATAGACGTGGAGTTTTTCCCACTCTTCTTTTTTTAACTTACCAAAAACAGGATGAACAGCTAAATTTCCTTGAAATTCTTTAAATGCAGAGATAGCGTTGTAAAGTCTTTAAAGTGCAAATTTTTCATCTCCTTCTTCCCTTACTTTTGGAGCGGAAGGATTCGGAGCATTTGTCCTCATATACCCATCTTTCATCATTTTATTAAATATAAATTTTCCTATAGTTAAACGAATAAAACTCGGCACTACCTTAGGATACTCTGTCATTGAAAATTCTATCGAATCAGCACAATGATCAAGTATCTGAAAAAAACTCCATAGTTTTGTTGTGCTCACTTTTTCCTTTTCGAGTTTTTTTAGCTCGCTCACTGCTTCTTCAAAATTGTTAAATCGTAAATTTCTATTCATCATATTCTCTTTTAAATTCTATATATTCTGTTTTTAAGGATTTCTACTTTAATCTTCGGTTGATAGGTAAAAAACTACAGTTAAAATTACAATTAGACTTTGCAAAGCTAGCGAAAATTACACTTGCAATAAGAACTCTTTATTTATACTCTATATTTTAGAATTGTATGGGTACTCATTTTAAAGGCAGCCAAACAGAAATTCAAGCACTTGATTGCTTTATCAAATTAATGAGAGCATCTGAATCTGTAAACTACAGAACAGGAAAATATATCAACAAAATTGGTCTAAGCCCAAGCCAATTCGGTGTATTAGAATCACTTTTTCACCTCGGTCCTATGTGCCAAAATGAGCTTGGAAAAAAACTTCTGAAAAGTGGGGGAAACATCACAATGGTTCTTAACAATTTAGAGAAGAGAGGCTGGATTGAGCGAAAACGCGAAACGAAAGATAAGAGGTACATAAGTGTACATCTCTCTCACTCAGGGAAAAAATTTATTTCTGAAATTTTTCCAAGGCAAGTCCAAATCATCACAGAAGAAATGAGTAAACTATCTAAAGCTGAACAAGAAGACCTAAGTCGTATATGTAAAAAACTGGGGATAGAAAATTTTGAAAAAAACTGCGGCTAAACAAAAAAATTTATTTCCTAATTGTTTCATCCACCCAGCTGCAACTGTTTATGGTTTAGTTGAAATGCAAGATGATTGTTCTATCTGGCCCGGTGCTGTTCTTCGTGCAGACACAAATTTTATCAAACTCGGTAAAGCAGTCAATATTCAAGATAACTCCACCATCCACGTAGATTCAACATACAGCACTTCTATCGGTGATTATTCTCTTATCGGGCACAATGTTGTAATCCACAGCAGCACCATCGGTAAGGCTTGCTTAATTGGAATCGGCAGTATCATTTTGGAGAATTGTGTAATTGGAGATGGTGCAATGATTTCTGCAGGGTGTTTAATTCGCGGCAACACAAAAATTCCTCCTAAGGCAATGGTAATTCAAAAAAATGGCGAGTTAAAAATTTATGAAAATAAATCCAGACCTCAGTTGATTATTGCCTCTTCTTTAGAATATGTTGAGTCCTCTAAAAGATTCCTCAATAAGTTTTTTGCTCCCTTCTCTGAAAACGAAACAAAAGAGTTTTTCATGAAAGCCGGCTCAATTCTAAAAGAACTAAAATTGTAGGAGTTCCTACAATTTTGAGTCAAAGGGGTGCATAAAAAGACTAAATTACATTAATAGGCGAAAATGATTACTGCTGAGAGCTAAGAAAGTCCGAACTTTTTCTTTAATGCATTAAGTTCGCGGAAAAAAGTCTCTTTTTGCTTTTGGGGTAATTTCTTCAAGTTAATCCGAATTATGTCGGATAACTTCTTGTTGGGTGAAATCATTTCACCCCTACCCTCTTTAAATTTTAGCAAAGATTCTAAATTTTTAACACTTGCTTCTTTTCCACTTTTTAACAAATCATAAACAGAATTTTGTTCTAGCCTTGCAATTGAACTCAATTGCTTAATATATCTTTCGGTATATCCAAGCAATTCTGATACTTCCTTAACAGATCTCTTTTTCTCTTTTCGTAAATATTGAATGGCTCGCCCAACTTCCCACGGGTTTAAATTTTTCCTTTTTTCATTTTCAGCGAGTGAAATTTCATAACAAAGATCTTCTTTTACCTCAGTAACAATTGCGGGGATATCCTTCCAACCAAGTTGAATCGCAGACCGGTATCTTCTCTCCCCGGCAACTATAATAAATTGTGATTTTTCCTTTCTAACAATTATTGGTTCAATAAGTCCGAGTCTTCTCATTGACTCTACTAAATCATCAATTTCATTTTTACCAAAAACACGTGGTTGGTTTTGATCCAATACAATACTAGAAATATCAATTTTATCAGGGGCATTTTTTTTCTCACTATACGCAGTAATGAGATCTATAGCTGCAAAATCATTTCGCTTGGACATATATCTTTTGCTTTATTTCTAAAGCTAATTCCTGAAAATTCTTTAATGCTTTTTTATCATAATCAAAAAGTAATTTACGCTTAACTTGACTCTGTGGAATACTTTCTCTTCTATTAATAACTGTTTGGAATACAGGAAAATATTTTTTTATACTTTGGCTAATTCCCGATAAAGCCCTAGATTCCTCAAATTGATTTAGGATTGCACCCAATAATTCAAGGTTCGGATTCACTTTTTTGCGTATTTTTTCAATGGTATTGTGTAAATCTTGAATTCCTTGAATACTAAAAGCCCTCGCTTGGATCGGAACAATTACATAATCTGCAGCAATCAAAGCATTCTCTAATCCAAGGCCCAATGAAGGTGGACAATCAACGATTATATATTCGTAAGAAGACCGAACAGGCAACAATGCATCTTTTAATAATTCAAAATCATCTCGCTCATACGGTGTAGTTAAATTTGCAAGGCGAATAGAAGATGGAACAAGATCATAGCGATCAAAAACTCTCTGAATTATATCTTGAATTTTCATAGGCTCTTTATCTCTATAATGCAAGCAATCAAATATTGAAGTGTCTAAGTCATTAAAAAATAAACGAGTCGCGTTTGCTTGTGCATCCCAATCAACAAGCAGCACCTTTGATTCAAGTGAAAGTGCTTCAGCAAGACATAGGGAAAGAGTAGTTTTTCCTTCTCCACCTTTCTGGTTAGTAATCGCAATTATGTTAGAATTAAAATTTCTATTTTCAGCGATGGAGAAATATTTATCAAGAATGGAAATTCTATAATTTCCACTTTTTTCAATAGGAATTTTATATTCTTTTACTAAAGACAAAAAATCCAAATCTGATACAGCATACCTCAGTCCGATTTCTTCCGGAGTGATTTCCTCGTTTGCTCTTATTTTTTTCATGCCCTTTTTTTGCTCTATTTTGTATAGGACTCTTTTCCTGTCAAGAATTATGTCTCTTAAATTTTTTGTAGGAACTCCTACATTTTTTATTATTTTTCGATTATCGTGAATTTTTTCACACACACATTAGCTACATATTAAAGAAAAAAATTAACTCAAATATGAAATTAGAAGAAAAAAAAATTTTCTATCTTATTATTATTTTACCTTAAAGGATATGAACAAAAAACAAACATTTACGGAATTCGATTTAAAAAATTCTTTAAAAGCAAGCAATCAAGTTGCGACCTTGTTGATTCCTGAAAAGACCGTGATAAAATTACGTAAATTTTATCGTTTAAAAGACATCCCTAAAATTCTAAATCGACTAATTGCAAACTATAAAATTTTACCCTTAAACGAGGAACAAAATACATCTAAGAAAATTCAAAGCTCCTATCAAATGGAAGGCCAAAATCTATTCAAAAAAAGCTTTCGACCAATAGGTGATGATTGGATAAAACTTTCGATATTGTCGAATGGTACTGGTGACTCTCGATGCCTTTTTTTCTTCACTCTCCTTTCTATAAAGCTGGAAATATTAGAAGGCAAAAACCCCGATATAGAAAAGTCCCTGAGTGTAGGAACTCCTACAAATTTTAATGAAAGTGTACTGCGATGCATGCTGGGACTAATCAAATCAGAAAAGCAACACAAGTACTACCGAGCAATAGAAGAGGGGAAAAGGCGAGAAAAACAAACAACTCAAATAAACTGACTTTACAAAAACCAAAACCATTAAAAACTAAAAATAACAGGCATAGCAAAGTCATTGATTTCTCCAATATTTATAGGGTGAAATCATTTCACCCTATAAATATTATACAAATGCGATTTTTTAGTTTTCTCTTCATCCTACTTTTTTTTCAGGTAAAAATTTTTTCACAAACCACCCTTGCTCTGGTTGCAGAAAGAAATAATGGTGAGCATATTTTTGAAACTGGCAACAAATACGATAATCTTTCAGGTTTAAAAGGAGGCTCACGAATCACTTACCCAAGAAATTTCAACTCTCTTGGAATTCAAGCTTCACAAGTGTACAATCGCTTTCTTTTAAGCGGAAAATTTATAACCACCGGAAATTTTGTCAACTCTGGAGAAGCAAGAGATGAAGACTTTTTTCTACGGGCAAATTCACCGGAAAACGGAACTAAAATAGCAACAAGAGAATGGTCTCTGCACGACTCGGCTTACGTATTTTCGGGAACTCAAAATTTTGCCGATGGAAAAGGGATATCCACAGTTTCTGAATATAAAATCGAACCGAACATTCGTTATTATTTTGGAGATGCGTCACCAGATTTCTGGAAACCTTCCGATGGATTTTTTATTTCCACCGGGTTAAGGTATTCCTACTTCAAATACTATATCTATGACGTAATCCAGTTTGTCGCTACCAACCCAATAACATACAAACCCATAGGAAAGGGACTTTCCTATGCAAATTCTGTTTTAGAATTCCCGATTGGACTTGGATACAAGGTCTCCAAAGATCGCTTAACGCTGGAGTTTTCATTTGACATAGTATATGGTGTTAATAAATTCAAAGACTTCCATTATTGGAGAGCAATGAACTTCAATGGTGAGTCGGGGGGATTCGGATTTCAATACAAAGGTGAAATTTATTATAGGCTCTCAGATAGCATTTTATTCCGATTCAGTCACACTGGACACAGGCTTTTTCAATCAGGGTATTTTACGACAAAAGGAGGAAACTCGTTTAATGATATCTTGTCTAACTATGCCGGAAAGTATTCATATTATCTAAACACAAAAGAATTTTTTTACGATCTATCTATAATGAAAAAACTTTCCTCTTCAAAATAAAACTTGACATTTTCTTTTAAAGCGAAAGTCTAAATATCAGTCCGTTGGGGGTGTTTATGGCTATATGCCTTAGGCTGAGAGAGTTCCCCGGAACCTGATCTGGATAATTCCAGCGTAGGAAAACGGAGAATAAAATATTTCACTAATATAATATTCCCGGACTATTAACTTTTGGTAGGCAACTTATGAAGTCTAATTTTTCCGATATTCCATCCAGTCTTGCGAAAGACCATATCACAGATAAACCAATACTTGACTCTTCAATTCCAAACAAGACAATACAACTTTCCAATAAAGAAATTATTTCCTTGTACGAAACTTCAGGCCCACAAAATTATGACCCAAAAAAGGGAATCCCAAAAAGAAGAGCTGAATGGATCGAAAGGCGAAAGAGTAGGGGAGATAAAATTTTCTCTCAAATGCACTACGCGAAAAAAGGCATTATCACCGAAGAAATGAACTTTGTTGGTTTGCGTGAAGGAATAGACCCTGAATTTGTTCGTTCAGAAATTGCAAGAGGCCGAGCGATTATCCCTGCAAATATCAACCACCCTGAACTTGAACCGATGATTATAGGAAGAAATTTTTTAGTAAAAATCAATGCAAATATTGGAAACTCTATTCTCGGATCAAGTATAGAAGAAGAAGTAGAAAAGATGCAGTGGGCATTACAATGGGGTGCTGATACGATCATGGATCTTTCTACCGGAAAAAACATACACGAGACAAGAGAGTGGATTATCCGAAACTCTCCTGTTCCTGTAGGGACTGTTCCAATCTATCAAGCTTTAGAAAAAGTCAACGGGAAAGCCGAGAATCTCAATATTGATATTTTTTTAGAAACTCTAATCGAGCAAGCAGAGCAAGGCGTTGACTATTTTACTATTCATGCAGGATTACTTTTACGATATATACCGCTCACTACCAACAGGATGACCGGGATTGTTTCGCGTGGCGGATCCATTCTTGCAAAATGGTGTCTTTCTCATCACAAGGAAAATTTTTTATATACTCATTTCCGAGATATTTGTGAAATTATGAAAAAGTACGATATTGCATTTTCTCTTGGAGACGGATTAAGACCGGGGAGTATCGCAGATGCCAACGACAAAGCTCAATTTGCAGAATTAGAAACTTTGGGAGAATTGACTAAAATTGCTTGGGATCATGACATTCAAACTATGATTGAGGGGCCTGGACACGTCCCTATGCATCTAATCAAAGAAAATATGGACAAGCAATTAGAAATTTGTCATGAGGCTCCATTTTATACGTTAGGCCCATTGGTTACTGATATTGCTCCGGGCTATGACCACATAACGTCCGCAATTGGTGCTGCAATGATCGGTTGGTTTGGAACGTCTATGCTTTGTTACGTTACTCCCAAAGAACATCTTGGTTTACCAGATAAAGAAGATGTAAAATCAGGGGTCATTGCTTACAAGATAGCTGCCCATGCTGCAGACCTTGCAAAACAACACCCGGGAGCTATTGAAAGAGATAATTTATTGAGCAAAGCGAGATTTGAATTTCGCTGGGAAGACCAATTCAATCTTTCTCTGGATCCGGAAACTGCTAGAAACTACCACGATGAAATGCTGCCCCAAGACCGAATGAAGGAAGCCCATTTTTGCTCTATGTGTGGTCCTCATTTTTGCTCAATGAAAATTACTCAAGACGTTAGGGACTTCGCGAAACAAAACGGACTTGCAGAAGAGTCTGTGTTAGAAAAAGGATTAGAGAAAAAAGCAAAAGAATTCCAAGATTCAGGTGGAAATCTTTACGTTAATAAATAAATTATTGAGTTTACATGATAACGCTAATAATATTTTCTTTTTACTATTTTTAAATAGGGGTTGGTAATTCTCAATTTTTCTAATTCTTCTTTTGAAATTTCCAACCCATCTATATCAATATAAAGTAAATCTTTCAGAGTAGAAACAAAGTGTAAATTTTTAATTTTCGTATCTCCTATTTGTAAATCCATCAATTTCTTACAATTAGAAATCTCTGACAAATCGGATATCTCTGTTTTTCTCAAATCGAGGTGCCGAAGCTCGGTAAAATATTTTAAAAATTTTAGTGACTGAATTTTTGTTTTATACAAATACAATTTAGAAATTGTATTATTAGAAACTGGGATAGAAATAGTTTGAACATTTGTATTATTCAAAACAAGGGTTCCCAAATTCGGTAAATTTTTTAAAAAGTCGGTGTGTATGATAGAAGTCCCATCTAAATTTAAATATCGTAATTTAGAAAACATAGAAAGATCGTTCAAATCGGTAAACTTTGGAGACCTGATTTCTAAAGATTCTAAATTAGGGAATTTGTTTAATTCGCTCAATGGAAAATATTTTGATTCATCAAATCCGATCCACTTAGAATCTTTAGGGAACTCTGCAATTTTTTTTCCTTCAAAATCCAAAACCGATACATACCCTGTTCCTTTATACGGAAACAAAGATATGCAGTGAGTTACGCAAATCAAAAATAAAAAAACCAAATACTTACCAAAAGTAAAAGTAATCGAATTTATGATAGAAATACTGTGAACTCTATTTTTCAATTTTCTGTAAGTTATCCTCTTCCAATTCAACAAGAATACTGCCGATGTAAGGAATTTTTGCTTGAATTCTTAACGGGATTCTTCTGTAATCAGTACTAATCCAAAGCCGAATATTCCCCGCAGACTGAAAAACTCCTGACGTATGAAAATATGGCTCTGTCGCAATTGAATTGTAAATTTTAGTTTTACCGTTGACCACTAATTTCAGCTCTTCTTGTTTTATAATTTTAACTTTCAGTACACTTAATTTCAAGTCATCAAATAATTGAATCTCAAAAGATTGTCCTAAATCTTTTTTTGTGTCGAATCCTCTCATATAATATACCGCCGACAAAATATCTTGAAAATCATCTGGAAGAGAGTATGTAGTTCCATGTTTGTATTTCCAGACAGCATCTTTTCTTTTAATTTTAGGCCGATTCGAATTCCCTGAAATTTGCTCCAATGTCCAAGTAGCTTTTTTTTCTTTTAAATGAAAAGCCGCATTGTATTTTTTGTGAAAATTACCTTCATTCAAATTTTTTTCTGTCCAAACCGGTTTTTTAAGTTCTGGAATCCAAAAACTGGTGATCCGATCCTCAACAGGAAAAAATTTATCGATAAAAGAAGTACCTTTTGCAGTAGATAAAAAAATATAGCAATTGTATTTCCCGCAAGGAATAGTTCCGGGAACTCCCATAGTAGAATAGCCAACCGTCATAAACTTCCACACTATTTTGTAACGAAGTAATTCTCCGACTTGGAACGGCTCTGCCGACAAAGAAAACTGTAAAAGTAAATAGAAGGTAAAAAAAATTTTCATTTTCAAATTTTAGAAATTTCTTTCTAAACTACTACACCTGTAAGTCGATCTATTTTTTTTGCAGTGCTTATTTTTATTTCCAATCCTATTAAAAAAGGGTAGGATAACTATTTTTTAAAAAGACTCGATTCGGCTACACTAAAAAAACAAAAAAGTCCAATGACTATGCCTCAAATTCCAGAACTTCCTTTTTTTAGTACGATTTTTATTCACTTAAAAAATTTTTGAAAATAAATCTTATCTTGACTTTTTACGGTTTTTGGAAAAGTATTCAACTATTGATTTAAGATAATATCTTTTAAGAAACAGGAAGGAAGAAAATGGCTTTTGATATAGAAATGATTCGCAAGGTATATTCAATGATACCGGAAAAGGTAGCTGCTGCAAAAAAATTAGTAGGTCGCCCTCTGACACTTACACAAAAAATTCTATATTCCCATCTATTCGATAGTATGCCTAAAAGCCCTTTTCAAAGGGGTAGCTCTTATGTTGACTTTGCACCCGACCGAGTCGCCATGCAGGATGCAACCGCACAGATGGCATTATTGCAATTTATGCAAGCCGGTAAAAAGAAAGTTGCAGTTCCTTCCACTGTCCATTGTGACCACTTGATAGAAGCAAAAGAGGGAGCCTCTATAGACCTTAGCGTTGCTCAAAAAGGAAATAAAGAAGTTTATGATTTTCTATCTTCGATTTCCAATAAGTACGGAATCGGATTTTGGAAGCCGGGTGCAGGGATTATACACCAGATTGTTCTCGAAAATTATGCTTTTCCCGGTGGAATGATGATAGGCACAGATTCGCATACTGTAAACGCCGGCGGTCTGGGAATGATTGCAATCGGAGTAGGGGGGGCAGACGCTGTGGACGTTATGGCAGGACTTCCCTGGGAATTAAAATTTCCAAAACTCATCGGAATTCATCTGACTGGAAAACTAAACGGTTGGGCATCCGCTAAAGACGTAATTTTAAAAGTAGCTGGAATTCTTACGGTAAAAGGAGGGACAGGTAGTATTTTAGAATATTTTGGAGAAGGAGCCAAATCTCTTTCTTGCACCGGAAAAGGTACAATTTGCAATATGGGCGCAGAGATTGGAGCCACTACTTCTACTTTCGGTTACGATGAAAGTATGGACAGATATTTACGATCTACCGGCAGAAAAGACGTTGCAGATTTAGCAAACACAATCCAAGAGCACTTAACCGGTGACCCGGAAGTTTATTCTAATCCAAAAGATTATTTTGATCAAGTAATTGAAATCAATCTTTCCGAGTTAGAGCCTCACTTGAATGGCCCGTTTACACCGGATCTTGCGACTCCTATTTCTAAAATGAAAGAAGTCGCCAATAAAAATGGATGGCCTCTGAAAGTTGAAGTAGGTTTAGTCGGCTCTTGCACAAATTCTTCCTATGAAGATCTATCTCGTGCCATGAGTTTAGCAAAACAAGTAGCCGATAAAAACCTAAAAACCAAAGCAGAGTTTATGATAAACCCGGGCTCAGAGCAGATACGTTATACGGTAGAGAGAGACGGTTTTTTAGATGCTTTTGAAAAAATCGGTGCAAGAGTGTTCTCCAATGCATGCGGCCCCTGTATCGGTATGTGGGCGAGAGCTGGAGCAGAAAAAAAAGAAAAGAACACAATAGTGCATTCTTATAATAGAAACTTTGCTAAACGTGCAGACGGAAACCCAAACACACACGCCTTTGTTGCTTCTCCCGAAATTGTTACTGCACTTGCTATTGCAGGAGACATTACTTTCAACCCGATTACAGACACTCTAATCAATGAAAAAGGCGAGAAAGTTCAATTAGATCCTCCGAGTGGAGATGAACTTCCTAAAAAAGGATTTGACGTAAAAGATCCGGGTTATCAAGCACCTGCCGAAGACGGAGAAAAAATCGAAATCGTTGTAAACCCAAATTCAGATCGTTTGCAGCTATTGGACAATTTTAAACCTTGGGAAAAAACTGACTTAAAAGGACTAAAACTTTTAATCAAAGCAAAAGGAAAATGTACTACAGACCATATTTCT
This sequence comes from Leptospiraceae bacterium, assembly GCA_015075105.1. Classification (NCBI taxonomy): domain Bacteria; kingdom Pseudomonadati; phylum Spirochaetota; class Leptospiria; order Leptospirales; family Leptospiraceae; species Leptospiraceae bacterium. The sequence goes on along the minus strand of JABTUZ010000002.1, from coordinate 1,216,092 downwards.
ATGGCGGGACCTTGGTTAAAATACAGAGGACACTTGGACAATATTTCCAACAACATGCTCATTGGGGCTGTAAACTTTTTTAACGACAAGACAGACAACGTAAAAAATCAACTCACAGATGAGTATGGTCCGGTACCTGCAACCCAAAGAGACTACAAAAAAAAAGGAATCGGCTCAATTGTAGTAGGCGACGAAAATTATGGAGAAGGCTCTTCTCGTGAACACGCTGCTATGGAGCCAAGATTTCTTGGAGTAAGGGCAGTTCTCGTACGCTCTTTTGCGAGAATCCACGAGACAAATCTAAAAAAACAAGGAATGCTTGCTTTGACTTTTGTGAACAAAGAGGACTACGATAAAATTCAAGAAGATGATACTATTGATATTCTTGGACTGACAAATTTTTCCTCCGGTATCCCTTTGACTCTTGCACTTCATCACAAGGATGGGAAAAGTGAAGAAATCAAAGTTAGCCATTCTTACAATGAGCATCAAATAGAATGGTTCAAGGCAGGTGGAGCTTTGAATTTAATTAAAGAGCAAAATAAAAAATGAATCTCTTCAATCATCAAACAATAAATCTTGTTGAGTAAATGGAGAACAATTCAAAAAAAATTATCCACAAAGGAATCAGTGCATCCTCCGGAAAATTTTACGGCAAATGCTTAAAAATTCTTTCCGGAGAGCATCTGATTTTACAAATACATATTTCTGAAGACGAAGTACATCACGAAATTGAAAAATTTGAAAATACAATTTACTTAACTAAACAAGAATTAGAATCCACTATTCAAAAATTTTCAAAAGAGTTAAAAAAGGAGCTTGTGGAAATATTATCTTCACAAATATTAATGCTCGAAGACCCCATCTTCCTTCAAAACGTAAAAGAAAGAATTCAGAAAAAGTTAGAAAACGCACCTCTCGCAGTTCACAACACAATCGAAGAAATTGCTGAAAGACTATCATCTTTGGGAGACGGGTATTTAAGCGAAAGAGCAGTTGATATTCGCGATATAGGAGAAAGAATAGAAGCAAATCTTGTCGGGAAAAGAAGCGACTACACTTTCTTGGAAAATTTAAAAGAAGAAGTAATTTTAGTGGCTCATGTTTTAACTCCCTCTCAAATCATTCACTTAGATAAAAATAAAGTAAAAGCAATTGCAACCGATACCGGGGGAAAAACGGGGCACATGGCGATTCTTGCAAAAAATTACAATATTCCCGCAGTGGTTGGGTTGATTGATATTACTGAAAAAATCTCCGAAGATGAATATATTTTTATAGACGCTGACGAAGGAATCATCATTCAAAATCCTTCTTTGAATGAAATTAAACTTTTTGGTGCTTCCTCTAAAACAGATTTTGGCGACTCAAAATTCAAACCAAAAAAAATTGCAGAAACAAGAGATGGGACAAGAATTTTAGTAAAAGCCAACCTCGAATCAGAAAGCGATTGCGATCTAGCACTAAAATATGGAGCAGATGGAATCGGTCTTTATAGAAGCGAGTCTTTATTTTTAGAGCATCCTTCAAACAACCCGACCGAAGACGAGCAATTTCACGCCTATAAGAAAATTGTAGAAGGAATGAAAAATAAACCGGTAATCATTCGCACATTTGATCTTGGTGCAGATAAATTTGAAAACGAAAAAGAAGAAAATCCTTTCTTAGGAAAAAGAGGAATCCGCTACTGTTTGCAAAATAAAAACTGGTTCAAAAAACAATTAAGAGCCATACTCAGAGCCTCTGTGTATGGAGAACTTTCTCTTATGCTTCCGATGGTAACGTCTATCCAAGAAATTATAGAAACGAAAGAGCTTTTAAAAGAATCCAAAGATTTATTGAAAAGTGCGAATGTTCCATACAAGCGAGTAAAAATCGGGATTATGGTAGAGACACCAGCAGTTGCAATATCGCCTGACGTATTCACAAAAGAGTGTGATTTTTTTTCGATTGGAACAAATGATTTATTGCAGTACACTGTAGCAGTCGATCGAAATAATTCTGTAATTTCAGACCTATACAATCCATACCATATATCTTTTTTTCGCCTACTTGTTAATACAATCCAAATAGCAAAAAAACAAAACATTCCTGTTGGAATTTGTGGAGAAATTGCAAGTGATACAAACTTTACAATTTTACTCATCGGACTTGGATTAAGAGAATTTTCTGTTTCTCTGCCACTCGTACCAAAAGTAAAAAAGATCATTCAGGTAATTGAAATCAGTCAAGCAAAAAAACTCGCCAAAGAAATAATGAAACTATCAGAAGAAGAGAAATATTTAGAAATCGAATCTTACCTTTTCAACAAACACCTGCTCAATAATCTCGTATAATACAACATTGCTAAAAACTCACTTCCGAAATCTATTTCATCCTTTTATAGAAAAGCTCAAACGATTGCCGATAAAGTATTTTGTGGCTATGTACATTGCTTTAAAAATTCTTTTAATAGTTTTTCTAATCAAACCTTACAACTATAATCTCTGGTCGCTTGTTGGAATTTGGGACGGATTTTTCAAATTAAACCCGAAATATTTCTGTAAAGGTATTATCGTATTTCAAAATGGTGGATACGACGGGCAATTTTTCTATCTTATTACAAAGTATCTTGTTACCGAAAATATTTCTTTACCGATTCTTGACTCCTTTTATTTGAGATTTCACAGAATCGGACTGAGTCTTGTTCTTTTTCCATTTATAAAAATATTTGGAGTTTCAATCTATCCCTTCGTACTTTCCACTCTATTGACTCTTTTCCATCTGTTGAGTTTTTATTCATTAAAAGCGTTATGCGAAACTGATAAGAAATATTTTTCACTTTTCTATCTTTTTTCTCCTTTCTCTTTAAATTCTGATTTATTATTAGTTGCTGACTCTCTCATGGTTTCCTTTTTAATTATTGGTTTGTATTTTTTTATCAGGTCTCAAATTTTATCCAATCAAAATTTTATCAAAAAAAAATATCTGTATCTTTCTATATTTCTTTTTGGAATTTCGCTTTTCGTTAAAGAAGGAGCTTTATTTTTAATTGCACCTTTTATTCTCTACAGCATTTTACAAAAAAAGTGGAGTGCAGTCCTTGTATTTTTCCTTGTTATCCTTTCCTATATTTCTTTTACTCAATACACAAAAACAATTTCAGGCACTCATCCGGGCACAAATCCCTTAAATTTTTTAGAGCTTAGTGATCTTCCATTTTTCGGACTGTTAAAAAGTTTTGATACACCCAATGACTCTAAGGGAATTATTCGCGAGCTTATCAAAATTCCACTTCTTTTCTATTTTATATTTTTAATTTCTCTTGTAGGCAAAAAATGGTCACTGAATAGTTTGATTTTTTACTCTCCCATCTTTTTCACTTTATTACAAATCGCTATTGCAGAAGAAGGGTATTGGAGAGCGTTTGACAATATCTCCAGAATGTACGCACTCTCGCTTCCTTATTCTATATTCCTCTACTCTGAAAAAAATACTTTTCGTTTCAAAGCGGTTATGACAACCGGCTTATGTATTTTGTTACTACTAATTTTACGAATTGTACTTATAAAAAAAGAAATGCCATTCAATGTCTTTCTTTGATTCCATCACCCTACAATTTCAGAAACAACCAAAAAAATTGTTTGTTCTAAAGATTCACGATTTTTGAAATCAATAATATTTTTCGCCAATTGTTTTGCAAGATTTGTTCTAAAAAGAGAATAATCATCTTCACTCATTCCAAGAAACTCGCGTAAATTTTTAGACTTTGATCCTTGCAAAATGTGCTGCCTGAGAGATGTATAAATATTTTGCATCGAATCTGTAAAAACAGAATCCTTCAAAATAGATTCTTTCAATACTAAAAAGTTAGATTTGATTTCTTCAAGCTCATTTGGGGTAGGGGACTTAAATTCAGAAAACTCCGCAGTCAAAAATATTTTAATTGTATTTCTAATCAACTCTCTCCCTTCTTCACCTTTAGGAGAATTAAAAATAAAATCTGCAATCTTGGATAGCAACCCCGGTAAAAATGGGTAAACAAATAATTTAATCTGTTTGTCTAATCCAGTCGCTTGTATTGCACCAAAAAAAGGATTAATTTTTTTATTAAATTCAATGATTGCACTTTCAATAATTCCTGCCAATAACTCGACAATTGGTTTTTGATTTAGCACTTTTAATAAAAATTCTTTAGAGGGCTCATAGCCGGGAACAGATGCCAACTCACTTATACTCAGTAGCGACTCTTCATTAATCAATTTATGAAAAGAATTCACAGTGATAATTTTTTCATGCTCGAGAGTGCCTATCTTTTTATCGAGTTCGCTATTTTTATTTGAGAGAAGCGATAAGGCTTGTAAATCAATGTTAATTTTTTCAGGAAGTAAATTATTTATCTCTGAAAAGAAAATACAATCTATTGCAGATCCGATTGTTCTTTCTAATTTCTCCGAATTATTTAAAAATTCTTTTATCTTATCTTTTAATTCCATATTCAATCATATACCTCAATATTGTTCCAAATTTCTACAATCGTGTCGTGAAATCCCTTCAACTGATTCAAATGGTACAAATACGGGTGCACTTTCCTTAACCGCCTCTTCCCTGTATTCGGTGCGTCAGTCGCCACCATTGAATATAATTTTTCAGTCCCACGATATTTTTTTTCAGAAGTAAACTCAATGAATCCTTCTTGCTTTGCTTTTGCTAAAATTTCTGCAAAAAGCTCGTTATAGGATTTTACTAAAAGCTCTTTGGCTATATAGATGATTCCTTTTTTATCTAACTCTTCTGCCAATTTTTTCATTTTATAAAATAAAAAATGTCTGCCAATCCCTGCACGAACATCCTCAGTTAAAATTGCAAAAGAAAATAAATTTCCCGAGGTTAGCGTAAAATAGGAGTTTAAAGCCTTTTTTAACTCCATAGCAACTTCGTGCTCTGTGAGTCCAGACTTCAATTGAAACATTTTTCCAAAACCGACGTGAGCTAAAGGTTTTTTATCGGTCAGAAAATCATAAGTCAATGTAAAAGGCAACAAATTCAAATTTTGAATTCTTTCCTGTAAAAAAAATACCCCTTTGCGAATTTGTCCAATGGATCCGTCTGAAGAAAGAGTGCCTTCAGGAAATAGAAATAGTTTCCTTCCTTTTTGAATTCCTTTCAATAATACATCCCACTGCTCATTCACAATATCTCTAAGTTTTCCCGCCCTCAATAATTCTTTTGCATCGTCTCTAAAAGGTCTTGCAACTGGAATTCCACCAACATACTTAAAAAGTTTTGGGATGACATTAGTAACATCCACTATATGAAAAATAAATTTTGCGATTCCTTTTGGACGAAACTCCTTAATCAAGAAATTTTTTTCCATTATATCTCTTCTTACTGGAAGAGAGTATTTTGATTTTGGGCTTAAATAAGGATGAATAGAAGCGAGCAAAGGCACATCTCTTTCATCTACATGATTTGCAAAAGCCACCACAGGATGAGTCAATTGAATCATTTTAGTTTGATCTGGAAAGTAGTAACGAATTCCGTGAAATACATATCTACTCGTAAATGCTATAAGCCACACAACGAATCTATAAAAGAGACTTAATTTTGCTACAGACTTTTCGTTTATCGGTTTTTCTATCACTTGTGTGTTAAATTCTCCTAATTGAATAAACTAAATTGGAATATCTCATTTTTTGTTTCTAAAAATATTTCTTTAGAAGATTTAGAAGGAATGGCTCTGACCGGAAATGAAATCCCTTTTTGAATTTTCAGAATATTTGCATCGTTATCAAAAAAATAAATATCTTCTACATTGGATGCTACAAAATATTCACCGGTATGGAAGGAAAGCTGGTAAATATCAGATCGCTTCTTTTTTTGTATATGCCTCAACAACTTTCCAGACTTTTCGTATAGAAAAATACTATCGGGTAGATTGACTTGTAGATTCCCTAAATTCCCAATCGCCATAAATACTTTATGTGGATACACTTTATGCAAAAGAAGAGTCGCAACCTCATCTCCTGCTTGATCCAACAACAAAATAAAATCCTTGTCCTCGTTCAAATAATGAATAGCAGAAAATTGTCCGTTAGGCGAAATAGCTATACTTTTATAAAACGATAATGTTTTCTTTTTAAAATCTTTATAAAACACACGATTCCCTTTTTCGTTTAACCGAACTACCTCTCCCCCTGAAAACAAAAGAATAGCCCCACCGTTATTTTGTGCAAAAGAATAATCAGAGAGAAATCTTCCGTCTATCACCTTCTCTCCGATCCAATTCCCGTTGAGATCAGAAAGGAAAACCCGATTATTGTCCCCCGAAGCCAGTAGAATTAAATTTCCTTCATAGCTCGGTTTTGGATAACTCATAAAATCTTTCTGCCAAAGAATTTCTTGATTTGAAGAGAAGTAAGAAACTTTTTTACCGATTTTTTCATACTCTATAAATCCTCTTCCAATAATTGGAATTTGATAAAGAAAATCCGGTTTCAAAGCGTGACTTTGCCTTGTCTGAAATGCAAAATACCTATTCTCGTTTATATACCCGTTTAAATGAGTAAAAGGGTTCACAGAAAAGCGTACGTCATGCGACATCCCATCTTCGGTATGCTTCTCCCAGACCCAATTATTTTGAATAAACGCAGACGAAGAATATTTATTTCCTAATACAAAAAAGAATAATAGAAAAAAAAGGATAGAAGAAAAAAAATAGAAATACACTTCTACAGATTTTTTGTTTGAATAAGTTTATACAAGCAAAAAAGAGCCATATTCGATGCGTAATCTCTGAAAAGTTCACGGGTAAATGGAAAATGAAACTTCTCAACAATCGGAGATCTGCCTTTCTTTTTCACAGCTATATAACATAAACCTACTTTTTTAGTTTCTGTTCCACCCCCGGGCCCTGCAATCCCAGTGATTGATATAGAATATTCACAATTCAACTTATTTTCTGCACCGATAACCATTTCTTTTGCGGTTTCTTCGCTCACAGCTCCAAAATTTTTAAGAGTCTCTTCCTCAACACCCAAAATTTTCATTTTTATTTTATTGCTATAAGAGACGATAGAGCCAAGAAAATATTCAGAAGCTCCTGCAAGATCTGTAATTTTTTTTGCAATAAACCCCCCGGTACAACTTTCCGCAGTTCCAAGACTCATTTTGTGTAATGTCAAAAACTTATGAATTTCCTGAAATATATCTATCGACACATTTGGCTCAAACTCTTTTTCTATTGCTTTGACAACAGGAGAAATATTTTCCATTTTCTCGGAACAAAAACTTACTTGAATATAGCCAGACTTTGCTGTAACTCCCCACGTTATATTGGAGAGCAAGTCCTTGTAGTTAGAAATAAATTTACTTTGAAAATACGATTCACCAATTCCCCAAACCCACCTTGTATCGTAATATAAATTCTTACTTTGAAAATTATTTTTTAAAATCGGAACTACTTCTTTGCAAAACATTGGTTTCATTTCTGCCGGAACACCCGGCATCGCAATTAGGTGAGTATTATTTTCAGTAGAAATAAAAAACCCTGCTGCTATACCAACTGAATTTTCTAAATGAGTTGAGCCTTCTGGGATTCTTGTCTGTTTTTCTACTTCCTGAATTAACTTCTGGTAATCCTTTCCTCTTTTCTGAAAAAAATTTTCTAATCTTTGAAAAGCCTTTTCGTTACGAAGGGGCTTCTTTTTTAAAATTGCACAAATTGCGTCTAACGTATAGTCATCTTCTGTAGGACCAAGTCCGCCAGTCATAATCACAAGAGTATTTTTCTCTTGATATAACTCATTACAAATGTTCTCTTTCAATACCTCAAGCGAATCTGGCAATACTAAAAATTTATTCACTTGAAACCCAAGTGTAAATAATTCATTTGCTATCCACGAAGAATTTGTATCAATACTTTTTCCGGAAGTAAACTCCGAACCGGTTGAGATTACAGTTATGCTTAAAAGAGATTTACTCATTGTCAGAATTTCTACTCATTTTTTCAGGAGCACTCACTCCGAGGATCTTTAATCCCTCTCTCAAACAAACAGCAGTAGTCCGACATAGAAAGGATAGCGCATGACGCACCCTCCCTTCACTGTTTTTTAGTCTATTTTCCTTAGCCGAGTAAAACTTTGTAAAAACTTTGCTTAAATTTTGTAAATAGTTTGCAAGCCTGTGCGGTTCAAAAGAATTTGCAGAGTCCAAGACTTCTTCGGGAAATCTCGCACACCAAAATAGCAGCCTCTCTCTTTCGGAGGTCATCTCCAACTCTTTTAACGCCTGCAAGTCAAAGTCTTCTCCGACCTCTCTGAATATAGAGCATATTCTCGCATGAGCGTATTGCAAATAGAACACTGGATTTTTTTCGGATTCATCTTTCGCTAAATCTAAATCAAAATCCAAAGGTACATCTAACGATCTCATTTCAAAAAAATATCTTCCTACATCTTTTGAGTTTGTTCCGAGGTATTCTAACAATTCAGACATTGTTTGAAAAGACCCCAAACGCTTACTCATTTTTACCTTTTCACCTTTAGACAAAAGGTTTACTTGTTGTGCGATCAATATCTGAAAAGATTCATCCGCATAGCCAAGAGATTTCATCGCACCTTTTAGTCTTGCGATATAACCGTGGTGATCCGGCCCCCAAATATTGATCATCACATCAAATCCTCTTTGCATCTTATTTGTGTGGTAGGCTATATCTGCAAGTAAATAGGTAGGCCGCCCGTCTTCTCTTACGATAACTCTGTCTTTATCGTCTAAAAATTTTGTGGAACGAAAAAATAATTTTCCGTCTTCAGTAAAAACATCTCCTGACTTTTCCAATAATATACGAGTTTTTTCGACTTCGCCCGAATCGTGTAAAGACTTCTCGCTAAAAAATTTATCAAAATGAATCCCAAACGATTCTAAATCTTTTTTTTGTCCAGATAAATTTTCTTCTACACACCAAAGAGACAAGAACTCAGAAATTTCTTTGTATTTTTTTCCCACCAGATGATCTAAAATTTGTTTTTTTTTGTCCGGGTTATTTAAAAATTTTTCTGCAAGATTTTTTATGTAATCTCCTCGATACCCTTCTTTAGGAATAAAATTCCCGTTAAACAATTCCTCTATAGATTTTTCAGAATCATCTGCTTCAATCTGAATAGGCTCACCCAAAGTTTCTCGAATCCTCGCAAGGCAAGAAACGCCCAATAAAAAAACCTGATTCCCGTAATCGTTTACATAAAATTCACGACTAACTGTATTCCCGACTCTCTCCAATAGGGAGCATATAGAATCACCCATAGCCGCAGCTCTTGCAGACACAATATTTAAGGGGCCTGTAGGATTTGCGCTCACGAACTCAAATAGTATTTTTTTCGGGGATTCTACTTTTGGAAATAATGCGTTAGGCGAAATAGGCATATTGGAAATATACTCAATTAAATAATCTTTTTGAATTCTAAAATTGATGAACCCAGGAAAAGTAAAGTCAACCTTTTCAAAAATTGATTCTTCTCTTAAATATAAAATAACTCCCTCTGCAATCTCCTTTGGATTTCGCGATAAAATGGATTTATTTTCCAATGCAAAAGGGGTAGAATAATCTCCAAATTTTTCATCTCTGGAATACTCTATTCGAATTCTGCAATCCTCCAATTTTGTATCAATTTTTTCTTTATCGAAATACCTTAGAATTCCTTCTTCTAATTTTTTCTTTACTCTATTTTTCAATAAATCTTTTTCATTCATAATTCAATCTTACTTTTTTTCTCTTCTCGAAATCTTTATTCAATTCTATAAATACGCTATTTTTTAATTCAAACAATCTCACAAATACGGATTTGCTTTCTGTACGCAGGGCTTGTTTTGTTTTCTCGGAATTCTTCAATACGAAAGTCTTTCTTCCCCACTGAATATTTAAAACTAAAAGTGAGATCACAAAATTTAAGATAAATAAAAAACTTATACTTTTAATAAAGAAATTCATAGTTTTCCTTTAATGATTTATACAAAATGTTAGCACTTTTTAACGGCTTTCCAATATATATTTTTAAATAAGAATTCAAAAGATAGTCAATTTCTATAATTTGCGGCAGAGGAATCGACTTATTTTTTAAATTCAAGTATCGATTCTTCATAATTGCATTGAACAACCTGATTTCATTTATAGTATTTTTTTGAATATTCTGACAATCCCCGCAAGTAACCTCCCAGTTCTCTGAATTTATAAATGCAGATTTTTTTTCCAACACATCCATATTGCAAAAAATACAACGAAACTCGCCACTAAAAAGACCTACCGCTGCTAATAATTTAATTTTGAAAAAAGGCATGATTAAGGGTGAGTACCCATTCTCATCTATAGTATTTAAAAATTCTAAATACAGTTTATAGATTGCCGTGTGAGACTCTCCATCGGGAAGCAATTGATCTAATAGTTCAGAAGTGTACCCGAGTAACACAAAACCTCCAAAAGAAGATTTTATCTTTTCAAACCTATTGACAACACTAACTTCCTTCACGATTCTGGTCTCGTCTTTTTCATGGCTATAAAAATCTAACTGGATTTGAGTTGAAATCTCAGAGGCGACTATCGGGCGATTCTTACTCTTTTTAATTCCTTTCAGAATATATTTTGCTTTTGGTTGAGTTTTTCCCAAGACAGTTATTAGCGCATCCACATCTGAAAAAGTCCTCATATTCAATACTATTCCTGTTTCTTTTTTTAGAGGCATGATTTTTTAAAAATTATAGATAGACATTCGTCTTCTTTTCTTCTCATTTTTTTTGCTTGGTATTGACTTTTTTCGTGATCGTAACCTAATAAATGCAAGATTCCGTGAACAAGCAATCTATAAAATTCTTCTCTTAAGCTATGCCCAATTTTTTTTGCTTGGCTTTTTGCTGTGTCGATTGAAATAACAACTTCCCCCAAAGCCAAGTAAGGCAATTGCAGTTCTGCCAGAACTGCAGGAAAAGACAAAACATCGGTAGGTTTATTTTTATTTCTCTTTTCTTTATTTAAATTTTGAATTTCAAGGTCGCTTGTTATAATAACTGAAATCTCATAGGATATATTGTCTATAAGGTAGTTTAAAATTTTTCGTATTTGCTTTTTTATATCTGCTCTATTGAGAGGGGAAGGGAGCTTACTTAAAGTAGAAACTTCAATAACTTCCATCATGAGCGGTTTTCTAATCTCTTAGTTTCTTCCTCACTTGGATATTTAGGTCTTTGGTGAAGACTGGATAACAAAACTTCCTTAAAAGAAGATTTGATGACAAAAAGATCGCCTATCGTAAGCCCACTCTCATCGAGTTGATTTTCCGATAACTTAATATTGATGATTTTCTGAATCAATTCGTCTAACGCATGAGAATTAACTTCTTCCATAGAGCGACTTGCGGCTTCGACAGAATCTGCAATCATCACAATCGCTGTTTCTTTTCGTTGAGGTTTCGGGCCCGGATACATAAAGTCCTGCTTTCTGACCTTCTTTCTCTGAGAAGAAGACAAATCAGCCAATGCCCTGTGATAGAAAAAAGCCATAGTGCTCGTACCATGATGCTCTGGAATAAAATTGATTACCTCTCTTGGCAATCGAGCTTTTTTTGCCATTTCAATCCCGTCTAAAACGTGATCGATTACAATTTTTGCTGCAAGACCGGGATTGTTCCTATCTATATTTTCTTTTTTAGGAATGAGGTGTTGATTCTCTACAAAAAATCCTGCATTCGGAATCTTCCCTATATCATGGAAATATACTCCTACTCTAGTCAACAGCCAATCAAGCCCAAGATTTTGCGCAGCTCTTTCGGATAACGCACTCACCAAAAAAGTATGAGTATATGTAGAAGGAGCTTTTGTCAACATTTCTTGTAACAGAGGATGTCCAGTGTCTGCAAGTTCTTGCAATTTGAATCTGGTCGGGATATTAAAAATATATTCGTATATGGGCAGTAAAAACTGAGTCATCGTAGAGCATACAAAACCATTGATAAAGCAAGTTGTATATAATTTGAATACGTTAGATCTAGTGAGGTCTCTAAAAAAAGATCCACTCGGCTCTGTCACCCAATACACCCTTGAATCAAAAAGGTAACCACTGGTTGAAATGATCATCTGAATAAACGTTATGAGAAATCCTGCTTTGATAAAGTCGATCCTCTTTCTCACCTTGCCTGCATAGTATGCAGATACAATCGTCGCGGAAAATGCGATAAGAAAAGAAGTAGAATTGTTTCTGGAAGCAAAAAATACAAAAAAGGATAAATAAAAACCAATAGCTATAGACAATTGTTCGTCATAAATAAAAGCTAAGATCAAACAAATCATTCCAACAGGAACAAATAAGCCAAAATAATAAATCGAATCGTAGTTTGTTTCAGGAAGATAGAAAAACTTAGAGCTTATAAAAGAAAAAATTACAAATATCCATATCAAAGAAAAAACAATTACATTACTCGATACATCATTCAATCGTTTTGGATCGTATTTTTTTAAATAAACAACTATAATTCCTAAAAATACAAGTTGTATGAGTAAGATAGAAATAATAGACGTTACGTTTGCTCGTGTCGCATACTTGTTCAGCATTTCAAGACGATAACGAATTTCAGGTGTTACGAGATCTCCCGATTTAATAATAATTTCATTTGCATTAATCTTACTCTTGATAGATGCAACCTTATCCATTGCCGACTTTCTTTCATTTTCCGTCTCCTGACTATTAAACACACAGGCAGGAAAAGAATATATATACGAATAACTTAATTTTTTTACGATAGGCAAAAGTGAAAAATTAGAATTAGAAAATTTCTCTTCTAATATTTTATTCAATCTTTCAGAGACAATGCGATTTCCGTACATTTCTGTCCTTTCGATTACAAAACTTCCCTCAAGAACTGAAATATTTTCTTTCCCACCTTTACTCCTTACTTTTGCTCCTGAGCCACGCAATAGGTTTCTATCGAATGGAATATCTTTACAAACACAATGACTCAAAAAAATCAAACTAACTGCTTGTTCCACCATCTCTCGAATTCTATCTTTTCGAGGATAAGAAATAAGCACATCCAAGTCTTCCTTATTTCGATTTCTCCATCTTGGATTCTTGTCGATCAACATGGAATAAATTTTTGCAGAGTGTCCTTGCCCGGACAATGATTTTAGATTTTCAAAATCTTCTTCGATATATCTATTTATATCATTGGTAAGAGTCGAAGAGTCTCTATCAAAAAAAAAGGCTGCCGATTGATAGGCTCTGGATTTTTCGGCTTTCGTTTTTTCCTCGTCGTCGTAGATGATCTCTTTAGTAGAAGCTATCGTATCGTGTGAAATTTGTCCGAGTGCAAAAACTCCATCTTTTGAAAGGTCTAATTTGGCTTGTCCCAAAAAAGGCACAGCTAAAAAATACGTCACCATAGATAGAGTAATCAGAATCAGGATTAGCTGGAGTTTTTTTACAAAACTTGCCGGTCGAATACGAGTCAGAATTTCCGTTAATCTAGTCATAACGTTTTCTATTTCTTCAAATATTCTTTTCAAATATTCAACCCGCCTATTTAAGTTCTTCAAATTTACGAACTATTTTTTCTACCAACGGGTGCCTTGTTATATCTTCTTTTCCAAAAATAACCAAACCGATCCCCTCTGTATCCTGAAACAAAGATACAACTCTATCTAAACCGGATTTACCGTATTCCAAATCTATTTGCGTAATATCTCCGGATAGACTCATTCTAGAATTTCTACCTAACCTTGTCAAAATCATTTTTAGTTGGTTTATCGTACAATTTTGAGCCTCGTCCAACAAGATAAAAGAATTTGCAAGAGTCCTGCCTCTCATGAATGCAATCGGAGCAATCTCGATTTTCCCCGTACTCAAAAGCTCTTGCACTTTTTCGTACCCTATACATTCATACAGTGCGTCGTAAATCGGACGAAGATAAGGATCCACTTTTTGAGAAAGGTCACCCGGCAAAAATCCCAAAGACTCTCCTGCCTCAACTGCGGGTCTTGTTAAAACCAATCTCTCTACTTCACCGGTTTGTAGCATCTTGCACGCTGTAGCAATAGATAAAAATGTTTTTCCTGTACCGGCAGGACCAATCGCAAACGTAATCATATTTTCATTCAAGCTATTATAGAAAATTTCTTGGTTGTAGGTTCTTGGAAAAATTGTTTTTCCTCGGTATGTAGTAAATACTTTTTCAGAAGGCTTCCAAAGAGGGTTTATCTTGTCTCCCACTAAATCTTTCACTTGTTTTTTTTCGTTAATCCCGATCATATATTGAATGTCAGCAAATTCCACATTTTCTTTATCCGGTCTCAATCGAAAATTCTCCTCCAGCTTTGAAAAAAAATTTAATGCCCCTGTGATTTTTTTTTGACTTCCGGATAAAAGGAGGGTGTTCCCTCTCGGAATAATATCAATAGATAGATTTTTCTCAAGATCCTTTATCTTGGAATCATTGATCCCGCAAATTTTCAAATACAAAGAATAATCCTGAAAAGAATACTGAGCCTTATCTTTTTTGTTTTGCTTTTCTTTTTTCACCATCAGACTTTGATTGTTCGTATTTTCAATTCAGACAATTGCTTGTCATCGACAGGAGTAGGGCACTCACTCATCAAGCATAATCCTTTCTGAGTTTTTGGGAATGCAATAACATCACGAATTGATTTCCCTCCCGATAAAAGCATGAGTATTCGATCAATGCCAAACGCTATGCCTCCATGAGGGGGAGCACCAAACTGCAAAGCCTCTAAAAGAAACCCAAACCTTTCAGTTGCTTCCTCTTCATCTATACCTAACGCACGAAAAACTTTTTCCTGTATTGATTTATCATGGATTCTGATACTTCCACCCCCAATTTCAGTTCCATTCAATACTAAATCGTAAGCCTTAGATTTCAACTTAGAGAGATTTTCTTTCAATTTCTCCATAGAATCAAAATACGAAATACAATCTTCTGTGGGAGAAGTAAAAGGGTGGTGTATAGCGCCTAACGCACCTTTCTCATCCAATTCAAACATAGGGAAATTCAAGACCCAAGTAAGATTAATTTCATCGTCTCTTGGAGTTTCAAACTTTTCCGATAATTTTAAACGCAAAGCACCAAGTCCTGCATGCACAATATCTGTCTTATCCGCAACAAAGAAAACCATATCGCCTTCTTTGGAATCTACTGCTTTGGAAATTCCTTCCAATTCCTCTTTTGTAAATCTCTTTGTAATCGTTGACTCTAAACCGGAAGGAGTGTGCTTCATATAAGCCAACCCTTTTACTTTAAAGTCTTTGTTCAACCAAGAAGTCAAATCCTCTATTTCCTTTCTGGATATTACAGACCCGCCTTTTACACAAATCGCTTTTACCATTCCTCCTGCTTGGACTGCTTGAGTAAACACCTGAAAGTCAGAATTTTTTACAATATCAGATACGTTATGCAGCTTCATTCCAAATCGAAGGTCAGGCTTATCCGAGCCGTAAGAATTCATCGCTTCATCGTAGCTCATTCTCGGAAAAGGGGAATTCAATTTTATTCCAAATACCTCACTAAATACGTGTGAAATCATCACTTCAATTTCTCTAAGTATATCTTCTTCATCCACAAAAGAAAATTCCATATCCAATTGTGTAAATTCGGGTTGCCTGTCTGCGCGAAGATCTTCATCTCTAAAACATTTTACAACTTGAAAGTATCTGTCCATTCCACCCACCATCAAGATTTGCTTAAAAATTTGAGGGGACTGGGGTAGTGCATAAAAACTTCCCGGGTTCAATCTTGAAGGAACAAGAAAGTCTCTCGCACCTTCAGGAGTAGATTTATTCAAGATAGGAGTTTCGATTTCTAAAAACCCTTTCTCATTTAAAAATTTCCGAATTGCAAAAATAAATTTGTGCCGAAGAATCATCCTCTCTTTTAGTTCATTTTTTCTAAACTCTAAATAGCGATACTTCAAACGAACTTCTTCTCCCGTATCGTCAAATTCATCAAGAGAAAACGGAGGAGTCTTTGCAGAATTGAGTACTTCTAATTCTTCTATGATAATTTCAATTGTTCCAGTAGGAATTTTTGGGTTAATAGACTCCTTGTCTCTTTTTTGAAGTTTCCCTTTTATACCAATCACAAACTCAGACCGAATATGATCTACCTTAGCAAATTCCTCTCCAATGATTTCTTTTCTGGCTACAACTTGGATAATACCCGATCTGTCTCTTAGATCGATAAAGATTACTCCACCTTGATCTCTTAGCCTGAACGCCCAGCCATAAACACAGATTTCTTCACCTACATTTTTTTCTGTAAGCTCTCCTGCCCACTTTCTATTTTTATAATTTTTCTTTGCCCAATCTGACAAAATCTGTCTCCTGAATTTAACTATACTTATTCCAGCAACCTACATAACTCAATTTATTCAAGTTTAGTTTTTCTCTAAATTAAAATTTGTTAAAATTCAAAAAGAATCACTCTCAACCTGCTATTTTGCAAAAATCCAAAAGGGTTTTTCGGTAATTTCATCTTCTTAATTCACTTAACTTAGGGTCTATTTTGGCTCAAAAATCACCCTAAGGAAATTATCTGAATTGCAGGAAATAAAACCCCTGAAACTCTTGCAATATAAGGGATTTATGGGTTTTTGAAAAGATTCTTTCTTATGCAAAATCCAAGAAAAAACGATATTATATAATAAAGTAGGTAAATATGTTAAAAAAATTAACAAATTCTGACGTAAAAGTAGAAATAAAGGAAGCCGATTTCGGGAAAAACGAGCTAAAAGAAAAAGAAATCCATCCGGACTATTTTCTATTCCAAAGCGACGCTTTAAAGCAGATTCGTTTTGCCTTGGACAACCCAAAAATTTTTCCACACTTTGTAATTACAGGCTCTGAGGGAATCGGAAAAAGAAGCGGAATTTTATCCCTTTTAAAAAAGGAATACATTACAAAAAATACTTATACCAAATACTACTATTTCCGTAAAAATAATTCGATTATCGAAGATCCGGACTATAAAGAAGGGTTGGTAGCACTCTTTGATCCGGATATAGAGACTACTTCCATAGTTTATGATCCTACTCCAAGCGTAATGGGCTTAATGGGAGTTCCTACAGAAAAAAGATACCAACCGGGGAACTTAATCAAGGCTACCGGTGGCTACTTGGTATTACCTATGTTTAAATTATTAAACGAGCCCTATCTATACGATGTGCTAAAGTCTTGCCTTGTCACAGAAAGATTAGATTTCGCAAATTTACCCGAAGTAAGTTTTTTTCAGTCTTTCGACAGAGCGCTACCGCAATTCCCTCTTCAGCTTAGAGTTATCTTAATAGGAGAAGACTATCTCTATGAGCAACTAATGAAAAAAGATAGCGACCTCCGTGAAACTTTTGGGATCAAGATTGAATTGGACTATGAAGCAGAGTTGAGTAAGAAAAACATCAATCGCTTCTCTCTTCTAATTGACAACTGGGTCATGGAAGATTATCCGAAACCTGTTCCTTCAGCAAAGAAAAGGCTATTGGAATACGCATTAAAACTAAACGACAGCCAGTCTAAATTTTCTCTAAGGCTCACAGAAATCAAAAAAGTGTTTGAAGAGTCTTTAGCTCTCGGTAAAGCAAAAAAAGAAATCACCGATGCTGAAATTGAAGCAGGGATCGCAAACATCGACAAAAGAAATTCTCTCCACAGAAAAAAATACTATGAAGATATTCAAAACGGCTCGTACAATATCTTCCTGACAGGAAAAAGAGTAGGCAGGATCAACGGTCTATCCATAATAGCCTCTCCCCAAAATAACTACATGCCGGATTATGGGCAAGTAAACACTATTTCTGCAAGAGCCGTAATCGGTAGCGGAAACTTTATCAATATAGAAAGAGAAGTAAACCTGTCCGGGGACATTCATGATAAGGGAGTGTTTGTTCTACAATCCTATATCAAAGGATTTTTCTCTCACCTAAATTCATTTGCCCTAGACGCATCCATTATGTTTGAACAAAACCAATACATAGTGGACGGTGATTCTGCGAGTGCCGGAGAGCTTTTGGCAATTCTTTCTGCACTTTCCGATATAGAAATATCTTCTACGGTTGCGGTTTCCGGCTCTGTAACCCAATACGGAGAAATTCTTCCGGTAGGGGCGATCAACCAGAAAATAGAAGCGTGGTTTGATATATGCCAGATTATGGGCAGTGCAAGAGAGACCTATTCTGTTTACATTCCGGTTGCAAACAGCAAAGACCTAATCTTGTCTGAAGAGATTCGTGAATCCATGAAAAAAGACAAGTTTCGAATTTTGACCTTTTCCCATATCATAGACCTGATACCGGAACTGATGAAGTTACAGATTGGTAAAATTGAAAAAGACGGAAAATACACCCAAAACAGTCTAATGAGAGCAATAGAAGACAGGGTGGATAGAAAAAAAGAAATTGACAAAGATTAAATTCATAAAAATCTCAAAGTAACGTCTGATTTTTTTAAATTCAGGCGTATAATAAAATAGAGATGCTTTATCGTACAATAAACCCAAAAATTTCTATTCTGATTTCTGTTCTTTCCGGGGCCGGATTCGTCGCAATCCTTGCATTCACACCCGTAAAACTCAAGAAGTCAGGGCGTAGCTATTTTCAGTCTCTGAATAACACAAAATCTCTACACGGCCCAAGTGATGAGTTGGTTTCTATTTCTGAAAATATTATTTCATCGAACCAAAATTCCTCACAATCAGAAAATGATTCTGCGAAATCCAACGATGCAAACTCTAAGAAAAATGATTTTCTAAAGCTAAACCCTTCTTTAAACCAAGATTTAGACAAATCAAACAATGAGTTTTCAATAACCCACTCGGTAAGTCCAAATTCATTGTCCTTAAACCAAATGCTTTATACCGCACCGGTTCAAGGAGAGACTTTCTTGAATTATAAAGACAATCGACTTACAGTTCACTCTATAATGGCCCCTAAAATTCCTTTTACCAATATAGACAAAGGATTTACTCCAGTCAGTCGCAATCAACCATTACTTAGAAACATGGAAATAGATTATTCGATTAGTTCCAGTGTTTCTGCGGTAATGAGAACAATCAGCTCTGATTATGGAGACAGATTTAAAGAAAGAACTACTGCCTTTGCCGGAATTAATCTGCAAGGAAATGAATTCTTTTCCACACAAATCGTTGCTGGAAATACTTATACTTCAAATGTAAATAATTATATTTTTCAATCTCACATACCTGTTTCTACCCTAACAAATCGCTTTATAGATCGTGATTTGTATGGATCCGGCTCAAGAGATAAGCTCCTCGAATTGCAAACAAATTTTGTGCCATCTCAACACTTACAGATCCAAGCGGCTCTATTTAATTCAAGAAAAGACAATTCAATTAATTTCAGTTCACCCGATGGAGGAAGACTATCTGTGCTCTTAAATATCAAAAACATTGCATTCAATTTAAGATACAATTATTTGAACACCACTGACCCACAAAAAAACCAATTCAATTATAATTTTACAAACTTACACGGGGCAGATTCTGCTGCGGTAGGTTTGACAATTTTCTTGGATAATAATAAAAATTACTCATTCTATGTTGGTGGAAATTATTCCAATATTATGAATCGCTCCGGTGGAAGTGAAATATCTCAGCAAAATCTACTAAATCCATTTCTTTTTCCAAGCTCGTTCAACTTAAACTTAGGAGGAATTTCTCAAATGAATTCTCCGAGCATGTCCTCCTTTTCTGCAAGTTTTCGTGGAAAACCAAAATCTTCCAATACTACACTATTCGTGAACTTTAGGAACTACTATTCCAAGGATACAGTTTATTCTAATCTTGGTCCATTCCAGATCCCTATACTATCTCAAGTGACTTTTGATTATGCAACTTCACTTGGGTTAGAACTTTCCTTTTAATAATTGTAGAATTTCACTTGCTGCTTCTTCCGGTTTTTTACCATCTAAATTCAATTGCAAATCTGCAATTTTTGAATATACCGGCATTCTTCTGTTCAATATTTCTTCGTAAGAATTAATCTGGCTAAGAGTAGGGCGATTGGAATCATTCTTTACTTTTTGTAATAGATTTTCTTTGCTTTGATACACAAAAATTATTTTAGCAAACGATTTTAGTAACCGTACTTTTCTTTCGCTTACAATTTCTTCACCAAGATCATTTACATCAAAAATAATCCCTCCACCACAATCTAAAATGATATTTTTTGCTTCTGAGATTTTTTCTAAAATTCTAAATTCTAAATCTCTAAAATTCTTCCAATCTCCATTTGCTTCTCTGATTTGCTCTTCAATCGAATGACCACCGGATTCATAAACTGCAATCATGTCTGTTGACACAACTGGATTACCGATAATTTTTGTTAGCTTTCTAGAAATCTTGGATTTGCCTGCCCCTCTTGGACCAATTAACGCAATATTCAATTTTAAATAGATTTTAACTCTGCAAGACTCTTTTCTAAATCAGGAATCATTAGATAATAATCTTGAAGATCTTTTTCAGTAACACCTGTGACTTGCAAGGCTACTTTTGACAATGGCTGAGAAATCCCGCCAATATCAATCCCTACTCCAGACACTATGGCTATGGTATTTGCAATATGGACTACTGCTGTGAGTAAAGGAAATTTTTTAGCTTCCTCGGGGTTGTGATGATATGCAATAACTTCGATTAACTCTTCAGGAAAATTCCATTTCTCAAGAGCTTTCTTTCCTACTTCTTGATGGTCGTAACCAAAATATTTTTTTTCTAATTCAGTGAACGGCTCTTTTGAATCCTTTACCTCATTTTTTATATTAAATAAAACTGATGGGAAAAATTGAGCCATAATCATTTTCCCTACATCGTGCAAGAGACCCGCAGTGAAAACTAAGTCTTTCGGTAAGGTCAATTTTTTGTGCTGGGAAATTCTAAAAGAAAGCTCGGCTACAATTAAAGAATGCAACCACATTGCCTCTGCTTCAATTTGATACCCTTGTACATCTTTATAAAAAATACCCTTAGCGGCTGTAACTAAAATAATTTCTTTTACAACTTTGATTCCAAGAGTCATAAGTGATTCTTGTACTGTTTTAATTGGTTTACTTGCTCTATAATAAGCTGAGTTAGAAAGCTTAATGATAGTTGCAGTAATCGCAGGGTCTTTAGATATTTCAGTAGCAAGATCCTGTATAGACACCGCAGGGTCTCTCACCATTTCCATTACTTTAATAACTACATTAGAAATAGATGGTAATTTATTTACATCGCTCAGAACTGCATCAATTTTTTCTTTCATCGTTTATTTTACTTTATATAAATATTTTTCCACTCCACCTTTTTTTAACAGAATCCTTCCATCGTCCAAATACAAACTAATAGTTCTTCCATCGTGCCCGCCGATATCCTCTACAATAATAGGTATATTTTTACTTTGCAAAATTTCTTTGGTTATCTGGATATTATTTTCACCGATATTTTGTAAAAAATTTGAGTTAATCCCCTTAAACATGGATGCTCCGCCAAAAATCCGAGCATAAAATGTACCGATTTTGCAACCTTCCCCCTCCATAGCTTTAATCACCAAGGGTAGAGCAGTTTCTCCGTATTTTCCGGGGGTCTTTAAACTATCCTTTCCGGTAGGATCCTTAGCCAACATAATATGAGAGATTGCTCCTATTTTCTTTACAGGCTCATACAAAACGACCCCAATGCAAGACCCTAAGGTAGTCCTAAGCACATCGGGACTTTTACCAATTTTTATCTCTGCGATACCTACGTTTAATATTTTCGAATCTTTGCCAAACATTTAGATTTTGCACTCAGTTTTTAAAATACGATATATTTATGCTCAAATTTCGTCGAACAAAAAAAATAAAATTCTTTACAAGTATTTTATTTTATTGCAGTATAAGCCGATAATATGAGGTAGATATGAGAACAACTCTTTTATTTTTAGCTATTTCAATTGGAATATTTGCTCAAGACAAGCAAAATGCGACTGTAAACGAAAAAAAAGATCAACCTTCCAATTCTACGGAAAACAATCAACCTAAAGAGCAAAAAAAAGACTCTGATCAAGCTACGGTCATGGATAAGGAATACTACGAATATTATTTTACTACTCTTCCTGATTCTGCAAAACTCAAAAAAGAAAAGTTAGAATTTAATCTTATTAAAACGTTCAAAACAGAAATTAATAAAAGAGACTACCCTGCTTGCAAAGACTTACTCCCTCAGATTACCGCAAAATCTGTTCAATACGAAAAAGTCACTCCTGAAAGTATTTGGGTTCGCGGAATCAAAGATGTTCTTGGTTACTTGCCCTATAAAGAATACATGTACATTATAAAGTTTCAAAAATACTTGGCTTATATTTCTTATGAAACAGACCCGTCTAAATATGTGCAAGCTCCATTTCAGATGGAGTTAATTTTCAAAAAAGACAATATTTTTGACTCTAAAACTGAAAGCCACCCAACAGAAACTAAATAGACAAACTTGCGAATAAACTAATTCAGTTTCTATTTGAGAATCAAAATCAATTGACTGATTGATTTAAGTATATTTACTGGGATTATGATGAAGAAAAATTATTTTTCAGACCCAAACAAAGTCCCGCTTCTTCATTTATTCCTGATTTTTTTTACAATGCTTCCGGTTACTATGATTGTGCCGGTTTTCAAAGATATTATAAAAGATATTCATGGCGGAAACAACTTTATGGTCTCTCTATTTATGAGCATCGCCATGCTTGGATCGTTTTTGTTTTCCCCTATAGCCGGGTTTTTTTCTGATAAGTTTAAGAATAGAAGGACTTTTATTTCGATTTTTGCAATTTTAGACGGAATCTGTTTTTTAATTCTCGGAGGAACAAGAGAAATCACCATTCTTCAGTTTGCCAGATTCTTTGAAGGGATCTGTCATATTTTCGTTATCGGGCTTTTGCTCTCCTCCATCACTGACAAAGAGAATGATAACTCAAATCCAACCCACTATAAAAAAGGAATACTCATGGGGCTTGCCGGGATGCTTCTGTCTCTCGGAGTAGGGATCGGCTCACCACTCGGAATTCTTGGAAGACAAAACCCATATATCCCAATTTATACAGCCTCAGGAATAATGTTTGCAATTGGTATAATTTCCTTTATCTACTTAAAAGACCACCCGATCCATTTTCACGAAAAAGTAACATTTGCAAAATGGAAAAAAGCCCTCTCTCAAAATAAATATTTTCTGATTCCTTATATTTATAATTTTATTGATAGATTCACGGTCGGATTTTTTGTAACTACTTTCAATATTCACCTAAGAGAATCTCTTTCTTTGAATTCAGGACAAGTAGGATTTTTTCTGGCGGCAGTTCTCATACCGATGAGCCTTTTATCTTATCCGTTTGCAAGACTATCAAAAAAAGTCGGAACATTCCCACTAATGCTTGCAGGGTCTTTTTTATATGGAGTGAGTCTATCCATTGCAGGCTATTTAAACCACCCTAAGCTAATTCTTCCTGTGCTTCTATTGTGTGGCATAGGAGCCGGAGTCATGTTTGTACCTTCTATGATGTCTGCCTCGCTTATGGCACCGAAAGGTTACAACGCAAGTGTGATGTCAGGATTTACGGGAGTAGGGTCGATTGGGTTTATGCTTGGACCTCTTGTTTCTGTATTTTTAGAAAATTATTTGAACACGAATATTTCCTCGGAACACAATTTTGGATTTTTATCTACCTTCTTTGGTGGGTTAGAAGTTTTAGTGGTGTTGCTTACTTTTCCGTTATACAAAAAAATGAAAGAGGCTTCAAAATGAATATAGAATTTCAAGACAAAATTATTTATTTCGTTGTAAGTTTGGCTATATTGTATCTAATCTTTCCTACTTTAAAGAGCGTATTTTTTCTTTTGTTTAAACCAAAATCAATGCAGAATAGAAAACTTTCCTCCTATTCTGAGGCGTGTGCAAAATGCTCTATTAGAAAATAAACTCACAATTTAGAAGAAGGCGTTAGTGCCCAACAATCGGCATAGAAAAATTTTCAAACTCTTCTGTTTCACAAGGAGGGGAATTTTTGTACTTCATAGAAACTACATTTTTTCTTAGGGTGATCAAAGTTTGAGACACAGTTCTTGCTTCTCTTCTGTGCATGCAAGGGGAGAGTGCTCCGGCTTCAGGAATATGGCTGGTTAAAAATCGAATAGACGTATTTTCCATATCTTGAAAATTTTTTATGTCCGGGAGAAATTTTTCTTCAAATAATCTTCTCCTTTCAATTTCTGCTTTTTTCCCAAGGGTAAATGAGCTGCCAAAAACTTGCCACTTGCCGGCATCCTCTTGAGTGTGTATAGATTCTCCATTCCATTCAAAAAGCATTACAGTTGAATAATTAATTTTTATAATTCTGAAAGGATAGTATTTTACGAGACCCTGAGCATCTATACCGTCTAACGCAATCTCCTTGAAGAGTACAGAGCGAAGGAGTAATCCTCGACTAACAGGGTTTCTGAGAATCTTCAACTGCGCTTCATAAAAATTCAATATCGCAAATATTTCTCCAGTTGAATTCACCCCGATCCAAGTCCCACCGTAATCGCCGTCTTTTGGGCAGAGAACTTCTACATCATTTATTTTTTCAATCGAAGGAGAGATCGCTTTCTTTCTTTTTACAGATTCGTCTCTGTTGAACCCTAAAAAAATACTTTGGTTTTCAAGATCACGATAGATTACAGAGGTGCACATACTTTCTCCTTTACTTGAATTTTTGTTCTGTAAAAATCATCGTGTTCAATGTAAAGTATTTGACTACTAAAAAGCTAAACACAAAAAAAGGTTATGCAACAAAAACTTACTCTTGCCTATTCACCCTGTCCAAACGATACATTTTTATTTTTTCATTTAATCCATGAATTGCAATCCGATTTTTTAAAATTTATAGAAGAGCTGCACGACGTAGAAGAGCTGAACAAAAGTGCAGAAATAGCCAAATACGATATTACAAAACTTTCTTTTGCAAAATATTTTCAAGTAATGGATAAATATATACTCTTAAATACCGGCTCTGCCTTAGGTCAAAATTGTGGACCGATACTAATTAAAAAAAAAGATAGCTCAACTCTTGATCCAGTTGGTCAATCCATTTTAGTTCCGGGTCTAAACACTACTGCCAATCTTCTTCTTTCACTTTATTTAAAAAATAATTTTACTCCCATACCTATTCGCTACGATAAAATTATTCCACAAATGGAACAGGAGAACTATTCACTCGGTGTAATTATTCATGAAGAAAGATTTACCTTTGAAAAAAGAGGGTTTGAAAAATTAATAGACCTTGGAGAATGGTGGGAAAAAGAAACCAATTGCCCGATCCCTCTTGGAGCTATTGCTATAAAAAGAAGTATATCTAAAAATATTCAAAACCAAGTTGACAAGGCTTTAAGAAATAGTTTAGAATTTGCATGGAAATATCCGAGTAAAACCAAAGAGTATATACTAAAGCACTCTCAAAGTATTTCTGAAGAAGTGGTAAACGAACATATCAATTTATACGTCAACCAGTTTACAAAAAATTTAGGAGAAAAGGGAAGGGGAGCAGTTCAAACTCTTTACCGAAAGGCTATTGAAAGTGGAGTTGCAAAAGAAAACAAATCCTTGCAACTTTTCTTAGATCAAGAGATATAAACCTTTAAGTTAAGTTTTTTACGATTTCATAACTCGTTTTGGATTGATTCAGTGTGTAAAAATGTAATCCCTTTACGCCACTTTTCATTAATTCCAAACATTGGTGAGTCGTAAAATCTAAACTTACTTTTAAAAAATCATCCGGATTCTCCTTGAATTTTTCTAAACGACTTACAAAATTTTCAGGGATATTGCAGCCGGTCATTTTTTTAAATCTTTCAATTTGCTTAAAATCCGTAATCGGCATAATCCCCGGAATAATTGGAACTTCTACATTAGAACGAATTGCAAGTTCTCTATATTTTTCAAACACAGGATTAGAAAAAAATAACTGTGTAATTAAAAATTCTGCTCCGGCTTCAACTTTTTTCGATAAGAAAAAAATTTCTTCTTCCATAGTTTTTGTTTCCGGGTGCTTCTCTGGATAACACCCTCCTGCTATAGAAAAATTGAACTTTTTTTCTTTAATAAACTGAATCAATTCAGTTGCATTAGAAAATCCACCGGTTGTTTTTTGGAATATACCTTCCCCAGCAGGCGGGTCTCCTCTCAACGCCATTAAATTAGAAATCCCTTTACTGTTGATTTCGTGTAAAGTTTTTTCAATCTGTTCTGAATTTACACTCACACAAGTAAAATGACACATCGCCGGAAACATATTTTCTTTGTTGATTTTTTCGGACAGCTCAATTGTTTTTTCTTTCGTACTTCCACCTGCACCGTAAGTAACCGATACAAACGCAGGGTTTAGCTTAGATATTTCTTTTAGAGTTTGAAAAAATTTTATTTCACCTTCATTTGTCTTAGGTGGAAAAAATTCAAAGGAGAATAAACATGTATTGGATTGTTTTAATATATCTGAAATTTTTTTCATTTTCTTATCCGATACTGACCATGGCTTGAATAGTAGATTTTCCTTTTTTGCAATACCCTAAAGATTTCCCTACAATCATACCAATTTTAGTTTTGTTTAAATCTGCTTTCACTGCATGACCCGGACTTATACTCGAAACCAAAATATCTCCGGGCACAATTTCTCCATCCGATGCATCTACATTCAATCGAACAACTCCAAACATCCCTACCGCCATAGAATTTTCAATTTTTTCACCTAACACCAAAGACTCAGATTGAATCGCCACTCCTATAACTCGAGTAGAATAGGCAGTCTTGGACTTTGAGAGCCTGCCTTCTTCAGAAGAAGTTACGAGTAAATCTCCCTCTGCAATCACGTCTCCTTTTACAATAGGAAAGTATCGTGCTATGCAATCATTTCCATTTTTTGTTTGAATTTGCACAAGACCTTTGAATAGAGAATCACCTTCTGCAAGGATTGCTTTTCCACTACCCTGAATGTCTTTTGATTTGAGTCCGTTGCCGTTTGCAAATAACGCATACTCTCTTTGAGAAATAAAAATAGCTCCATGTGAAAAATGTGATACACCCAATACACCCGCAGAATTTTCTTTTCCATTGCTATAACCGCTAACCCCATAGTGAGGACTAAACCCTAATACTCCTTCCTCTCCACCAACTCCTACAATCCCTGACCCTTGCTCTGATTCATTTTTTCCAAAAATAACTCCTTGATTTATAGAAGGTGACACGATTGATTTTTGTTGGTTTGATTCTTTGCCATTTAGCTTAATCAACCCCGAATGCGAATTAAAATCGTGCCCAATCATTGAATACTCGTGTGTATGGGGAACAGGCTCTCTTTTATCACACAAACGAGGATCGTCGGCAATTACTACTTTATTAGAAGTAGTAGATCCGTGTTCAGACAATAGTACGATACCGGGCTCATTGGTCGTAGCTAACTTCAATCTTCTATCGTTGCCCTGTACAACTTTTTCAGGCTTGGCTTCACCGTCAGAGGCAAGTTCGACTATTCCATAACTTTCAGTTGTAGCTTTTTTTAAACGATTGTCATTTCCTTGAACTGCGGCAAACGAAGAATCTTCTCCATTCGATGCAAATCTCAATATTCCTGTTTTTTCTGTATTTGCATTTTTGATTCTTGGGTCATCAGAGGTCACAACTTTTTCAGGAGATGACTCTTCGTGATCTGCAAGTACTACCAACCCGTAATTCTTTTTTGTAGCTTTTTTTAAACGATTGTCGTTTCCTTGAACAACTACCCCGGATCGGGTCTCGCCATCTTCTGCAAGTTTTACAATTCCGTAATCAGATGTAGTTGCCGGTTTTAATCTATCGTCATCTCCTTGAACTGCGGTTCCGGTTCTAGTTTCTCCATTCTTCGCAAATCGTACTAATCCTCTAAATTCATCTGTTGCTGGTTTTAGTCTTTTATCATTTCCCTGAACAACTACTCCCGGTTTTTCTTCACCATCAGAGGCAAGCTCTACGATTCCTTTAAATTCTATTGTAGCGTCTCTTAGTCTTGGGTCACTTGCTTGTACGGCTACACCACTTTTTGCCTCACCCTCGGTCGCAAAGCGAACTAAGCCAGATCTTAGAATAGATGCATAGGGTAGGGGTTCTGCTTTTTCTTTTTTAGACAAGTCAATAAAATCAGGAGCGGCATAAAGCTCAATTTCCACAACTTGACTAACGTATTGTTTTTTATTATGACGCAATTCTTCATAAGAAACGAATTTCAAAAATCGAAAATTCACAGGAAGAAATCGCCATCTGTACCACATACCGGGTTCTGAGAAAAATTTTGGCTCTTCCATAAGTTGAAACCAAGACAAATCATCTTCACTATAAAATAGAGAGAAATGTTCCGGGAAGTTAGTTTCTGTTGAATTTCTTGTTAATAAGCGGAGTTCATTAATTTTATTTACCGATCCTAAGTCTAATGTAAAACTTTCTTCACCCGGTGAATCTTTTTCCTTAGATGACCAACCATAATCTTTTCTTCCGTCAATTAAATTTTCTTTTACCCATAGTCTGTCATTTTCGGAGCTTGCAGTTAATTTTACTGCTCCAGAAATCATGATTTTTAAATTAGAAAAACTAATTTTATACTTTTTTTCTTCAGAGCTTAAATTTAATTTTGAGATAAACTTTATGTAATTTGCACTAACTAAAGAAAATGTCCAAATATTATTGGATTTTGCATTTTTCCTAAAATCAACTTCTTGGATAATAGGCTCCCATACTATTCCGTCTTTTGAAATTTCAAATCGGAAAAAATGGGGAGAGTATTTTTTGTCGTTTTCAGTGATTGAAAATTGAATAGAGTTAAAATAAACCTCTTCTGAAAAATTAAAAATAACTACAGAGTTGTCGGGATTTTCCGAATCTTCAATGTAGCTCTCTAAAACACCCTCGTGCAATTTGTATTTGCCCTTTGCGGTAATTTTTTGAATTTTTTGTAATTGAGAATGACTGATTCTTATGGATGTGTCTGGCATTTTTTATTCCTTTATTTTTATCGAAAATATTCCAAGCGATTTTCTTTTTTTTCAAAACTATCCGAAAATACTACTAATATAGAAGGAGTAACTTCTTCAGTAAAAAATTTATATAATATTTGTTTTTGAAAAACAGGCACTTCGCCTTTTATAAATATAGTTCTACCCTCAAAATGAATATCTAAATTTCTAAAATAGTTTATGGAAGAATTTGGTAAATATTTTTTAGCCCATTCTAAAAAGCCCTCCCAAGAAGGAGCTATAATAGGTTGAGGGGATTCTTCTTTTTTTGTTTGATTAAATTTAAGCGATTTCTCCAATTCGGATTTGCAGATGGCTTGGATATATGCATAATTTTTTTCTAATCCTTTTGCCTGTGCTTTTTCAGTTGCTATTGCAAATATTTGAGATCCAAATTCATCTATTAGTGAATTTGCTGAAAGCTTGTTCTCGCTATTTTTTTCTTTTAAATAGGGTACTTTCTGGTTATTAGTTATGGTTATATTTATGTTGTTCGGGTTTCTTCCTGGGGACTCCATGGAGATTTCTTTTTCCGCCTCTGAGGCGGACCCCCCTCCACCTCCGGGGTATCCATTTTTCCACCCCTGAGGTTCGATTTTGGAGTTTTTGTAAGCAAAAGAAAAGAAATATTTTGAACTGCTGTGTCCCGTTCCTGATTTAAATTGGATGAGTCCTTTTTGGGCTAAATCGCGCTTTCCTTCTATTATTGATTTTTTTGATTTAAAGCCAGTTAGTCTCATAAGAGTTTCAGTGTTTGGCCAAACTGGTTTAAAATTTTGGTCACTAAATTTAAGCAGAACAGGGTATAGTGACCTTGCGGCAGAAGATAATTCGCCCCAAGTGCCGGAATCTATTATGTCCGACATTAATTTTATATAGGAATGACCTTCTGTCATTTCTCCTCCAGTAATTAATTTTAAGCAAAAAAAATCTAAAGGAGTTGACATTTTTTGACATAAGTTTTATTATGTCTCATCCAACAACATTCCTTCGGGGAAACCCGCCTCCATTGGTTGCCGCCAGTGGAGGATATTTTTTTTCTATTTTTTTATTAATTCTTCTTTTTAGTACTTAATCTTCGTTTACTAAATTATGTCACATTATAGACCTTGCACTTGTTTTGTCAAGAATTGTAGCGAATTTTTTTCGTACTTCTATGGCTATAACCTTATTCAAAGTAGATTTATAATCATTGTGGATAGGTTGATTGAAAAAATGGATTGGATTAATATTTTTTACAAATATCAATCTTTACAAATAAGTAGTAAATTTTTGAATAGTTTAATTTTTTTTTAGTTGTAGTGTGTTTTTTTAAATGCCACACTTGTAAAAAGTCAATCTTGGAAATAAATACGCTTAAAAAACCAAGGGAGATCGCTATTTACTATAGGTGCAAACCTGCTTTAGAGTTATTATTGGTGAAAAATTTACGGATAATTTTTGGCTAATTCTTTTTTGACAAACTTATATATTTCGTTAAGGGATTCTTTGTCGTCGGATTTTATGATAATCGTATTTTCTTTTTTAGTGATATCATAATTTGTATTTTTTAAAATAGGATTTTGTATCTTTTTTTCTTTGTTAAAATTTTTTGCTTCTTTTACGGTTGAAATTTGACCATTAGAAAACATCTGGATGAATTCATGGAACACCCCTTTTTTTGAAGAAAGCACTGCTTGAATTAATAGATTTTTATTGTCTATTTTCAAGTCCTTGCAGATCTTGATTTCTTCCGGGCTTAGAGAAGAGATGCTGAGTATTTCTGTCATATAGTTTCGGCTTTTTCCGAAAATTCCTCCTAGCTCTTGATCTGTGTAAAGATATTGTTTTTTTAAATAGCTAATCGCTTCGATTTCTTCATAAGGAGAGAGGTTCTCTCTTTGAAGGTTTTCGATGATCGCAATTCTGTAGGTTTCTTTTTTGTCTCTATCCAAGATTTTGCATTCTATCTCGCTCCACCCAAGTAGTTTTGCAGCGTGGTACCGCCTTTCTCCTGCAATGATGGTATAAAATTCGTCTGATATTTTTTTTGTCACAACTATGGGTTGGAGTAGCCCGTCTTGTTTTAGGCTTTCTGCTAATTCTCCGATTCCCTTTTGTCTTTCTTGTCTTGGTTGATTTTCTGCTGGATGGATTTTATCTATCTTGATTTTTCGGACTGTTCCTTCCAGATTTTCTGCTTGGAAAACATCTGCGAGGCTACCTAATCGCTTACTTTTTGAGCTCATGCAAAATCTCCTCAATAAAGCCTTCGTATTCCTGAGCTTGTCTGCTCGATTTATTGTAGTCATAGATTGACTTTTTAGCAAGATGACTTTCGCCCACTGCAACCCCATCGCTAATGGAATGCTCAAAAATTTTGAAGTATTTGTCCAATACAGGCAGTATAGTTTTAGTCAGTAATGTCTGTGGTTTTAGCTGGGTGATCAGTGCCCCTAATACACCTAAGTCTGGGTTGATTCTTTTTTTGATGCTGTTTATAGTTTGTTGCAATCCAAGAATCCCATCAACTGAAAATTTTTCGGCTTGAAGAGGGATGATAATATGTTTGGAGGCCACCAAGGCGTTGATGGTGAAAATGGACAGGCTCGGAGGGCAGTCTATTACGATGAATTCAAAATCAGGGATGGTCTGAAGCGCATCTCTTAAAATGTAAGGGGCTTCTACGCTATTATTGCTGACTACTTCCATCTCTGCGAGGTTTTGTTTGGAAGGAGCTAAGAAAAGATTTTTTCTGGAAGTTGGAACTATAATATCTTTTAGTTTTAGAGAAGAGTTGAAGACGTTGTACATAGATTTCTCTAATTTTTCAGGTGACAGGTAGATCCCGCTGGAATTCGCCTGAGGGTCTATATCAACCAAAAGCGTTTTCAGTCCTCGTCTGGCAAGACCTTCTGAGAGGTTTAAAGATGTTGTAGTTTTTCCTTCGCCTCCTTTTTGATTTGTGATTGCTATAATTTCCATAATTTTATTTTGTAGCCCCTGTTTTTTCTATTCACGGTAAAGCGTAAGAAACTTCAATATTTTATCTAATTTTATAAAAAAAAGGGAATTTTGCAAAATTTTATTATTTTTCCCTAAAAGAGATAATCTTTTTTAATTGTCGGACATCCGACTATCGAGAATTAGTATAAGAAATTTTTATAGAAAGAATTCTATTTTGTCGGATATCCGACAAAATAGTTGACACTGTGCTTAATTTTAAACACTTTTAATTTGTGGATACTTCCCTCAAATATTTGTTTTCTGATGATTTTCATAGTGGGGATTTTGTGCCTTCGGTTTTGCCCAAATTATTTGAAGAAGTTTCCTTGAGTGTAGGTGCTTTGTGTGGTGTGGTCGTTTTGAAAATCGAAAATTCCGAGTCTTACGATGAAGTAGCCGGCTTTGGCTATCAAGATGGTGGATTTTTTTATTCTTTTTTATCCGGGAAAAGTAGCCAATTTGAATTAGTCAGGACTTCAAAATACCCGTGTCAGTTTTCGTCTAATACATACTCATTGTATAACCAAGATTCTGCTTTTGCTATGGTTTTAAGGATTGGAAGTCAGGAGGATTTCAGGGGGTTTATTCTTTGGGAATTTTCGGGAGAAGAGCGAGATATCTATTCTGTGGTAATGTTGCTTTTTGGAGATAAAATCTATTCTAAATTGTCTTTTGGGAATCAACCTTTTTTGGGTAATTCCGTAAATTCTGTGCAGTTTGAGGCAATGGAAAATATAGTGAAAATGACTCCCGGGCTATCGGAGAAATTTCAAGAATCTTTGAAATGGAGATACTTTTTAGTTTCAGGGTCTGTCGGGGTAGGAAAGAAGACTTTTTCCAAGTACTACAATTTTGTAAATTTTCCTTCAAAAAAAATTCTTATTTTAAATTCTATTCCAGAGCAAATTGTTAAATTAGAAAAATCTTTAGAGGAGTGGCTCGATTTATCCAGTAACGGCATTTTGGTGTTTGAAAATATCTATGGATTTTCGCTCGGACAACAGAGATTTTTCTTTGAGAAGTTTTCTGAAAATACTACTTGCACCATGATTTTTTTGGACTCAAAACTTCCGAAAAATGAGATTTACCCTCCATTTTGGGAGTATTTAAACCAAAGATTAGTCAATTTACCCGATTTAGATTCAATGGAGAAAGCTTTATTCGTGGAAGTATTGAAAAGCATGTTTAGGGAAGTTTTGTATCGCCACCAGAAAAGAAATTATATCTTAACCGAGGAAGCAATAAATGTCTTGAAATTGGGCAATTATCAGCAAAATTTGAGAGAGTTGAGGAATGTTTTGGAGCATGCTATGTTGTCTGCAAAATCTGAAAAAATAGGCGTAGAGGAAGTCTCTTTTAGCTCAAAATCCGGATTGAAAACGATAGGGAGCCAGGATATAGAAGATATGAATATCAGGCGCTGCGTACTTGCACTGGAGAGACAAAAAATTCTTTTGGCCAATAAGTTGTTTTCCGGGAATCAAATTCGGATGGCAAAGGCTCTTGGAATTTCCAGAGGGTCTTTGCAATACAAAATGAAGAAAATGGAGTTATTATAAAATGGAAGAAGAGCCTCTTTACGAAGAAAAAAAGACCCCTGCCGGATTTTTAGTCAAGGTCAGATTAGCCAAAATGACTTATGTTGTATTTACTTCTAGGGGACCGGAGATTCCAAAAGGATCAAAAAATAACTCAATTATAGTGCCTGTACCAAGGATTGTTTTTTTGGGAGAAGATTTTGACCTGTCTCATTTTCATACAGGGGAATTAAGTTTTGTGTCTGTAAAAGCAGGGAAAATGGTAATTCCTTATCAGCACGGAGGCTCTAAGGAAGTCAAAACGATTTTTCTAAACTCTGGAAGTGGGAGCGATATTTTACCGATTATTATTTATCATTTTAAGAAAACTCAAGATTTTATAGTTGGGTCAGAGTTAAATAATGAGTTTCATCATTTGGTAATAGATGAAGATTTTCCACGGCAAGAAATGGTTTCTTTGAAGATTCGTTTTCCTACATTGAATATTTTGATTATTAAAAGAAAAATCGTTGCACAGGCTAAGGATTCATCGGCAGAGAATTCCGTAACTACAGAAAAAGATGTAGTAAACTCGGATAAGGTGCGTGCAACCGATATCATTGCAAGCGGCTCCAATTTGAATATGTATTCTGAAAACCCGGTATTTTTGGCTCGTATTCACCTTAGGAATATGGAATTGGATAAAGTCAGACAAATACTTTTAGATTTTAAATTAACTCAGGAAGATGTAGTTTTTATTCGAACATTCCTTACAGTAATGTTAAAGAATGAAAATAACAAAGAAGAGCTTCGAGCGAACAAAGAAAAAATTCAAATCTTGGATGAAATATTTAGATTGGCTATATTAATCTTTCAGAAAGAAGTTTTGGAGTTTGAAGTTGAATTGGATAAAGGCTTTTCTAAGGAAGTTGCAAATATGATTTATGCATTATTGGAAAAAAGTCAAGAAGAGACAACAAACGAAGAAGATGGGATTATGTTTTGGGAGTGGAAGTATCGGACTAAGAGGATGGTTGCCGCTTAGATCAAAAATTTTTAGCTTTAGAATTTCGTGTTTTTTTTCTAAAAAATTTCAAAAAAGCACAAAAAAAATTAGACAAAATAGTGAAATTCTGCTATTTTGGGTTAAATAACTATGATTTTTTCAAAATTACATAAAAATTTGGCACGATTTTTGATAATCTTAGCTATCTGTAGTTGTCCGATTTTTGCGGAAGACAGTCTTTTGGATATTCATGAAAGCGAAGTCCATTCTATAATCGAGAACGATAATTTTGTTTCGGTATCCTTGGAAGTCCAAGTCGTTCACTTTGGTAGCTCTGAGAAACTCGCTTCTGTCGGTGAGAAGAAAGAAACGAAAGAAGCTCCACTTCAATTTTTGAATTTAGAAAAGAATGAAAAAATTTCTAAGGAGCAATTTCTCAGAGAATTTAAAATAACTCTACTTGGTTTTTCTGAACCAATAATTCAAAAAAGATACCAAGAAAATCTATCCGTTGCGTTTCAATTTTTTGGATCTTATTCAGTAGATAAAAAATCTGGAATGACGAATTTAGACTTTGAAAAACTACAACTGAAAAGTAAAACTTTTCCTTTCTATCATTCTGAGGATTTAATATTTTTTGGAAAATTTGTACAAAAGGGAAATACCCTCATTTCGCAAAGTAAAAACAGCAAAATTGCGGGTAAAAAGAATTCTCAAATTTGCTATGGATTCGATTGGAATTCTAAATTAGTTTACTTTGAGCCGGCCATTTCTTTATTTCAAGAAGAGAGTTGTGAAGAAAGAAACTTCTCGGAGAAACAATCTTCTGCTTTAGTAAAGGCGTTCATTGATGAATATTTTTCTTTATTGCATAATTTTACGAAAAGAAAAATTTTAAATAATGTGAGAATTGGTTTAGACCGAAAATGGAATACAGAGTATAGCAAAAATCCAAATTTAAGGAATAGATTGAAAATGCACTTATCTGGTTTGTATGCAGTTTTAAATCAGAAAAATAACAACTCAAACATTATCAATTTCGACATTTTTCAGGTTGGGTCATGCCTGAAACAAAGTTATAGTTGTTTACAGTGCCTTTCATATAATAATGGCAATATATGGGGAGATCCGCAGCAGCATTCAATAAATTGCTAAACGCAATGCGTAAGTTAAGCGTCGAAGTCAATGACGAAGAAATTTGCAGGCGTTTTGAAACTTTAATGCAAACCAGTAAGGAAGATTTGAACTTGAATTCAGTTAGAAGTCTTCTTCAAAATCCGGTCGAATTCGAGCCTAAAGAAATTCCAGAGCCTTACACTCAATATGTTCGACACTTTATCTACATGGTAAAAAGAAACGAAAAATCGGGCAATAATAAGCATTTCTATTCAGACGGAGAAAGCTCAGAAAAAAAAAGAGTTTTGTATCCTGATTCTATTAAGTTAGTACGCACTAAGTCGAAATAAGTTTTTTTCTATAATCTGAAATAGTTACTAAATTTTTCTGGTGGTACGCTATATTTAGGTAATCTTTTTTCCACAACTCTCCTTTGTTTGCGCATTCTATAAAAACCTTCATTGCAGCGTAACAATCATCTATAGCTTCGTGTGCGTTTCCTTCTCTGTGTTTTTGGTAATCAGAAATCTGAAATTCTTTTCTTAAATTTGCGAGGGAATAAGATTTTAGCTCTGGAAAATATTTTCTGGCAAATTGAACAGTACAATATACCGGTGTTTGGTTGGTGAACCCGTCTTGAATCGAATTTTCTTTTAGTAGGAAGGATAGGTCAAATTCTGCATTTTGTATAATGAGCGGTTTGTTTAGTAAATAGGAAGACAGGTCTTTAGAAATTTCTTCGAGAGTAGGTGCTTTCTTCAACATATCTTCGGTTATTCCATTGATAGAGAAGGCTAGATTTTGAATAACTTTTGGTCTAATATAGGTATTGAAAGTGTTCAGAATTTGACTTTTTGAAAATTCTATTAAACCGATTTCTAAAATTTCCGAATTGTTCGGGCTTAATCCATTTGTTTCTAAATCCAAGGAGATTAAGCTGCATTCTTGAAGTTGCATAGAATTACTAATTTTACAGAGACGTATATTAGAAAATTAGAAAATTTTTACTGTAGTACATACAGGGGGAAATGGGCAGAAAAAGACGAATTTTTGGCATTAAGTGACATAATTCTGGTATTGCATGCTATTATTTGGACAGTTCTTTTATATGAGTGGAAAAAAGTCTCTAAAAATGGGCAAGATAAAAATACTGCTTAAATCTCGGCATTGCTTGTTTTTGAGCATGTGTTAGCTTGAAGTGTTTTCCGCTTAAATCTGAATAAGGTTAGGTGGAATAGAATGAAATCAATTTGTTTTGTAAGGCTAAAAGTCAATCTCAAGTAAAGATTTTTATATAAAATTTTAAGTAGATAATAGAAAAGAATAAGTGCCGATATTTCGGCGGTTATAGATTGAGAAATAAATTTCAAGGGGAGGGATGGGTGAGATAAGATTTCGGAAAAAAGAGAAAATAGACTCTATTATAAAGCAAAGGTGACCTTGAGAATTTAGACTCTGTATTTTGCCGCGATAGCAGGCAATAAATGGGCATCCGGGGATTTGGAAACCTATAACTAAAAAAATAGTCCAGCAATCAGATAAGAAAAGATATACAAATATCGAAAACACTGACAAAATGGCATGTGTATAATTTTTTCACTCACATGCCATTTTTGTAGAACGAAAAAATGGTTGCTTTTAGGGCTGATTTGCTATCTACTGAAGAAATGGCTGAAGTTATAAAGTTAAGAGTAAAATGCCACGCTTGCACTAATCAAATCGAGGGGTCTGCAAAATACGGATCGGGGCATTATGTTCCAGAGGGTGTAGATTTTGATTTTGTAGCAATCGGGAAAGTTGAAACCGCAAAAGGCAGGTCTGTTAAGGCAGAAATATCATGCACTTGCCCACACTGTGGAGTTAAATGCAAATACACTTTATAGTAAGCGATAATAAGGTTTATATTAGGCATGAATATGCCTAATAGTAAGCAATAATTCCTTTCTTCTCCTGCATTTGAAAATATGTTTGTGCACACTTCTTTTTAGGCGGTAGTTTTATTTATTTTATAAAAATGCTTAATTTTAACTTTATTTTCGTTTTAATTTCAGTGTTTTTAGGCATATTTTTATTCACGAAATAATAAAAATATATGCGTTAATTTGCTTAAATTTAATCTATATTCTTCATTCATCTAATATATATATTTTAGTAAGAGCTGAGTCAGCTAATATAAAACAAATTCCCTGAATATTTGGTATATATTTCTAAGAAAGTTTTTTATAGGTGGGAGCACCTTGCGATATATAAAAATACTTGGTCTAGCGGTAGCAAAAAGTAAAAATGCAAACTGCTTAATTTTAATCTATAAAATACTTAAAATTGTTTATTTTTTAGCTATATTTTTTGCTTTAAATCGCTTATTTTTCAGTAA
This sequence comes from Leptospiraceae bacterium, assembly GCA_015075105.1. Lineage (NCBI taxonomy): Bacteria > Pseudomonadati > Spirochaetota > Leptospiria > Leptospirales > Leptospiraceae > Leptospiraceae bacterium. Next base: position 1,178,035 of record JABTUZ010000002.1, on the reverse strand, counting down.
ATTTTTGATTATTTATATCGCACAAAATTAAGCATCTGTCATCTTCTACCGGATAATTTCCTTGAAATATTTTTAGGTTATCTTTCATCTGCTCAATGGCTAATTCTCCATTATTTGAATCAGAGTTTGAAAAAGCTCTCAGTATTCCTCTTTCTCCAAACATCTGTTTGCTATGATTGAAAGTTTCCGATATACCGTCTGTATATATTATCAATCTTTCTTTTTCTTGGAGTTTCAATTCTTCATCTCTAAAATTAGCTTTTTGAAAAATCCCAAGCACTTTTCCAGTTTGTCGTAAAAAACGCACCTTAGGACGAGATCCGGTCAACGGATAGAGAAATGCTTTTGGATGTCCGGCGTTGCAATAGCGAATAATTTTCTTTTTAAGATTTATATACACATAGATCGCCGTTACAAAATTATCCCCGATTTTCCCATACAACTCATCGTTCATTTTTCGGATGAGCTTTTCCGGTCTATCCTTATAGGTTGCCAAATACTTTTCAAAGCTAATTTTTACCGTATTTAAGAGCATGGCTGCACTGATTCCATGCCCTGAAATATCTGCCAAAAAAAGCGAATATTCGTTAGTGTCGAATTGATTTACGCTGTAATAATCTCCTCCCACGTGAATTAGTGGCGAATACCATAAGGAAAAATGTATTCTTTCGTCAGTTTCCGGCAGTTTTTGGAGGGTTTTCGTTTGCAACTTTTTGGCTAATTTGAATTCGGTGTCGATAGTTTCTTTTTCTTTGATAATTTCATCTGCTACAATTTTTTGTTCATTTAAGTCCTTTTTTAAATCGTCCGAAAATTCTTGGTGCAATATTTTGATAAATTGGTTCGATAAATCGACTATAATTTCTTTTCCGACCAAGTATTCTAACCTATTGTTTGGGGCAATTTGGCGTAAAAGAGCAAATAAAATTTCGTCTCTTAAAAGGTGCTCTGCGCTGTAAATTTCTTCAAAACTAATCTCATAATTCTCGGATTTTAGCATTTTTCGGACTATTTTGTTTAAATCGCTGAATTCGTAAGGGCATTTTTCTGTAAGAGAATAGAGTCTATTTCTATAAATATCAAAAAAATTGATAATTTTAGGTAGGGTTAAAGCATTGGTTTTGCTTAATTGAGTGTACCATCTTTCGATAATAGAGGTTTTTGCGAAATCCTTCCCTACAGGGTAATATACATACACTCCTAATTCTTTTAGGATTTGTATGATATCTTTGTGGATTGTAGATATATCGGGGAAAGAATCGCTGATTTTTGCTCCTGATAGGATTTTTTGAAGAAAAAATATGAGATCATCTTTGAGAAATTCGTATAAATTTTCTCTTGTTAGTTTTTTATTTATAGTTAGCTCGATTCCTGTAGTCTCTGATTTTACTTCAAGAAGAGAGAGTTTGGATAAAAACATTTCTACCTCAAAATTCAGCTCTCCTACCATATTTTCTGGAATTTTTTCGATTGAATTTTTGATTTTCAGGATGAGTTCTTCTTTGGGTTTATTTTCTATGGCTCATGCCCCTTTTTTTGGATTTTGACATAAAATGAACTTTACGACTCCATTATTTTTTTTCTTCCTTTTACTTGTATTTACTTTGAGATGGGCTGTCTCTTTTTTTTTCAAGGCCAACCCTGAAAAAAATCTGTTTTTTTCTAATTTGATCTTAGTCTTTTTTAGCTACTATTTTTATATGAGTTGGGATTGGAGATTTGGATTTTTAATTCTTTTTACTACAATTTTGGACTATTCGGCAGGACGTTTGATGGTGGAGTTCCCACTTAAGAAAAAGGCTTTTCTGATTTTGTCGGTTGTTATAAATTTAACGATTCTTGGATTTTTTAAGTATTTTAACTTTTTCTTGGGAAATGTCGGGCATCTTGCAGAAATGCTGCATCTCACTGCCCATATTTCGGCATTAGAAATACTCCTTCCTGCGGGAATATCTTTTTTTACTTTTCAGTCGATGAGTTATACTATAGATTTATACAGAGGGGTTATTTCTGTTGAGAAGAGTTTTCTACGTTATGCTCTATTTCTATCTTTTTTTCCTCAGTTGGTTGCTGGGCCTATTGTGTCTGCAAAGGATTTTCTGCCTCAGATTCGCACCTTGCATAAATTTTCTGATATTCAAGCAGGCAAATCTTTCTATTTTCTTCTATTGGGTTTTTTAAAAAAATCTGTCTTTGCAGATCAGATTTCTGTCGTATCTGATTTTGTTTTTGGATATCCCGAACAGGTTTCCGGGTTTTTTACTCTTTGTGGGGTTGTCTCTTATTCTATACAAATATATTGCGACTTTAGTGGTTACTCAGATATTGCAAGAGGGGCAGGCTATGCTCTTGGTTTTGAGCTTCCGGAAAATTTTCATCTTCCTTATTTTTCAAAAAGCCTAACAGAGTTTTGGAGAAGATGGCATATATCTCTTTCGTCTTGGTTGAAGTCTTATCTGTATATCCCTCTTGGAGGAAATAGAATTTCTAAAGTATTTACATATAGAAATCTTTTTTTGACAATGCTCCTTGGGGGACTCTGGCATGGGGCAAGTTGGAATTTTATTATCTGGGGAGGCTTGCACGGTTTTTGGTTGGGCTTAGAAAGAATGGTATCGGAGTCAAAAATAGGAGAGTATAGAAAAGAAATTTTTCAAAAGAATAAATATTTAAAAATCTATGCAGGTCTATTTTATTCTATTTGTATTTTTATCTTGGTTTGTATTCTTTGGATTTTTTTCAGATCGAAAGATATAAGTACTGCAACAACCCTATTTCAAAATATTCTTTTTTGGAGAGAGGGAATCGAGCCTTCTTATAGTATGTTAAATATTTTTTATCTTGTGGTGATTTTTTCTTTTTTGGCTCATTTAGCCGGAACTTTTTGGAATTCTGAAATTTTGGATATTTTTGAAAATCTTACTGTATTTCGTTCTTTTCTTGTTTCTGTAATTATTATTGTGGGAGTTTTACTTTCTGGGAATACTAAACCGTTTATTTATTTTGTGTTTTGATATGAAATTATTAAAGAATATTTTTACAATTTTTTCGTTTGTGGTAGTCATAGACTTTCTTTTTTTTAAGGTTTTGATTTGGAAACTTCCAAATGAATCTCCTTGGGGTACTAATCATTTTTTTAATTTTGAGTATGAACGAAAAAGAATATCTTCTAAAAAAAAAGTAGCTCCCCGGATTCTAATTGTAGGTAGCAGTATTGCCTATTACTCTATGGACAGAGAGTTGTTAAAGACATATTTACATGAGAAAACCGGAAAAGATTTTGATATAGAATATTTTTCTTATGCAGGTATGACTCCATTAGACGCATATTTATGCTTTGATTCTATTCGAGAATTAAACCCTGAGATCATTTTGTTTCCGGTCAATTTTATTGATTATAGAATTCATAGAGCGTATGCTATAAACCCATCTTCCTTGAATGCGTCAGGCGAAAAGGAGTTGATTCGAGATGCTTTGAATTTTAGTGAAGCACCTCAATCAAGGTATAGCTTCCCTTTTCCGACTCTAAAAAATTTTTGGAATGTATTGGAGTTGGAAAAAAATTTTGAGTATTTATCTTCAAGTCTTTTTGGATTCTATCGTTATCGTGAAATATATTTCCAAAATCTGAAAAATTTATACAATCATAGAATGGGAAGGAATACGAGCTATCACGGGTATGCAGGTGTGCAAATTCCTGAAAGAGTAAGCTCACTTGGCTGGACAGGAAAGAGTTTCACCTTTTTCCCGACAAAGAAAATGAAGCATGAAGGATTTTTTATTCAATTGGTTCCAGAAATATTTCGCAACGGAAAGCTTATCTTAGAAATCACAAACGCAAAGAAAGAATCTCAAATCTTGGAGTTTACCAAATCCGGGTGGATTCAGATTTATTTAGACGAAAAATTTTTCTTATCAAAGGAACAAGTCACCGTAACACTTTCTGATACTTGGAGACCTAAAAATGCCAAAGAAGATCGCTTTGATCACTCTAATGATGATGTGGGAGTCCGGTTGCAACAAACTTTTGGATTAGAAGAGCCTTTGAGGGACATGCAGTATGTTCGTGAAGAAAGAAGCGAAGACCTTAGGTATGTCGGGATGAGCGATGCACAATATCAAAAATATTTTGAATATAGACTGCTTGATGATTTTGCCAATAGACCGGGAATTGCCTATCTTCACGCTTTAAAAAATGCAAAGCTAAAAGTAGTAGATGAAAAATTTTTACCTACTCTGCAAATGAAATATTTAAAACTATTTGCAGAAAAAGCACAACACTACAACCAAAAAGTTATAGTTGTGAATAATCCGGAAAATCCGATTTCTATGGAGTGGTATTCAAAATCTACTTGGTATAAAGCCCACCTTGATTTTTTGATTTCAATTTCTGGCGGAAGTATTCATTTTGTAGATTTTAAAAATTTTCTACCGATGCAAGACTTTAGTGATTTTCACCATTTCACTTATCCGGGTATGGTAAAGATGAATTCTACTTATGGGGATGCTATTTTAAAACAAATAGGAAATAAATGAGACGCTTGAAACTTTATAATATATACTATGAAGAAAAATTTTTTACAGATGTGCATTTATGGCATTTCTGCCCTATCCTTGTTTTGCAAGAGATGAGGTTTCTATTAATTGTGGATTTTATTGAATATTTGGGAGAATCTATTCTCAAGAAAAACTTTTTGCAGGTGCACCATTTATAAATGAAAATACTGATTTCTTCTACTTTGTCTTCTATTCCTATTGTGCTTGCTGAAAAAAAAGGACTCTTTCCAAAAGATACATCCTCCTTAGTCACTGAATCGCATAACGCATATTCTGGGATTATTTACTTATTGAGAGAGGGAAGGGCAGCTGCGGGAGAAGTTCCGTTTAGCTACTTTTTACGAGAGAATCGTTTAAAGAAAACTCCATTCAAGAGTTTGTATCCGGGAGCTATTTTAACCAACATATCTTATAAATTTTATTCTTCTATGAATATAAATTTTTCAAATTTAGACTACTCTAAAGAATATATAATTCCGGTGACCCACGTAAATTCGATTGAGCGCTATGTCGTAGAGTATTACTTCCAAAGTAAAAAATTTCACAGATTAAAGATTCGATTTCAGGAAACGCCTTTTCATCTACTAGAAAAATATTTTCATCAGAGTGATTGCTTGGGTATGGCGGGAAATCGTTTTATGTTCCCTGCTTTGAATTCAGCGTTTGAAATAAACGAATTTCCGGAAATCACTCTACCTACAAATATCTTGGTGTTTAGTGGAATATTTTTCCATGAAAAAAAAAGACTTTCTCTTGAGATAATTGAATCCATCATGCAATCAATAGATTTATTGGCGAAGACAAACCCGGACGAAAATTCTGAATTGATCGACACGATCTATTCATCCGGGAATTTCCCGGAGTACAGCTATCAAGATATAAAGAAAATTTTTTTAATGAATTCAACCAGAAAAAATAAATTTTTCTCTTATGGTCCTTATGAAGAAGATTTGGAAAAAATACGACCCTATGTATTTGCCAATGACGGGAAGACCATTCGTCAAAAAAGGTATTCAAACATATTTAGCCCTTTGAATAATATTCGATCTGTTTTGAGAGAAGTTTCTAATAACGAAAAAACTATTAGTTATGAAAAGAGCTTTGGTTTAAAGTTGATCAAGGACTTAAATCTGCTTTTGTTGGATATTTCAGAAAAGAATTTTGATTCCAGACTTAGGCTTGAAGAGATCAAAGATTATAGCCTTGTAGCAAGAACTTATTTTAATGAAATCGTAGATCAACTCGTATGGAAAATTTATTATCTACAATATGAAATTACAAAATTAGAAAACTTAAATTCTGTTCTGGAAATCAAATTAGATCGGAGCTTTATTGATTTACAATTTTCAGAAGAAAGGTATAGATATTTATTTGAGTATTCTACCGATCCATCAATTATTATAGACATATATTCCGGTAATATCATAGACTCCAATATGAAATTCAGACAAATTACAGGCTATTCCAGAAGTGATTTGGCAAAGTTAGAATTTGAAGATATGGTTGGGCATAATGAGAAAATTGCATCTTTGAAAGAGAACGAAAATGATTCAGTTCAAGAAATATATTTTTCCGATTTTGAATTAATCAGAAAAGATCAGATTTCTTTGGATGTGGATTTGAATATTAGCTCTATATCAAGGCTGTCTGGAAAATATCAGATTCAATTTGTTAATAATTCGGAAAAAAAAGAAAATGAAAGACTCAAGCATGAATTTATTTCTAATATCAGCCATGAGCTACGATCTCCTATGACTAACATCCAAGGATATTTTCAGCTTCTTAGCGGGAATATGAATTTGACTCGCTTTACTTCAGACGAGTTGGATATGTTAAAAGTAATAGATAAAAATATTAAACGAATGAACCACTTAATAGAAAATTTATTAAAATTGGAGCAAAAAAATATTTTAGATTCCAAAGACGATTTAGAAAAGTTTGACCCTGCGTATGTGATTCGAGATATTGCAGATACATACAGTCCTTTAGCAAAAGAAAAAAAGTTACAAATTGTTTTGAATCTTGAAGAGTCTTTATTTATTGAAGGTGTCAAATTCGAATTTTCACAAATCATTGGAAATCTACTTAACAATGCTATTAAGTACACAGAAGTCGGAAGTGTTACAATTACCCTAAAAAGAAGTGAGAATCATATTGCAATCATCACAGTTGCAGACACCGGAATAGGAATCGATCCGGAGTATAGCATTTCTATTTTTGAGAGATTTTTCAGAGTGCCTTCTGTTCATAATAAAAAAATCGGAGGCACAGGACTTGGGCTTGCTATTACACAAACTTTGTTAGAGAAAATGGGGGGTGTGATTTTATTGGATAGTAAGCCGGGGAAAGGATCTGTATTTACGATTAGGCTCCCGCTTTCGACCTAATTTTTTTAGGGACTAATTTTTTCTTTGTTTTTTTCTTTTTTGAAATGGGTGTAGAGCTTTTTGGTAGTTTCATTTTAGAAATGTTTTTTGCTATTTCTACAGATTTATTCGATCCCAATATTTTTACGGTTTCCATGCTATTATCTAAACCCAAAGTTTTTATAATAGAGAGCATATTTTTTGCCCCTAACCCTTGAATAAGTATAGGAATGTCATTCACACCAAATTCTTTGATCCACTTTTCTGATTCTTTTAGAGTTAGACTTTTTACAAGAATCACAATCTCTTTGTAACCGGTTGTAATGATAAGGTCTGTCATTGTTTTTGAGCCGACTAGGTTTAAAAGATTTGCAGATTTCTCTACTCCGATTTCTAATATGAGGATTGCGGCAATTTCCTTCCCTATTTTTTCTATGAGAAATCGAATTTCAATTACAGAAATTTTTTCGACAAATTCAGAAATTTCTTTTACAGGGATGTTTTGCAGGAAATAGAGTAGAGTCTCGTCGTTTAGGTTTTCAATTAACTCAGCTAAAGTATTTTCTTCAATTGTTTTTATTGCTTCTACAATTTTTTCTACTGATAGATTTTGAGCCAGAGCGACTAATCTATTCTTTGGAATAATTTTTGAAATTGAGTAAATTTTATCTAACCCAAGTTTATTGACTATCTGAATAGATTTTTTAGGACCTAGTTTATCTAAATAAGCGTAAGCGTTTTGAATTGTGAATAGAACCGCTTTCATTGAGTTCTCCTAATCTGGAAAATTACCAGTAATCGAATGCAAGTAAATTTCTTATTGGTTTTTCTTTGGAAAAATTGTACTTAGCAAAATATCTGTAACTTCATTGTAGCATCCACCGCTAAGGTGGTGTACATCTACAAATTTTTTGCATTGGATATTTTTTTCTTTTTCGCTAAGATTTAAAATTCTCATTTTATATGTATCTGCTATTTTATATTTTTCATTCTCCCAGTCAGAATAAAATTTTTCTGAATTCAGAATGGCTTGCAAATAAGGAGAAACAAGAGGCTTATAAACTAGTACCTTGATATTATTTTCAGATGCAAACTTTAGGAATTCTGAATAGAATTTATCTTGAGTAGTTGAAGTTTTAAAATTTGTAAAATTTTTCTTGAAGTAGTCTTTAGATTCTCTTTCTAAATAAGTTTCCGGTACCTCGTGCAAAATAGGGTTTGGGATACCTCCATTATTTTTTACAGTTGCCAAATGCACCATAGATTGTAAAAACTCTAACTGATTTGTAGTTCCAGAGGATTTTATTCTTTCAATAGCCGTCATTCCGTGAAATGGAAAACGAATAGAGTCGAATAGATTGGCAACTGCAAAACTTTCTAAATCTTTTAGAGTAAAAAAATCTCTATGTCGGAACATAAAATTCCAATCGTAGGAAAACTTCAGTGCATAATTATTTGCGTTATCTGTAAACATTTCGGGAACAATTTCGAGAACTGCATAATCTATATGAATTTTCTCTGAGTGCAGTTTTTGAAACCAATAATAAAGAAACGAAGGACTGGCCATGGGGGCAGAAAAATTGTACGTTGTTAATCCCTTGATTTTTTTAGATATGTATTGAGTTGAAAACTCTCCCATGTGCGAAGTACCAAAGAGCACCAGAAGAGAATCGTCTTTGGTTCTTTCTGAATTGTATTTTTTTATTTGAGTCAATAAATTTTTCTTTTCATCGTAAAATGAAAATTCAATTCTAGTCTCTGTGAGTTTTCTAATTGGCATTGTACCAAAAATTTTATCAAAAAGAAATAGCGTAAAAAAAAGTACAACAGGTATAAATAGGTAGTAAGCTCTAAAAAATGTGTGGTTCATAAATTGTCTCTAATTGTAATGAATAGAAAATAGGTGAAAGGTTTGCCGCATAGTTTGTTGCGGAGCATGGAATCAGTCGTCTTCTCGATTATTCAAATATTCTTCTAAGCCGGAGATGGAAAAAAGTTGATAAACGAATGGATCGATCTCTCCATTAAAGAAAATTTTGGCATTTTTGTTTTTTGCGTCTTGAATTAATTTTGCAATTTGCCCCATTGTAGTGGAGTTGATAAATTTTACAGTTTGAAAATCAAATATTAATTTTACATAGCTTTGATTTATCAAAGATGTGACTATTCCTTCCAGCTCTTTGACATCACCAATATCAAACTCCGGTTTCTGGAAACTAATTTTTATAGTTGAATCTTCTTTTTTAATTTCAATCATGAACAAATCCAAAAAATATTGCTCAAATCAGAACATAAATTTATATTATCCAGAAAGTCGAGAAAAGAATGCAATCAAAAGTAAAAAAATTTGATATTATTGTAATCGGTGGGGGTCCCGCAGCACAAAAAGCTGCGATCCAGTCTGCCAATTTAGGGAAAAAAGCGTTAATTATTGAAAAAGAAGAGCAATTAGGGGGAGGTTGTGTCCACACAGGGACAATTCCTTCTAAGTCATTGCAGGAGACCAGCCGGTTTTTTAAGAGGCTTTCTGAGAAAAATATACACGGTTTTGATACCAATATCTCTAAGAAAATCTCTCTAAAAGAGCTGATGTATCGGGCAGGAGCTGTAATTCAGAAAGAAGAGAGAGTAGCAAGAGACCAAGTTTTACAGAGTGGGGCAGAAATACTCACCGGGTGGGGGACTATTTTGGATAAAAACAGAGTAAAAGTCCAAAATTCCATGGGAGAGGAAATCTTTGAAACAGATTATATTCTAATAGCTACAGGGACTAGACCTCGTCGTCCGGAGAATGAAGGAATTCCTTTTGAAACAGGGTTTGTGTACGACAGTGATGGTCTTTTTGAAATAGAAAATCTTCCAAGCTCTATGGGTATTGTAGGCGCTGGAATTATTGGCTGCGAGTATGCCACGATTTTTGCAAATATTGGAGTAAAGATTCATTTATTTGATAACTCGGAGAGAGTTTTAAGCTTTTTAGATGGGGAGGTTTCTTCTTCGATTGAACACTATATGAGGCTTTCAGGGATTCAATTACACCTTGGAACAAAAATTAAACAGTATTTAAGAAAATCTGGAGGGATTGATATATTTACCGATTATGGAGATACTACCCATGTAAACCAAATCTTGATTTCTCGTGGCCGGGTAGGAAATATCCATGGAATGGGGCTTGAAAATGTAGGAATCATTCCTACAGATAGGATGCTCATTCCTGTAGATGCGAATTACAAGACTATCGTGCCAAATATTTATGCTGCAGGTGATGTGATTGGTTTTCCTGCTCTTGCATCTACTTCAATGTATCAAGGAATTCAAGTCGCAAAGCATATTTTTTCCAATGACCCCATTTCTCTAAAAATGGACGACCTGCCGATTGGAATTTTTACTCTTCCTGAGATTGCAATGATTGGTCCTACGGAAGAAATGCTTAACAACAGAGGAATAGAATACGTGGTAGGCAAGGCTAATTTTGATACAATTACAAGGTCACAGATTTCAGGGGATACTTGGGGATTGTTAAAGCTCATCGCTGAAAAGAAATCCAAGCGTTTATTGAGTGTACATATTGTGTCGGACAGGGCTACAGAGCTTATCGCCTTGGGTCAGGCTGTAGTCAATTTAAAGGGAGAATTGGATTATTTTACGAGACATATTTTTAACTATCCTACGCTTAGCGGTGCATACAAAAATGCGGCAATGGATGCTCTTTCAAAATTGTAAAAATTTCTCTGTTTTGCAAAAATGGGAGTGGTCGATTGTTAAGAATATTAAGGTTGAACAAAATTGAAAATCTGTTTTTTCGTTTTTTATACGGTCTTGGGCTTTTTCACTTGAAGTTTTATTTTTAGAAGTGTTATTGGATTTGTGGAAGATAAAACCCTTTGATGGAAATGATCTATAAAAAAAATCATAAACGAATTTTCGATTTTTTGTATAAGTTTACAAATAATGAAGAAGTGGCGTTGGATCTAATGCAGGAAACTTTTCTAAGCTATTATAAATATTATTCAAAAGATGAATTCTCTTTAGATAAATCTCTAATGATTCTTTATACGATTGCGAGGAATAACTCGATTAATTATTCAAAGAAATTTTCTACAAAGAACGAGAATCCTTACGAAAAAATTGAGTACAAAAGTGATTCTCTTTCTATAGAAAAGAATTATGAATTAAAAGACATGGAAGAGAAATTGTATTCTCATTTATCCACATTACCAGAAGAACAAAAAACTGCGGTAATTTTGAAAAGTATGGAAGACATGACGTTGCAGCAAATTTCAGAGATTATGGATATTTCCATTTCTACTGCGTCAAGACTCGTTACAAAGGGATTGGCCAATTTGGTTGAATACGCAAAAGAAAACGGTATGAGCTTATGAATATTGAAGACAAAGATTTTCAAGAATTTTCAGAAATAGAAAGATTGGTTTTTCGTTCCGTAATTCAAAACGAAGAGAATGAGTTGTCTGAGTCCATTCGATCTATCCAAAAGAAAATCACCAAAGAGAAACAAAAAAGTATTTCTATTCCGGAAAATTTTTCAGCGATCTTACAAAATAAGAAAACAAAAAATACTTTTTATATATTGAATTTTAAAAATATGGCAATTGGGCTTGGTGCTGCTGCGATGATTGCTATTGCCGTGAAATACTCATGGTTTCAAAACGAAGGTAAGCCTCAACAAGTATTTTCGGCAAAGGTTACCTTTTTAACAGGGGAAGTATATTTAAAGTCTTCGGCTACTAAGGATTTTGTAAAATTGGAAAATGGGTCAGAGATATACGAAAACCAAACTATTATCACTAAGGGTCAATCTAAGGTAGATATTTGGCTTTCTGTTGGCACGAGTATTCGAATCAAGGAAAATTCAGAAGTGGTTTTGAAAAAATTGATTCAAGGGGAGGACAATACGGCAGAGCTCTACACAGAAAAAGGAAAACTGTTTGCCCATGTTCACAAAAATCAAAAGAAGTCAAATTTTCAAATTGTTTCCCCCACTGCAATTGCAGGGGTCAGAGGGACTAAGTTTTATTTCGAGTCAGATATGAATAAATCTGGAAATACAGTTAAGGTCGGTGTACAAGAGGGAAGAGTAGCTTTATCAATAGTTCAAAACCAAGTAAAAGTCGAGCCTGTAGGCGAGCAGGTGATAGAACCCGGTCAGAAAATTGAAATGTCCTTAGAAGGATTTAAAAGATCTCGCTTGACTCAAACCGAGAAATCTGAATTTTCTGAAATAGATACTATTTTTATAGATAAGGTAGCCAAAAAAAGGATCACCGGTCCATTAACAGAAACTCAATTAAAGGAAGAATACGATAAACTAGAAAAAATCATCTTAGACGATAATACTGTGATTCGAGGAGTTATTATAGATATGGACGACAGTTCGATGTTGATTCACACTACAAAGGGAGAAATCAGAATCGACCGAACTAAGGTTATAGAAGTGTCCAATTTAAACTAATGCTTTTTCGTATTGAGTAGGGCAATCTATCATAGCACTCAAATAAAAAATATATTTCAGTTTACTTTAAATACTTTTGACAAAAAAATAGTTTCTTAAATACGATGTTACATACATTGAGAGGAAAGCGTTATGTCTTCTGAGAAAAAAAAATTCCGTATCCGTTATATTATTGATAAAGAGTTTCAGCTCGCATTTTTATTGCACAATTCAATTATTTTGATTCTTGGCGTTTTGGTTACACTGGGGGTTTTGTATTGGGTGAATGAAACTAAATACGAAGGTGGCGCAGTATTCAAACTTAGACAAGACCCGATCAAGGTTTATCAAAAAGGTTTTGAAGAAGTGAATGGAGTCGAAGTAGAAAAGTTTATCGAAAAAGAAATCTTTCTTCCAGACTATGATCATAAGTTAGACAGGTTTCACATTCAAGTGAACGCCATTGTAGTCTTGTCCAGTCTTTTCTTGGTAATACTTGCAATCTTTACAATTTTTAATTCTCATAGAATGGCCGGCCCTATTCATAATATTAAAAAATCAATCAATAGGTTATTAGCCGGTGAGAAGGTCGAAAGGATTCGGCTTCGTAAAACAGATGAGTTTAAAGATCTTGCAGAGGCTTTAAACAAACTGATAGAAGAAAGAATCGAAAACAAAAAATAATTTAAGTCTTCTTTAATTTGGGGAGTTTATTTTCCTAGTTATGGCACTAGGAAAATAATGAAAAAAATTAGTTTTACAGAATTAGATATATCTCAAGAGGTCAAAGAAGCGATTTCAGATATGGGATTTGAAGAGGCTTCTCCCATTCAGTCAGAGGCAATTCCATTGATCTTGAAAGGGATGGATTTGATCGGGCAGGCACAAACAGGAACAGGAAAGACTGCTGCATTTGCTATTCCAACGATAGAGAATTTAGATAGTAACAATAAAAGTTTGCAAGCAATTATATTGTGTCCGACGAGAGAGCTTGTGATACAGGTTTCGGAAGAGTTTCGTAAACTATTGAAGTATAGAACTGATCTTAGTGTTGTACCGGTTTACGGTGGGCAAGAGATCGGACGACAGTTGAAAGCACTAAAGAAAAATCCTCAAATTGTAATAGGCACACCCGGTAGAACTATTGATCATATCAAACGAAAATCTATGAAGTTGGATTCTATTCAAATGGTTATTTTGGATGAAGCCGATGAAATGCTTGATATGGGATTTCGTGAAGATATTGAATTCATTTTAAAAAATACTTCAGAAGATAGACAGACTATTATGTTTTCGGCTACTATGCCCAATGAAATTTTAAATCTTATGAAAAGATATCAGAAAAACCCTAAGGTAATTGATGTCTCTCATCAGAAATTGAGTACGCCAAAAATAGAACAAGTCTATTATGATATTAAAGAGCATTCAAAATCAGAAGCCTTGGCTCGATTAATTGAGTTTTATAAAATAAAGTTGGCTTTAGTTTTTTGTAATACAAAAATTCAAGTAGATAGTCTGGTTGAAGTTTTAAAAGCACGAGGATATTTTGTTGAAGGATTACACGGAGATATGAATCAAAATCAACGTGATAAAGTGATGAGAGGCTTTAGGAGTGGTCGTGTAGAAATTCTTATCGCTACAGATGTAGCAGGGCGAGGAATAGACGTTAATAATGTAGAAGCTGTTTTTAACTACGATTTGCCGAGAGACGACGAAGACTATGTCCATAGAATTGGTCGAACTGGGCGAGCCGGGAAAACAGGAATAGCTTTCAATTTTGTTGTAGGCAGGCAAATCCATTTCATTAAAAAAATAGAAAGAGAAAGTGGTGTAAAAATACAGAGAAGAGAAATCCCGTCAGTATTAGATTTAGAAGAAGCGAAGTTACAGGATTTTCAAAAAACTATTTCTAAAATTATCGACGCTGGTCATTTAAGTGAGTATATCAGGAAAATAGAAAAACTGATGGGGGATAAATATCTTGCGATAGATATTGCAGCAGCATTGTTTAAATTAAAGTTAGACAAAGAAACAGAAATGTTCGATAAAAATCTTCTATTTGAGAAAGAAGTTTTTTATGAAGAGCAGAACAAAAAGAAAAAAAATAATCGTAATCGTTCGAATAGGCCAAATCGAAGAAAAGAAAATAAACCTAAGGTTTATGAAAAATCAAATCGGTTTGGGAATTCTCAAAAAAACAAGAAGAGAAGATAAATCTACGCCATAAACGTATCAAATTTTCCATACTCAGGGGTGAATGTTAGGAAAAAAGATTTCATTCTACCTGATCTATTTTTTGCTATGATGATTTCTGCCTTGTTTACCATTTCTGGTTTCACTTCTTCTGGAGGTCGAACCATATCCTCTCTGTGAATAAAGGCAACAATATCTGCATCTTGCTCGATTGCACCCGATTCTCTTAAATCAGACAGTTGCGGTCTTTGATCTTTTGATCGCTGCTCAATAGCTCTCGACATTTGAGAAAGAGCAATTATCGGACAGTTTGCTTCTTTTGCCATCTGTTTTAAATTTCTGGAGATAGAGGCAACTTCTTGTTGTCGTCCACCTTCCTTGCTTTCCGGGTCATTCATCAATTGAAGGTAGTCAACAATAATGAGAGAAAGAGGCTGGGTGGTTAGTAGCTGGCGTATTCTACCCCGAAACTCCCACAAATTCAAAGAGCCTGAATCGTCGATCCAGATCGGTGCATTGCAAATTCTTACAATAGAATCTTTGAGCTTTTGTTGATCGGATTTGTGTAGTTCTCCATTTCTTAAATGGGTAGAATTGATCCTTGCATCTGCACAAATCAGCTTGATTTGAAGTTCCAGCCGGCTCATCTCCATTGAAAACATAGCGACTGCTTTTCCGTCTTTTAGAGATACGTTAGCCGCTATGTTTAAAGCGAGAGAAGTTTTTCCTCTGCCCGGTCTTGCCGCAAGAATCATAAGCTCATGGCTTTTTAAACCGGTAGTCAATTCATCCAACTCAGGGTAGTGGGTTTTTAATCCTGATAATTCTCCCTTGTTTTCAAATAGAGTTTTAATATATTGCAATAATTCATTTTGGTCGGTAGCCATGTTGCGCAGCCCGCGAGATTGAACAGCTTTTGAAACTACTGCAAGGTCTTTTTCAATTTTTGAAAAAAGACTTTCGTTTTCTGTTGGATCAGAATTGATTAATTGAATAGATTCTCTTAGAACAGAAAGATATTTTCTTCTATCGGAAAGATTTTTGATTCTTTTTATAAAATAGCTAAGAGGTTGAGAAATTACAGTGTCTCTGTAAAGAGAATAAATATATTCTAATTCTTTTGGCTCGTCTCTAAACCCGGCTTTTTCTCTTAAATCATTAATTACAGATATTGGATCGATTGTGACATTCTTATCAGTGAGACCAATGATAGTTGAAAAGATTTTTTTATGAAACTCTTGATAGAAGTCGTCTGGAGAAAGTCCAATGTTTGGGTCAATAATAGAGCCCTTTATGAGGATGGTGCCTAAGAAAGACTTCTCAGTTTCCAGTTCATAAAGGGGTTCAGGATTCATCTTAGAAAGATATTTTTAAACTTCCTTGTCTACTTTGATTTTAACAGAGGCATTTATTCCGTCTGCAAGTTTGATTTTCGCGCTAAATTCACCTAAAGATTTGATTTGATCTGAAAGTTCGATCTTTCTTTTATCAATATCAAAGCCAGAATTTTTCAGCATCACAGAAATATCATTTGCAGTAACAGAGCCAAATAGCTTATCTTTTTCGCCTACTTTTACTTTTAACTCAAATTCTTTTCCGTTGATAGAAGAGGCAAGATCGCTCATTGTCTTCTTTCTTTTCTCTTTCTTGAGTAATGCCATTTTTTTCTGATGAATGGCAGTTTTAGTATTGCCTTCGTCAGCTCGGATTGCAAATTTCTTTGGAAACAGAAAATTTCGAGCGTATCCATCAGATACTTCTTTGATATCTCCTGCATCTCCAAGATTGGATACATCTTTTTGTAATATAACTTTCATGTCTAAAACCTCAGATTACTTTAAACGGTAGTAAGCATATACTTCTTGCTTTTTTTATTTCGTGCACTAATTGTCTTTGATGTTTTGCACAAGTTCCTGTAATTCTTCGAGGAAGTATCTTTCCTCGATTTGTGATAAATCTTTCCAAGATATCTACTCGCTTATAATCCAGCCCGGAAATCAGAGTTTTGTCTGCACAAAATTTACAAATCTTTCTTTTGTACTTTGGATTCTTTTTTCCTTTCCCATCCATATCCTTGCCGCGAAGATCATCGTCTTCGTCGGAATTTTTTCTGTAATGGTATCTTTCTTTTCCTGATTCAAATTTTTCTTCAGATTTTATTTCCCCGCTATCGGAGTTTTTGATTTCTGTCTCTGACATATTCCCTCTTAAATATTCTATATTACTGTTTTTAATTAAAATACCATATCGTCGTCTGTCGTTTCGGCATAATCCGGAACGTAGTTCGAGGAATCGGTATTATCGTAAGGCACACTGGTAGATTTTTCAGAAGATGATTCTGAAATCCCGCCCAAAAGCTGGCAATTCTCTACATGGATTCTGACCTTACTTGCCTTTTTCCCTTCAGGAGTGTCCCAGGTAGATTGTTTTAGTCTTCCCTCAATCGCAACTTGCTTGCCTTTTTTTGCGTATTGCTTGAGTATATCGGCTAATTTTCCCCAGGCTTCGCAGTCGAAAAAATGAGTTTCTTCTCGTTTTTCTCCATTGGATACATAGATTCGATTGTTAGCCAAAGAAAAATTTACAACTGAGCTTTGCCCGATAATTTTGAATTCGGGGTCTCTAGTCAACCGACCGATTAACACAACTCGATTTAAGTCGTTTGCCATTTTAGTTTTGTGTTACTACAAGGGAGCGTAGAATATTCTCGTTTAGAAGAAGTTCTGCTTTGATTTGAGCTACTTTTGCCGGATTTGCTTTACATTTCCAGTGAGCAAAGAACCCTGTTTCTTGTCCGTTGATTTTATGCCAGATTTTTTTAGAGCCCCAGTCTTCCTCTGAAGAAATTTCAGCAGAATTCCGAGATAGAATATCTTTGATGGCATTTTTGGTTTCTTCTACGATTGAAGAGCCTTCCTTCAAAACCGCAGTTACTTCATAATTTTTCATAGAGTCTCCTAATGGGTAATTCCCTTATTTTAAAAAATCAGCATTTTAGCCGATTATAATAAGGGTAGAAGTTTAATATTATACAACTTTGACCATAAAAAACTTGAATTGAAAAAAGTCAATGCAAAACTGTGAAGATTAGATAAAATGGGTTTTAGCTTTATGGAAAGAAGAATACATGTTTTTTGAAAGAAAAATTAAATCTAGAATTCCTGTGTCTCTGAATTTTCTTGGAAAAGTGTATCAGATGGAAACTAAGGAAATTTCTAAGAGTGGTGCAACAGTTGTATTTTTTTTAGATGACCTCGATTTTTATCCTGAGAAAAACAGTAGCCTTGTGTTTTTCTTGACTTTTGATTTATTTCGTTTTGGAAAAGTAGAGCTTTGTTCTAAAATCTCCGAAGTAGTTTTAATTTCCGGGGATAGGGCAATTGTTCGATTTGATTTTAGTGAAGAGCCTTGGACAAAGCGAAAAAATCTATATATATTTCTAAAAAAATATTATTCACCAAGATACACTGTAAATCAAAAAATAATTCTTTCAAAAAGTGGATTAGAATTTGAAGGGAAGATGATTAATATTTCTAATCATGGTGCTTTTATAGAAACCGAGCCTGAAAATTTTTCTAACAAAGAAGACGTAACGATTCACTTTGATACTGATTTCGGGAAAATTTCTATTCTTGCAAAAGTAGAATGGAGAAACCTTGGTAAAATGTTCGATAAACCTAATGGGGTCGGAATTCAATTTATTGGAGAAGGAAAGGCATTAAGAAAAATACAAAAGTACATCGGAAGTATTGAAAAAGAAAACGAGCACTTGAGATGAAGATTTTTCAATACCTTAACGAAAAAAATATAATTCATTCGCTTTTTCTTAATGGTCTCTTGCTTATTTTGGTTTCTATAGTTATGACTTTCAAAACTTCTAAACCACCTGTTTACTTAAATCATTCAAATTTAAAATCTACTATAATCGCATTGGAGTTGTCTTCAAAAATAGAGCATATTCACAATATCTTAGGAGGACCTGAAGACGAAAGGCACACAGAGTCTATAGAGTTGTTTAAAGATTCCTTGGTCTGGGATATGTTTTATATCGTATTGTATGTCGTATTCTTTAGCTTGCTTTTTGAACTTTCGATACGTTATGCGAACGAGTCCAATCTTTATAGAATATTTTTTTACTTTTCGATTCTTCTTGCTGCGGTTTTTGACTGCCTTGAAAATTATAGAATTTCTCAAATATTGAACGCTAGATCGGAAGAGTTGGTTGCGGTTTACTTAATAGACTTAAAAGGCTATAGCTTAACTAAATGGATTTCTTTATTTTTTGGAGCGTCTTTAATCGGTTATCTTTTTTGGGTATCGGAAAAAGAAATATCTTTGAAAATTTCTGCTTTCTTTCTTTTCCCGACTTTTTTTCTTTCTCTTATAGGTATTCAAAAATTAAAACTAATCGAAGTTTCTCTTGGGATGTTGTCCTTCGGTTTACTGTTTATTTTATTTTATATTGCAAAGCATACCTATCATTCCTTTCGAAAATAGATAAATCCTCTTCCATTTTTGATTTCTATGTTCGTGTTTCTTTTTTCGGAGAGTATGGATATTTCACGTAAAAATTCATTTGCCTTTTTTTCTTCTAAAGGTCGTACTATGTGCTCTTCTTCATTCTGAAATTTTCCGAATACCGGAACAATTTCGCATAACGTAAGTTTTTCATTTTCAAAATGAAGTATTGCGATGATATTGTGAGTTAAGTAGGGATTTCTGCTCCCAAAAATTAAATTTCCAAGCGAGTAAAGAATGATTCCATCTTTATATTTTTCTATTGCTTGAGGAATATGAGGGTGGTGTCCGACTACTACTTTAAATCCCGAATCAATAAGCGAATGAGCTAAGGTGACTTGAGAAGGGTAGGGGGCAGGGCGGTATTCTTCTCCCCAGTGAATAGAAAAAATTTTTGTGGATGTGTCTTTTCTTTTATTTTGTAAAAATTTTTTTTGCCAAGGTGCAATACCACCTCTTTTTTTTTGGGCAAAAAGTCTGGATTCTCCAACCATGCTTACAGATATAAACTGAAAAGGAATTTCGTTGATTTTCACGGTGATAGGAGTGGATGCTTCTTCTAAATTTTTTCCGGCTCCTGCATACAAAAAATTCAATTTGGACAGATGCTCAAAGGTTTCTTTTAACCCTTTTATTCCATAGTCCATAGAATGGTTGTTTCCGAGAAAAACCAGATCGACTCCAATTTCTTTTAAGGAAAGCAAGTCTTCTTCTTTGGAATAAAACACATAGGACTTGCTCTCATCGGAAGAAGCTTTCTTGATTACAGGGGTTTCTAAATTGATTGCTCTAAAATCTGCCTCTTGAAAAATTTCTTTCAATTGAATTAGGGGTGCGTTATTACCCTTCCTTGTCTTGAGTTCTTGGATTCCCCAATTGAACATAACGTCCCCTCCTACCAATATCTTCACATTCCGTACTGGCTGTTCTTGGGCTTTTATAGTGAGTGTGCAAAAAAGATATATGAAAAGTAAGAGTCTTAAAAATTTCATTGAATACTTTCTGCAAAATTTTGAATAGTGGTCATGGTGTCCGGTCTTTTTAATAGTATTGAAAACCCATTTCCTATTTTTTCAAAAAACTCCATCTGTATTTTTGAATTTTGGATAGGCTGGAAGGCTTCTTTCAATTCTGATTCTCGATATTTATCCGCAAGAATAAGTATCGGTAATTGATTCAATTTAGATATGTGCTCACTTGTCGGAGTTTTGTAAAATTCTTTTCTTGCGGATAGTAAAACTAAGCCACTCACACCTTCTAAAATTTCAGTTACAATTAAATTGGAGTGAAATCTCCCTGTCACAAAAATACATTTATTTGTTTCTACACCGAGTTCCCCTTTTCTGTCTTGAATGATTTCAAGGATTGCTTTGTAGTCTTTAATAAACTGAAATGAATCTTTTTTAGTTTTTACTAAGTCGAGAGAGAATTTTCTTGTGCCTAAAAATTCTTCGGAGTTGACGTGTCCTCTTGGGTAGAGGATGATAACATTGAAGTGTTCAACCATTTTCTCTGCAAAAATTTTCACGCTTTGATATGTTCCGTCATGAAGGTCGGGCACAATTACGAAAGTACCTCTTTCTTTAGAAACACTTTTGTAAAAATCGGCAGACAATCTAAATCCGTCGAGTGTGATAAATTTTAGAAATTGGTGCTTTGCCTTGGGAGATATTCCTTCAAAATTCAGGTCGTCTCCGATTTTTAATGGTTTTAGTTTTTGATTTGCGTAGGTTTGCAAAGAAAAGAAAAAGATAGACACACTGAAAAAAATCGTACAGATCGCACCAACCCATGGTAGAGTGTTATAGTGCAGTCGCAAGAATGGAAAAAAAATTCTGATTCTGCAAGTCTTTAAACATTTTAGAATAAACATAAAATACGATGTACTCTATGTAACATAAAACTAAATCAGTATTTCATGGCAAATAGAAAATGCGACATAATCTAAATTATGGGAAGTTGGGGTATATATTAAAACACAATCTTCACATCCTCTTTATAGTTCTGTAATGTTCCGTTTAGGCTGGCTGTCCAACCGTCAATGAATACTTTACCTGCTGAGCGTATCGAAGCATTAATAACGTCTGAAAAATCATCATTGGTAATACGCTCGCTGTTGGTGATGTAATAATGGTTGCCGATTTTGTAAATGCAATCTTTTACTACTTCTTCTGGAACTTGTGTTGGCTCGTCTAAACCAACGGTGAAAATCATATTGTAAATACGGCTTAAAGCATCGCTTTCTTTTATCTCAATTGAAATTTGACCTGTTTCATCTACTTTCAACTTGGGGGCTTCAACACTGTCGAACACTTTAAAACCAATATCAGCACTTCGACTGCGCTCAGTGTCCGAATTGTCGAATTGCAGTTTACCTGCATTTTTGTTGTTTGCTTCTTCTATTTCTTTGGCAATTTTTTTTCCTGCACGTTTAAGGCGTTCTATGGTAATGCTCGAAATTACCGGTGGTAAATTATTATCAATGCAAAATTTATAAGCCGGTTTGTCCTCTTTGATTGGTTCGTCTATCTGGCACAATATGAATTTACGGTTGCCGGGTGCTGAGCCTGTCGAAGCATCTTCTGCATTGAGTTGCATTACTGCGTGACCTGTGGTGCCTGAACCTGCAAAAAAGTCAAGGATGATGCTATTGTCTTCTGTATTTGCAAGAGTTAATAATCTTTTCAAAAGTCTCACTGGCTTAGGTCCGTCAAAAGATGCTTTATCCTCAAAGAGAGAAACCACCTCTTTTGCCCCTTCTTGGCTGTGACCAACATCCTTATGAGCCAATATAGAAGTTGGAGCCATACCATCAAATTTTAATTCTGCAAGAAAACGTTTGATTCTAGGTACTCCATTACCATCTGCTCCAAACCAAATTCGATTATCTTGGAGTCTCTCGAAAAACGCGTTTTTCGAGAGACTCCAGCAGCGCGCTGCTGGAGGCTCTATTACACGCCCAGATGGTGTTGTTATTGGATAATCATTTTCTGCATTGTATGTTTTTACAGAAATATCACTAGACATCCATACACCACGAGGATCATTATCGGGGTTTGAATAACGAGCATTAGCTTCGTCGGTTCGGTTCAGCCTCCCTATGTCAAAATCATTAATACTTTTAGCAAACATCAAAACATAATCATGGCTATTTGAAATAAATTTTGCGTCATTTTTAGGCGAAAATGCACGCTCCCAAATTAAATTCGCCACAAAATTCTCTTCTCCAAAAACATCATCACAAAGTAATTTCAAATTGGCTTGTTCATTGTCATCTATACTTATAAAAATCACTCCATCTTTACTCAATAAATCTCTTGCTAATAACAAACGTGGATACATAAATGCTAGCCAAC
This sequence comes from Leptospiraceae bacterium, assembly GCA_015075105.1. Classification (NCBI taxonomy): domain Bacteria; kingdom Pseudomonadati; phylum Spirochaetota; class Leptospiria; order Leptospirales; family Leptospiraceae; species Leptospiraceae bacterium. The sequence continues at coordinate 1,155,596 of JABTUZ010000002.1, read as the reverse complement.
CATTATGGCTCTTTTTAGTTTTAAAGCTAAAATCCATCCGTGCAAAGTCGTCATCGCTTAGGTTTGCCAATCCCAACACTTCGGCTTCTTCTTTGTCAAACTTATCGGGATAAACAAATTCATCGCTCGTGGTATTGTAAGGCGGGTCTATGTAGATACATTTTATCTTTCCTGTGTAATGGCTTTTCAGTATTTTCAGGCTGTCCAAATTATCGCCTTTCAGCACCAAATTTTGGGTGTTCGTTTCGGCTACGCTCAACGAACGATTCAGGCGTAATTCTTTTTCGGTTTTTTGCGCGTATTTTGCCCTGGCAAAATTTCTACCTACAAAGTTTAGCCCGTAGCCGTTTACTTTTTCGTCAACGGGTAAGGTCAAAAGTGTCTGTACTATGATTTTTTTGATTAAGGGATTACTATGATTTTCGAGCGTTTCGGGGTCATCTAGATTATTTGCCCTGATAAAATCCTGCAATTCTCTTAAACTATTGAATTGTGGTAGTTTGTCGGTTTCTGTTCCCATAACCGTAAATCCTACTTTTATAAATAGTTCTTTGCTCATTTTTTCCTCTTTATTTTCTCTTCAATATTTTTTAAGTCGTCTAAATCGGATTGTTGGGCTTCAAAAGTTTTTCTTTTTTGGTCAAACTCTTCATAGATGAGCTTCACCTGTTTCTCCATTTCTTTGCTGGATACCGAGCCAACATTTTTCAAAACCTCTTTGTCGTTCAGCTCTAATATCTTATTTACATTATCTCTCCAAAAATCCAGAGTGATATCCTTTCTTTCTTTTACCCGAAGTTCTGCGGTCTCCAAAAAGATAATGGTTAATCTATTTAGGGTGTCTATTTCATCTTTCTTGAGATAGTTTTTAGCAATGATAATATCCTGTTTTCTAACTTTATTACCCTGCCAGGAAGTAAGGGCCATGTTGGGCGCACTAGCATCTGCTCTTGAGGCTATTAATTCGGCAGCTGTTTTATGAGTTACGGCAAAGAGCAGTTTGTTTTGTGTTTCTGCAAAGAACATTTGAGTCGCTTTGTCTGTGGCATCGTAGTCGCTGCTTAGCGAAAGCAAATCTCTTACTTTCTGATAAAATCTTTTTTCGGAAGCTCTAATCTCCCGAATTCTTTCCAGTAATTCATCAAAATAATCGGGTCTGCCATCGGGATTTTTCAAACGCTCGTCATCCATCACAAACCCTTTAATCATATACTCTTTAAGGTTTTGATTGGCCCATATCCTGAACTGTGTTCCCCTTTTGCTTCGTACCCTGAAACCTATGGCAAGAATCATTTCTAAGGAGTAAAATGTAACCTTATATTGTTTGCCATCAGAGGCAGTTGTTAAGTAATCCTTAACAACTGAATTTGCCTGTAACTCACCTTCTTTCAGTATGTTAGATATGTGCATACTAATATTGGGTACGGAGGTGGCAAAAAGTTCAGCCAGTTGATTCTGACTCATCCATACAGAACCATCCTTTGCATATAAAACAACTTTTGCTTTACCATCGTCTGTATTGTATATGATAATATTTTGTTCCATTCGTCTGAACTATGATCTTTTTGATTTATGTGATTGTGTGATTTCTGAATTGAATTTCTTATTTGTTAGTCTCTTGAAATTTAAGCTGTTTTCGCCAAAGATTATCAGTAAACCGATTTCTAAATTGTATGCTTTCAAGTAGATTATTGCTTGAGCAAAATGCACATCTTCATATTTGTATTCTTGCTTAATCATAGTAAATCATTTAATCACTAAAATCATAGTTCAGACTTTATCAATGCCGCCAATTGCGTTTTATTGATACGTTCTTTAAATGAAATTTTTATGTTTTCGCTGGTCTGAGCCTGTCGAAGACTGTAGTGTTCACCTAATGCCTCAAAATATTTTTTGGCAAAATCAATCTTGCCTTTTTCATCTACTGGAATTGCAGTTGACGATTTGTAACCTTTGGCTTCCACTACAAGGAATATTTTGTTGCCTTCTGTGCTTTTGATAGCATAGCAAAAATCGGGATTGTAATCTCCCAATGGTGTTTTGATTTTCAGTCGTGGAAGTTTCCCGAATATTTCAATGCTGTCAATATCGGGGTCTTGCTCCACAATTTCCAATTCAAAATCACTATCATATTCAATCACTTCTTCAAATACCCATTTGGTTTTCAGAGAAAAATCGTTTGCAATATCCTTTTGGAATTTCCCAACGCTTCCTGTGTCTAAGTATGTTTTGCCCTGTGTTGAGCCGGTCGAAACATCAGTTTTGAATACATTTGGTAAACCTGTTCCGGATATTGAGCCTGTCGAAATACCGTCATACTTAATGTTAGCTTTGAGCATTGCAATTAAGTTCTTGTTGATTATTTCGGAAATTTCTCTTTGTGCCTGTTCAGGATTGTTGCAAAGCATTTTCGTTTTGAAATCATCATTCAAAGCATTGAACACTTTTACCACAAAGGAAAGAGGAGTTTTGGTGTTGTTGGATAAAGTGCGAACTAACTCCAAATAATCTACTTTGCTTTTGTATGAAACGGTATCTTTTAGTTCTCTTGTAACCGCATCATCTTTATCTAATTTATTTACATTGAGTTCTGCCCGCATAGTTTGCAATAAAATTTCTTCAATGTTTACGGCTTCAATTTGTGTTTTAATATTCTGTATCAATTGGCTTTCTTGTTCTGCGGTCAAAGTTTCTAATACATAGAAAGCGTTTTTATTGATTGTGTTCCACAAATTTTGAAACTCTTGCAGGTGTGTTGGTTTTATGAATACTTTCTTTTTTTCTTTTTTCTTCTCAGCTTTCTGAACATAAGTATTTGTATCAGTAGCAAACAAGCTTTCAATAGCTTTTGCTTGTTCTTCGGGCAAATTTTGTTCTTTCAAAATCGCAGAGAACTCAGGTGATTTTTCATAAATCTTTTGTCCGTCAACAATTGCCTTTCGAACAATCATTTTCTTTTCTTTCAAAATATCATCAACCAAAGTAACTATTGTATCATCATCAAAGCCCGATTTTTCTTTAAGTGTCTTAATGAGTTCTTGCTCTGTAAAGGTTTCAGCAATCAGGAATGAGTTGCTTAAAATCTCGTTTTGTATGGCTTCAACAAAGCCCTGCTCTTTACTGGAAACAACTACATCAAGGTTATTGATTTTCCAAAAATGCTCTTGGTCGTCATTCAGATTTTTAAGTGTGTTACGCTGTAAGTTTTGATTTACGCAAATTCGTAAACCTCTACCAATCTGTTGCAGCTTAGATATTTCACTTCCTTGATTGGATAATTTGCAAATGGTAAACACATTCGGGTTGTCCCAACCTTCCTGCAATGCCCAAATGGAGAAAATGAAACGTGTAGGGCTTTCAAAAGAAAGTAGTTTCTTTTTGTCTTTCAGAATTTCGTCAACTCCTGCTTTTACTTTTTCGTCAGCATTTCCTTTGTCGCCTGAAAAATAGCCTTTGTGAACTTGCAAAAGGTTGTCGCTGTCAAAGTCGTTTTGTAAATATTTTAAATAATTGGGCGAAATATTTTTCGCCCCTATAATTTCTGTGTATTGCTTTTTGTATTCTTCTTCAAATATGTTTTTGATTTTAGGATTGTCGCCACGAAATAAATTAGTGTCACTTTCAATAAAAAACAAGGTGAGTGCTTTTACTCCTTGTTCAAACAGTCCTTTTTCCTTTTCAAAATGAATTTTGATTGCTTCCTTAATCATTGCCCGCAGTGATTCGTCTGATAAGGAATAGTCCACCTTTTCAATCGTGTCGTCCGCTAAAACAATGGTGTCTTTGTTTATTTTCTTTATGCTCTTACCGTTGAAAACCGAACCAACGCCTAATTCTCGTCTTGCAATAATTCCGTTGGTTAATGTGCTTACAATGGCTTTTTTGTTTTCAATGCCAATGAGTGTATCTGTGTTTTCAACTACGTCTTGCGTGTAAACTACAATTTTCTTCACCAAACTTTGTCTGAAAGACGAAATGCTGTCCAACACATACGCCACGTTTGAAAGTACTAAACTGTCTTTCTTTTTTGGGTATGTTGCCCCAAAACGCAAAAAGTAATTTTCAAAACCGTCAAAGTAGGTTTTAAATGCATTGCCTTCAAAACGGTGTGGCTCGTCCATTATCACAATTGGATTCAGTCGTTTCAAACATTCCAAATAGGTTTTTGGCGGTTCCTGATTGCTTACGAATAATTCAGGCGTGTTAATGTCTTTTTCTAACGGTCGGTTTAAGATATTGTCACGACTGTTAAACGAACTTGGAGTCATTACCAAAACCGATAAATGAGAAGTCCCGATAAATTGTCTAACGGCTGAAATGTTTCCACCTTCGTAAACAAAGGTTTCAATTTCCTTTTCTTTCTCGTTGGCGTAAAAACTTTTAAAGTAGTTTTTGGTGTCCTCTAAGTTTGTTTTTGTTCCTTCTCGGATTGGGACTGTCGGAATAAGAACGATAAACTTTTTGTAGCCGAAATGCTTACTCAGTTCAAAAATGGTTTTTATAAACGTGAACGTTTTACCCGTTCCCGTTTCCATCATTATGTCTATGTTTTTGGTGTCTTGAACAGGAAAATTGTATTTGTTCTTTTTGTGGTGTGCTGTCAATACCTCACCAAAATTCACTTTTTGGCGAAGACTTTCAAAAAGACTTACAATGTTTGTAACACAGTCCTCCTGATAGCTTTGTATTTCGTATTGAAACTGTTTTGTTTCCGTTTTTGTCATAAGTATCTAAGTTTATTTTAATTATTCAAGCTATAGAAAGAGATTAGGCAAAGTAGGCAAGTTTTTTCTTCAATGGCTTCTTAGGCTTTTCTTTTTTCTCAAACTATTTCATCTAAGAAATCACTGAACACCTTTTTCATCATTATCGCCTTTTATTTCTTTTTGTCAATGGTTTTTCAATTCCTTTACAATCTTAACGAAGCTGGAAGCCTTATAGAATTTAATGTCTGAACTATGATTTTTTTGAATTGCAGACTAATCGCTCAAAAATTAATAAGCAAACCTATTGGAAAGTCATAAGTCACTATATAATTTTTAGCTTGTGCCAAGTGTTTTAATAATACTTCATATCTTGTCAATCCTTCAATCCTACAAATTTTGTTTCAGACTTTCTTCTTGACAAAGATTGAATAAATAAACTTTTAGGAAACACCCCAAGGATTGGAAAAAATTATGTCCATAGTAAAATCTAAAATCAGAACTATACCTGATTGGCCAAAGCCTGGAGTAATGTTTAGAGACATTACTTCTCTACTCATTGATCCGGAAGGACTTCGCCTAATAATAGGTAGTTTCGTCGCAAGATACCAGAATAAGGGAATCACAAAAGTGGCAGGAATAGAAGCGAGAGGTTTTATACCTGCGGCTGCTGTAGCATTTCAATTGGGTGTTGGGTTTGTTCCTATTAGAAAAAAAGGGAAACTCCCGGCAGAAACTATTGCAGAAGAGTATGCCTTGGAGTATGGGACAGATCAAGTCGAGATTCATAAAGATGCAGTTGTGGAAGGTGATAATGTACTTTTGATGGATGATCTGATCGCTACAGGTGGGACGTTAGGCGCTGCTGTTAAACTAATTCAGAAATTAGGTGGGAAAGTGCATGAGGCTGCAGTAATTATTAATTTGCCTGACCTTGGTGGGGTTAAGAAAATTGAATCTGAGTCCAATATAAGCGTATATGCGTTATGTGAATTTGAAGGGCACTAATCGAGTTCGATTTTATCGTCTTTTTTTATTCTAACACGTATTCCGTTTCCAAGAAAATTCCAACGCACATTGAATAGTTTTTTCATTATGTGGATACCTCTTCCTGAAGGGATGGACTTTCTATCTTCTCTTGCAGGGTTTGGGACACTGGTAGGATCAAATCCTTTTCCTCGGTCAACTATATAGAAATCGAGAAAGCTCTTTGTTTGATAGACTTGCACAGTAATATCGTCCATTATTCTTCTTCCACCATGCTCTACTGCGTTGTCTAATGTTTCATCAATTATAATATTGAACCAAAAGTTGTCGATGAAGTTGTTCCAGCCTTCATCGAGGTTTGCTTTCCAGAGTTCGTCTTTTAAAAATTTAGCTCCTTCCGGTGTAGCAGATGCTATTCTTTCCATGATTTTTGTAGAAAACTCTCGTGAATAGAAAACGCTGAATATTCCGGGATAGAATTCCCAGAATTTGAAATAGACTAAAAAGTAAAATACTGTGGAAAAGAAAAATACATTTACTACCGATACTTTTAACCCACTGTTGTGTTTATCGAAGAAGTATCCGGGGAAAAAAGAATCAAATAGGTTTATGAATACGAGTATTGATACAAAAAGAATGAGGATATGTATAAAAAAACTTTTAAGTCTTTGAAATGATTTGTTGATTTTGAAAAAAGATATTGCTATTACAAAAAGGAACGAAGCGCATAGATATGCATTTGTCAAGATAGATTTGGCTTCTTTTTCGATAGGTTGACTTTTACTGAAATTTTGATAAATAGTAAAAAATATCAGCGTAAGTCCGATTCCCAAAAGCAAAGAGATATAGTAGGAGGGCACAGTATCTCTTCTTCTGTAAAAAGGAAAATTGAGTGAAAACAGAGCCAAGAAAAAAAATGTGAGTATTTCTAAAATGTCTTTAGATTGAGAAAAGTATTTTCCTTCATCTGAAAGCAATAAGGACAAACTTTCGTTGATATTCCAGAGAGATAGAAAACTTGCAAATATTGTAAATGTGAATTTTGCGGAAGTCAGAGGTCTTCTCATTATTACCATGGTGCTTACGAAAATCACACAGATTGCAAGAAAAATATAAATCAAACTTTTCGGTTCTCCAATAACTATAATCGACATTTTTTAAATGGTTTTTTAATTTGTCAAAAATATCTTTGAATTTACAGGAGAATAAATTGAATTTTAATAATTTATTTCATAGAGAATATCGGTTTGTATCGCATTTTTGGATATTCGTTTTTATACAAGTATTTTTTTCGGGTAATATTTTTACGCAAACTAAGTCAGATTTTGAAGAAATCCGTAAAGGGGTAGTTCAAATCAGGGTATATTCTCAAGGATTGGACTTTTACTCTCCATGGCTAAGAGAGCCTCCCAAGGGAAGCACAGGGACGGGGTTTTTAATCGGGAATAATCAAATTCTTACAAACGCACACGTTGTGTCTAACGGGAAATTTATCCAAGTGCAAAGGTACAATCAGACAGAATGGTATGAGGTAGATGTGAAGTATATCGGGCATGATTGTGATCTCGCAATTCTTCAAGCAAAGGATTCTAAATTTTATGAAGACGAGCATATTTTTGAATTCGGTCCTATCCCTGAGCTTAACTCGCCTATCATTGTGGTTGGTTATCCCATGGGAGGTGATAAAATTTCTGTCAGTCGGGGGATCGTATCCAGAAAAGATCAGTCCACCTACTCCCATTCTGAGATTGACAGCCATTTAGTTATTCAAGTGGATGCTGCGATAAATCCCGGAAATTCTGGAGGTCCTGCGATTCAAGACAATAAAGTGGTTGGTGTGGCTTTTCAAGTTGCGTCTAAGGGAGAAAATATCGGTTATTTAATTCCTACTACAGTAATAAAATATTTTTTAGAAGATGTGAAAGACGGGAAGTATGACGGGTATGTAGAGCTTGGAGTGAGAACAATTAATTCTTACAGTAGTGCGCTTAGAGCTTATAAAAAAATACCTGATAATTATACCGGAGTGTTTGTTACAAAAGTTTTCAAAGGGGGTAGCGCAGAAAATTTTCTAAAGAAGGGAGACTTTCTTTTGGAAATTGATAAACTGCCCATAGGCAATAATGGAACTGTAATGTTGGACCATGATTCCAGAGTGGATTTTGTTGAGGTAGTGGACAATAAACATTCCGGTGAAATGATTTCTTTTAAGTTTTTCAGAGATGGGAAGGAGCATAACGTTCGCTTCCCTGCAAAACGTATGGTGGATTTTGATTTTATGAGAAATTCATACGAGGACTCTGTTGATTATTTTGTTCTGGGGGGACTTGTATTTCAAAATGTATCTCGAAATCTTTTGAGTGCTTGGAGCAAAAATGGAGACACGCAAGGAGGAAGTCAACTACACTATAGATTTTTTTATTTTTTAGACGACGATATGAATAGAGATGTAGAAAGCGATGTAGTCCTCTACAGAAAATTATCTCATCCGATTAATAGTTCATCCGATTATTTTGTGAATATGATCGTAGAATCTGTAAACGGGAAACTCATTAAAAATATTTCTGATTTAAAAAATATATGTCAATCTACAACCGATAAATTTATCAGAATTCAGTTTAGAGATATTGAGACTCCTCTTATTTTGAACAAGAAAGAAGTCGAAGAAGCAAATACGCAGATTCGTAAAGTATATAATTTGGAAGATTAAGCTATGATTTATAAAATTCTATTTATTTTTGTTTTTACTATTTCTAATACTTTAGTCGCTGACTCGTTTCGGGACAATTTAAAAAGAAGTGTCGTTCAAGTGAAAGTGACTTACCAAAGAAATAATTTTTTGGCTCCTTGGCAACCTAAGCCTCCCAAGACTATAGGGGCTATAGGTACTGTAATAGGAAAAGGACAAATCATTGTTCTTACAAATTATATCTCTGACTATACTTTAATCGAAGTGAAGAAATATTCTTCTTATAGTTATTTTAAGGCAAAGCCCGTAAAAATAGACTACGAGTCTAACTTGACTTTGCTGGAAGTAGAAGATAAAGATTTTTTTAATGATTTGAAGCCGATAGATTTTGAGAATATTTCTTCCTTGAACGTTTCGGCTACATTTTGCCAGTTGGACAATTCGGGAGTGATACAAGCTGCAAGAGGACAAATACTAGGGATGGATATAGAACCATACTCCATGGGAAATACAGAGCTACCTCAACTTGAAATTAATTCTAATGAGAAGTTAGACGGAAGTGGTGAGCTGATTATTCACAACAGTAAAATTATTGGGATTGTATCTGAGTTTTCGGGGAGTAAGAATAGTGGGAAAGGAATACCGGGTCTTGTGGTGCGTCAATTTCTTCGCGGGAAAAATTTAGCACAAAAAACAATATTTCCTTTTAAAGGGTTTCGTTTTCGTCCGATAGTTGATAACGCAACAAGAGAATATTTTGGATTGAAGAAAGAAAAATCCGGTGTTCTTGTTGCAGAACTATTCCCCTACTCTGGTGCTTGGAATAATTTAAAGATAAATGATGTGATCTTGGAGTTTGGAGAATTCAAAATTGATTCCAAAGGATTTTTTGAGCATCCTTTTTATGGGAAGCAGTCTTTGTCGTTTATAGCTCACACAGGTGAAGAATTTGGAAATCGACTTGGAAGGTCTATCCCCGTAAAAATACTCAGAGATAAAAAAGAGCTTATTGTGTCATTGCCATTAAAGCCTTTTCCTTACAATTCTGTTCAGATTCCCTATTCCAATTCGCAAGGAAAAAAACCTTTATATACGATTCAAAATGGATTTATCTTTCTTGAGTTGTCTGAATTTCTTTTGCAAGAATGGGGAAATAATTGGAGATCAAGAATTGATAAAAAATTATTGTATTTGTATGATTATCATAGGATTCACAAAAATGAAAAATCAGGGAAAATTATTTTATTAACCCAAGTACTGCCTGATGATTCCAATAATGGGTATCACTATACGACTATGAAGATCGTTGTAAGTGTCAACGAACAAAAGCCAAGAGATTTAATTTCTATGGAGAAAATGATTCAGAATTCTGAAAATAATTTAATCAAGATAGAGTTAGAGAATGGCGTAGAAGTAGTTTTGGATAAATCTAAATTAAAAGAAGCAAATGAAAAAATTCAAAAAAAGTTCAGACTTGGAAAATTAAAGAATTTTGAAATTTAAAATCGAAATATCTCATCGTTGAAATTGCTGTCTGAGATATTGACTTTGCTTTCAAGTAAGTTGTATGAAACAATAGTGAAGAATTTAGAAATTTTTTTCATATAGAAATTTTTTGTTCTTGCGAAAGCGTAAGGATCCTCAAAATAGATTTCTTTTTTCATTCGGGTGTAGTCGTTTTTTGTTGGCACGCTAAAATACAGGTATTTTGTTATCTTGGAAATTTTTTCTAAAACAATTTCTATATCTTCATTTTTGATGTATTGTAAAACAGAGTTAAAAATCCCTAGGTCATAAGGAGCGTATTTCATAATTTCAGTGTTTATGGATTGAATCGTGCCGCAATTTACCGCAATATTTGTAGTGTGAATCCATTTAGAATTTTTTAATCTTTCTACCATTTCCTTAGATGTGTCTAATGCAAATACTCTTCCGGGTTGGAAGGCTTGAATCATTCTTTGCAGTAAGAAACCTTTCCCGAAACCAAAGTCAGCCAATGATCTTACAGGAATATCAAATAATTTGAGAATGGATTTTAGATAGAGAGCGTGCTCTTTTGCATTGAAAGTTCCGTCAACATCTTCCCCACTACCATAGATTTCACTCCAGTATTTTACATCAAATTGCTTTCCATTTGCACCTAACGCATCGCCGTAAGATTGTGCTTGTGATAATTTTCTGAATTTCTTGAAATTTAGCAGATTGTCGGGCACTTTCATAGATTGTGTTTTTCTACTTTGTATTAAAAATAGAATAGAGTGAAAATTTAAAATTATCAAAGGGAGTTCGTTTTTCAAACTCGTTTAAAACTTTTTGTAATTTTCCTTTGAATGGAAGCTCTTCTTTTGATTGTAGAATTTTTTCTATGAGCTCTTTTCTCATTAGAACAGAGGTAGAGCTTAAAGGATAAAACAAAGGTTTATTGGAATGAAAAAGTTTTCCTATCTGGTTTCTGTCGCTTGTCCATATCCCATTGACAACAAGGAAATCATTTGCTTTCATTTCTTCAAGGTTGTGGTATTTTAATTTTTCCTTAGAATAAAAGTAGGCGAAGTCGGCAAGAAATTTGTCTGAGTAAACTTGGTCAGCTTTTGAAATAACCCCTCTCATTTTTAGAGAATGGATTTCATTTTTTTGCAAGTTCAACTCACTTAAATTGAAGCCTTCTTTTTTGAAGTTGTATATCCCTGAAACTGCGATTAGAATTATGAGTATTCCTGTGCTTACAGGTGAGTTTAATTCTTTTTCGGACTTTAGTAAAAATTGACCGACATATACAATGCCAAGTGAAATACCAAAACTAAGTAAGTGATCTAAAAATGAATGGAATATAAAATGAAAGGAATGTTTTCCAAAAAAATCGAACACCCCGAGAGTGAGCAATATTAAAAAAAACAATGATAGATAAACGAGTAGAATTAATTTAGGTATATTTTTTCTTTTATAGAATACAGTAACCTTTGTTCTTCTTGCTCCGAGGATTGAGGCTTTGATTACAAAACCGGAATATCCAAAAAGAAAAGTCATAAAGTTGGAGAAAAAAGCTAAGAGGGTAAGAAGTACAAATAAAATGATATCAAGAATAGATTCCATTTTAAAAGTTAGAAAAATTGAAATCAAAACAATTGCAGAGACTAACTCTCCAAAATATTTTTCTGGAATAGAATTGATATAAGGCAAAAATGCAACGAGATAAAGTATGATATAATGATTTAAGTTCCATTTATCCTTGACGAATAATTTCATAGAAAGGTGTAGAAAGATTGCAAAGAAAAAAACTGAAATGGTACGAAAAATAGGAATGTAATTTGCTCTGAATATTTTTTTTACTATAGATAGAGTATAAATTGGGATTGGTTCAGTTGCAGAAAATAAAGACCCTTCTTCGGTAACAGACTTTAAATTAGAAAGGTGTTGAAATGTTTCAGGGTTACTTGGATCTCCTTTTAACGTAAAAAAAATAAAAACAATAACGGATAAAGCCAGTATGGAAGATAAAATTTTGAAAGGATTTTCTCTTGTATTTCTTTCTAAATTCATTTTAATTTTAGCGCTTACCGGCTGATTTTTTTAACTACCCCAAAAAAAACAAGGCTTTCATAAATTATGTTCCAAGTTTTTGTTTGGTCTCTATTATAAAATCGGCATTTATAGAGCAAAAGTAAAAATTTAGATGAAATTATCTGTTAAGTTTTTAATCTTTGCTTTTGAAAGGACAAAAAATGGAAAAAAATCAGGCACACAAAATATACAACGATAAAAACGATGAGGTAAGAGACAAGCCTTGGATATTTAGAACTTATGCAGGGCATACTAACGCAAAAGCCTCAAACGAGTTATATAGAAAAAACTTAGCCAAGGGTCAAACTGGCTTATCCATTGCCTTTGATTTGCCAACTCAGTGTGGTTACAGCTCGGATCACCCTATTTCCAAGCCGGAAATAGGAAAAGTTGGAGTTCCAATCAACTCTATTGATGATTTTCGTATTTTATTTGAGGGTATTCCGCTTGGAGAGATGAACACTTCTATGACCATCAATGGCACATCTATGTGGTTATTGTCATTGTATATTGCACTTGCAGAAGAAACAGGAACCCCATTGGAAAAATTAGAAGGAACTACCCAAAACGATATAATCAAAGAGTACCTTGCAAGAGGGACGTATATTTTCCCACCGAATGAGTCTATTAGAATCATCGTAGATATGTATGAGTATTGCCTGAAAAATATTCCCAAGTGGAATCCTTCTAATATTTGTTCTTACCATCTTCAAGAAGCAGGTGCAAGCCCTGTTCAAGAATTGGCTTTTGCTTTGGCGAATGCTATTGCTATTTTAGATGCTATAAAAGAAAGGGGATGCTTTACAGATGAAGAGTTTGAAAGGTGTGTGGGTAGGATTTCTTTTTTTGTAAACGCAGGAATTAAGTTTGTAGAAGAAATGTGCAAGATGCGTGCGTTTAGAGAAATGTGGGATGAGATTACAAGAGACAGGTACAAAGTAAAAAACCCAAAGTTTAGAATTTTCAGATATGGTGTTCAGGTAAATTCACTTGGATTAACGGAAGAGCAGCCGGAGAATAACGCATGGAGAATTTTACTCGAAACTCTGGGAGTAACTTTAAGCAGAGATTCTCGTTGTCGGGCTTTGCAACTACCCGCATGGAATGAAGCCCTATCGCTTCCACGCCCTTGGGATCAACAGTGGTCTTTAAGACTCCAACAAGTTATGGCTTACGAAACCGATCTATTGGAATACCCGGATATTTTTGAAGGCTCGAAAGTTATTGAAAGCAAGGTAAAGTCCCTAAAAGAAGAAGCCTACAAAGAAATAGAAAAGATTTTAGAAATGGGTGGAGCGGTCAAGGCAGTTGAAAAAGGTTACATGAAATCAGGTCTTGTAAAATCTCAATCAGATAGATTGTCCAAGATCAATGCCGGTGAGCAAATCATAGTCGGAAAAAATAAATGGAATGATGGAATCCCCTCACCCTTAGTCACAGATTCTGATGGTGGGATTTTTAAAGTGGACTCTGCTTCTGCTGAAATTACTTTAAACTTACTAAAAAAAACTAAAACGGAAAGAGACGAAAAAAAAGCAAAAGAGGCTTTGGATAATCTAGAAAAGTCTGCAAGAGAAAATAAAAACATGATGGAAGCATCTATTGAGTGTGCTAAGGCAAGGATTACTACAGGAGAGTGGGCAGATGTACTTAGAAAAGTATTCGGAGTGTACCAACCTCCTACAGGTGTGGAGGGTCAAAGATTGAGTCTTGAAAATACAAATGTAGAAATGGTCAGAGAAAAAGTTTCTAATTTCCAAAAGACTAAGGGACATAGACCAAAGATTGTAGTAGGAAAGCCAGGGCTCGATGGTCACTCCAATGGTGCAGAGATGATAGCGATATCTGCAAAGCACGCAGGGTTTGACGTGATTTATTCAGGAATTCGCCTAACGCCCGAAGAAATTGTTCAAAGCGCAGTAGAAGAAAATGCCGATGTGATTGGGCTGTCTATTCTTTCCGGATCTCATAAAGAGATTGCAAAACAAATTATTGATGAGTTGAGGCATTATAAAGCAGAAGGAAAAATCCCTGTAGTGATGGGAGGGATTATCCCAGAGTCTGATTTTGATTCTTTGAGAAAGGACGGCATAAAAGAAATTTTTACTCCAAAAGATTTTGATCTTATGCAGATAATGAATAAGATCGTAGATTTGATTATTTAAAGTTAAGTGACTTTAGACTCTGAAGATTTTCAAGAAATTTTTTCTCTGATTGGAGAAGCAAAAGAAGGAAGCAAGTTTTCTATAGCGAGGCTTATCAGTATTCTCGAAAGAAAAGATTCTTTTGAATATAGAAAATACATTTTTTCTAAGCTATCTCTGGTAGGTTTAAATGACAAAAATTCTATTACAATTGGATTTACCGGGACACCGGGTGCGGGAAAGTCATCTTTAATCGGTGCGTTATGTGAAGAGTTTCTGAAAAATCTTCCAAATAAAAAAGTTGCGATAGTTGCCATTGATCCTTCGAGCCATATCAGTGGAGGCTCTATTCTTGGAGACAGGATTCGAGTTGCAATCCCTGCAAGAGAAAATAGAATATTTTTTCGTTCACAACCAAGTGAGTTAGATATGGGTGGGATAAACCCATACACTTACCACGTAGTTAGGCTACTTAAGTTTTTTTATGATTATGTGATTATTGAAACTGTAGGGATAGGTCAAAACGAAATTGAGGTTTCTAATATTTCTGATTTTTCTTTTTTAATACTGCAACCACTTGGGGGGGATCAGATCCAGTTTATGAAAAGTGGGATTATGGAAGTTCCAGATGCATTTATTATAAATAAGTGTGATGAAGACGAGCTTGCAAAATCGAGTTTGTACACCTTAGAGCACTCTTTAGATTTTTTAAAAGATATTTATGGAGAAAAAAAGATTCCGAAAATATTTTTAACAAGCGCAACAAAAAAAGCCGGAATAGAGAATTTACTAAATTTTATAAAAGAAATACGACCAAGAAAATCCCACGAGAAAGAAACTATTTCACAAATTAAAAAATGGCTAAAAAATGAATTTGGCCAATTTGGTCTAAAGAAATTAGACTTGTACTTGCAAGACAAAAAGCAAGATACTGATTACGAGACTTTGGAAGAAGGCTTATTAAAAATTTTACCTAAGGATTAGAGTTTTTTTGTTTATTACTTTTTTACAATAGGTTTTCTAATTTTTGAAATAGGTCTGCAAGCTTCATCGGTTTTAATAGGTATTCATCGAAGCCGTAAGATATTAATTCTTCTCTTTTCCCCTCGAAACCGGATGCGGTTACTGCAATAGTAGGAATTGTTTTTAAGTCAGGATTATTTTTTAGTATTTTAATAGTTTCAATTCCATCAAGAACAGGCATTACTACGTCCATTAAAATTATATCTGGTCTTTTGGTTTTTAAAATTTCCAAAGCCTCTTTCCCATTCGATGCTTCATCTGTTTGAAAGCCTATACCAGTTAAAACTTCATTTAACAGAATTCGATTTAATTCTACATCGTCCACAATTAAGGCGAGATTTCCAGAATAGTTTTTTTGTTCTTTTACAATTGCTTGGAGGTTTGAGTCTTTTTTGTGAACTATTGGTAAAGAAAGCTCAAACCAAAAGTTAGAACCTTTACCAATTTCGCTTTCAACGTGTAGCTCAGAGCCAAACGCATTTACAATTTTTTTAGAGAGAGAAAGACCTAAACCTGTTCCTTCAATTCGATTAATTGTTTCTCTATGAAATGGCTCAAAAATTTTCTTAAGTCCTTCTTTGGAAATTCCCATCCCTGTATCTTTTACGATAAATTTCAAAATAACTAAATCTCTATTTTGTACGTTTTGATTTTTATCTTCTGCTATGAATTCAATTTTTCCGAAATGAGTAAATTTGACCGCATTCCCAAGTAGGTTAATAAAAACTTGTTTGAGTCTCTTTGTGTCTCCAATTAAAAATTCTGGAATACTTTCAGCAAAAGATGAAATAAATTGTAAGTTTTTTTCTTTCGTTTGCAAAAGAAAACTTTCTGAAATCTCTGAAAGTAACTTTGACAAGTCTATTTCTTCTTTTACTATTTCAAATTTTTTTGCTTCTATGCTTGAAAATTCGAGTATCTCATTGATAAGTCCTAGTAAATGTTTTGCACTTTGGTTAGTTAGCTCAATATATTTTTTTTGGCTTTCTATATCTTTTTTATCATTTTTTAAAAGCTCAGAAAAACCAATGATTGCATTTAGTGGAGTTCTAAGTTCGTGAGAAACAGAAGAAACAAATAAATTTTTTGCTCTATTTGCCTCATCTGCTTTTTCTAAAGCTGAAAGTAGTTTCTCATTGATTAGATTCACTGAGGTGTTTAATTCTTTTTGTTTTTCTTCACTTTTTTTCAAATTTGTTATATCTGTTCTAATTGCTACAAATCTATAGGGTTTATCGTTTTGATCGAGTAAGGGGAAAATTGTAGCATTTACCCAGTAGAATTTTCCGGTTTTAGTTTTATTTCTAATTACACCCCTCCAAATATTTTTACCTTTAATCGTATCCCACATTTCTTTCCAAAATTCTTTTGGGTGATAGTAGGAATTTACTACACTATGGCTTTTTCCAATTAGGTCTTGTTCCGTGTATTCGGATATTTGGCAAAGTCTTGAGTTTACGTATAAAATTTTTCCGTTTACATCGGTTATAGAAACCAAGCAGTGCTCATCCACTGCTCTTTTAAAGTTGATAAGTTCATTTGTAGTTACGTGGAAAATATCCTCACTGATTTTTCTTTGCGTAATATCGTGGAATGATCCATTCCATAGTACACGACCATCTTTGATTGTACTTTTTTGGATATTGGCTTTGACCTCGATCCATTTTACATTCCCACTTTTAGTTTGTATTTTAAATTCCAGTTCGCTATTACAAAAATTTTTAAAAGAATGTAAAAATTCTTTTTTGACATTTTCTTTAAATTCCGGTAAGACTATTTTGTAAATTGAGTGTAGATCTTTTTGAACTTCATTCGGGGTAATTTCCATTAGCTGAAAGATTTTTTCGCTTATAAAATTTAAAACTCTTTTACCGTCTTTTTTTAATTCATACTGAAAGAAAACTCCGGATGATCCCGTTATTACTTCGTTTAGCAATTCTTTATTAGACATAAGCTCTATCTCAATTCTTGTGCTCGCCTGAGTTGTGGACAGTAGAACAAATATCAGAATAAAGATTGAAGAAAAAAGCATCAAATGGCGGATAAGAAAAATCAAATCTTGTTGGGGACGAAGATGAATCAGTAAAGAATACTTTGTTATTTCTAACCCGATATATACAATAATTGAAAGTAGAATTCCGAAAACCATTTTCCACTTCTCGTCTAATTGAAAAATTTGTATATTGAATACAATTAAAGGCAAAAGCAAAAAATGAAAATGGGACTCCTTCCCTCCAATAGATGAAAGAAGGAACAGATATCCAAGGAAAAAAACAAGAGTTCCTAAACGGCTTTCAGTGAATCTTTTTTTGAAGTTTAAAAATAATCCCAAGATTGAAATGAATAGTGGGACAAGGCATAAACTTGCGAAAAATAAGCACCCGACTGAAATATAAATCACTAAACAAAACACAGAGATCCAAAAAGTTAAAACTAAAAGTTGGTTTGTAAGAATAATTTTTTTGATAAAAATTGGAGGTAGTGACTTTGCGACCCCAAGGTTAGAAAAAAACTCCCAAGTTTTTAGAGTATAATTTTTCATTTTGTGCTTTTTAGACTGCTTGGAAATTGAAAAAATACAGCTTTATAAAAGTCAATTTTTATTTGGTATTGGATGATTGGCTTGAAGCAATTAGTTTCGAGAGAAATGTTTTTAGGGAAAGATTACATTCTGTTTTTCCCGGTGGTACAATAATTGTATTTACTTTTAGAAACATTATACAAGTTATAGATTTTTTATGAGGCTAATTTCTTTTATTTGGGTTCCCTTATTTTTATTATCCATAGAGATTCTAGCAACTAAAAACTTACCAGTAATAAAAGGAGTTTTAGATTTAAACCAATACTCTACGGATTGGTCAAACCCTATTGAACTTGCCGGAGAATGGGAGTATGAGTCAAAGGTTCTCATTCGACCTGAAAATTCTTTTAGCAAATACGTTGTGCTTCCAAATATCTGGAATCGTTTACCAAAATCAAATGAAGATACTCCAATGGGAAATAGAATTCACCGAATAAAAATTATCTTTCCGGATAATTTATTGAATAGCTACGACTATTACTCCGTTTATGTAAAAAGAGCGAGCACTGCTTATCAATTAAAAGTTTGGAATTCTTCAGGACAAGAAATTGGAGTTAGCGAGATGAGTGGGGTCATTGGCACGAGTAAAGAAAATAGTTGGCCCCAAAGAAGACCTATTGCTGCATTTTTCAAGCCAGAAAAGACGGTGTTTGTAACATTTCAAGTTTCCAATTACCACCACTATTATGGCGGGCCCGGTGCTATTGTGAAATTCGGGAAAGCTGAAACAATTTTAAGAGATACCTCGATTAGAATTGCATTTGTAGGTTTATTGCAAGGCTCATTATTAATGATAGGTTTGTATCATCTGATTTTATTTTTTATAAGAAGAAGAGATTTGCCTTCTTTATGGTTTGGCGTATTTTGTATTATCACTGCTTTCTGGTATTTGATAGACGAAAATATATTACAATGGTATTTTTATAATAAAAAGGCTTTTTATGTTCTTCAATATACTTTCGAGGTTTGTCTTTTTTCGACTGCGGCGGTTTTTGTTTTATATATTCAAGCACTGTTTGAACCCAAAAAACTACAAACATACAAAAAAATTATTTTATATCCGAGCTATTTACTTTTTGTTATAAATTTAGTAATCCCGCTTAGTTCGTTGATTCATCAAACAATTAGAAATATTTTTTTTGGCATTGTATTTTTTAGTATTGTTTGGATTTTATCAGTCGTATTTCTCGCATTAAAAGAGAAAAAAAGTAAGACAGGGTTATTTATGCTTATCGGTA
This sequence comes from Leptospiraceae bacterium, assembly GCA_015075105.1. Taxonomy (NCBI): domain Bacteria; kingdom Pseudomonadati; phylum Spirochaetota; class Leptospiria; order Leptospirales; family Leptospiraceae; species Leptospiraceae bacterium. The sequence continues at coordinate 1,136,670 of JABTUZ010000002.1, read as the reverse complement.
TTATGGTCGTTTTGGGAAGTACAGCCCATGATATTCTGTATGATTTGCAGTTTATCAGAGGCTTTGATCGTCTGATTGCTCCTTTCGGTTTAACAATTTTTCTACTTTTTCAAGCTGTGATAATTGCAGTGAAAAATCAACGTGCCTATAATTTGTCAGAAAAACTTTCCAATGAACTGGAAATACTTGTAGAAGAGAGAACGAATGAATTAAAAAATTCTCTGAAACTCATCCGACAAGATTTGAATTTTGCGAGTAGAATTCAAAACAAACTAATGTCTGTTCATATCAAAAAAATTGACTCTTATCAAATCGAAACTATGTATATTCCGATGGAAGTGGTAGGTGGAGATTTATTTGATATTTCTCAGATGGAGAATGGAAAAATAAGAATTTTGATCGCAGATGCTACAGGCCATGGAGTTCAGGCTGCTATGATTACAATGCTTATAATCAGTGAATACAAAGCACTAAAAGAAAATTTTGATTCCCCTTCTATGCTTTTAAATGTGATGAATAATATTTTTATAAGCAAATATATAAATCTGAATTATTTTTTTACGTGCTTTCTTGTGGATATTGACAAAATAAATAACACGATACGTTATGCGTCAGCCGGACATCCGACTCAAATATTGATAAAGCAAAGCGAGATAGTTACTCTATCCAAAACTGGGAATTTACCCGGTCTTCGTAATAATTCAATCTATATGGAAAAAGAGGAAAATTTTTTCCCGGGAGACAAATTATTATTATTTACCGATGGTCTATTTGAGCAATTCAATTCATTCAATACAGAGTTTACTCCCCCGCACTACTGAAATAGAATCAACGCATTAAATCTGCTACTGAAATTTCGGAAATATTCGGGAAAATCAAAGGGAAATGGCACTTTTTAGAGTTTTTTTATAAGAATATTGACGAATAACAAGAAACGATTAATGTCTTTCTTTGTTCTGAAAAGCTGAAATAATCAGAAAAAGGATTCATCTATTTTCAGTTTTCTCCTTTAATTCTCTGCGAGAAATCCTTTTAAGAGCTTCAATTACAGCAACCGCCTCCCAGCGTTTTAACTTGCTCGCTTCTTTCCCATACATTCTTTTTGGAAGTGTGTTCTCTGTGAATTTGTAAAGATGTTTCTGGTTGATTATAGAAACTAAATCATGAATATATTTAAGCTGATCCAGAGTAATGAAAGCGAAGAAGCCGAGACTCTCTTCTCTTTTTCCCATCGAAGGATATTTTTCCGGGGTTCGTAATTCGGACTTGCTAGCTTTCTTTTTTAGGTGAGGATGAATTTTTAAAATTGCTCTGATGAAATTTTTCTGCTCAAGTTCTGAAAGAAGTTTTGTAGAAGATTTTCCAGTTACGGATTGTAAAAATAATCGGAAATTTTCTTCTTCTATCCCAGCCTTATTTTTTAAAGCCCATATTCTTTTGTGAAGAGTTAAACTCACTCCACATCCTCCGATGAAGGATCTAATTTTATTACAACGTTATCACCGTAACAAAAAGAGTTTGTGCATTTATATTCGCTATCAGAAAGTTTTGTCATAATATTTCTGCAAAATGGGCAAGTGTAATGATCCCAATTAGACTTGTTTTCTTTCCATGCTTCTATAACTTCTCTTCTTGTAAGCAATATCATTCTATACTACCTCCGCTGCCGACCTTTCAGCTTTAGATTCCTCAGCTTCGATTCTTGCCTTTGCACGGTTGAAATACTCAGGGTCTTTTTCGATGCCGATAAAATTTCTTTGATGTTGGACTGCGGCCACTCCGGTTGTTCCATGGCCCATGCAGTTGTCGAGAATGGTGTCGCCAGGGTTGGAGTATAGCTGAACGAGAAAGCAGAATAGTGAAACAGGCTTTTGAGTGGGGTGCATGTTTGCCTCCCATTCGCTGGGAAAACATAGCACTGAATCCGGGTATCTGGTTCCGTCGTCGAGGTATTGGTAGTTTTTGATTTTCTTCCCGAAGGTCATTTATCAATTGGGGGATTGCCTTAAGTTGCTCTATTCCTGAAGTCATTTCTTCCATTTTCTGTTCCTCTCCGATTAATTCATTTTCAGTACTTTTTGCTCTCAGTGTTTCTGAGATTCTTGTTAATTTTTTATCAGATACTACCTCTGCCATATTCTGTTCGATTGAATGGACGGCCTTATCCATATATTCCGGATCATCCAGCCGTTGTCTCAGAAGTAATTTTCTTGTTGCATCCATCTTATACCTTCTCGAACCAGTAGCTTGCACGGCATCGGCGATTAGTGGATATGTGAATCGGTATCCATGCGCACCATTTTCAGTTTTCCTTTGAGTATTGAGGGCAGACCTGGTCGAGCCAGACCAGATGTCCTCCGGGTTCCAATATTTTGCGGCATTCGGCAAGGACTGTGTTTCGCTTGATCATCGAAGTGCCGTAATGTTCTGCGTCTTCAATGGAATATGGAGTATCTGCGAGAATCAGATCGTAGCGTTCACTTCCGAGAAGTTCCTCCAATTGATGAGCGTCTCCGATATGTTCTGCTCCTGAGAGTTCATTGCAATCAAAGCGTTCATAATTTCCTGCAGGAAGCTTTCCGCTGAACAGGTGAAGAATTTTGTTTTTATCCGGGAACATTGCCATAACTCGTTTCAGATAAGCGTTAGGATAGGCTCCATAGTAGCCGGAAGTGTTTCTGTAATCGTTTCCGAGAATCCAGCCACTGTCGATTCGCCCGTTAAAGATTCGAAGTTCTGCAAATTTCGGAAATGCCTGTCTGTACAGATTGACCCTGTCTTCCAGTGACAAAATGGATGCGTTATTTGTCATGGATGCCTTTCTGAATCACTACATCGAAAACTTTTCCAATCGAATCTCTATAATATTTTTCTTTCTCTTGCGTATAACGTCGAAGTGTAGTAAAAATATCTCTGTTTGGAGCAGAGATTTTTTCAAATATCAATAGCAAATAATCTCCTTTTTCTGGCAAAGGATATAAATCTGGATGCATTTCTCCTTCATCCCAAAAAATAGTATCGTATGTTATGAAATATCCAGAAAGTTTTTCTAATTCAATATTTAGAACTTCTAAAAGTTGAGCTTCTTTAACCGGTATTTCGTCATATTCGAAAAGTTTCATATATGTATGAGAAAATTTAATTTTGTTCATACCACCCTCCCGACTTTCCAACCGGAGTCGAAAAAATAAGCTTCTATGAAGCGCCATAGGGTGTCGTTGCAGGAATAGACTAAAATTTCATTTGTTACTATTGTCTTGTTATTGTCATCCAGATCGTGTAAGAGCAAAGTTTTAATTTTAAGCGAGCTGAGTTCGTTTGCGGTCGTGGGAGGAAGAGATTTTTTTGCCCAGGTTAAAAAAGTCTCCCAGTTTTTTGCGGCTTTCTCTGCTTCCTTTTTTATTTCTTCAGCGAATAACGAATCGTAAACGGTTTCGATCTGATTTTTATACGCGAGAGCTCCGTAGATGTTTTCTGTCGCACCAATCCAGAATTTGTCTTTCTGGTTGTTTTGGTGATTTCGGACAGCGACCAGTTTTTTCACCAGTTCGAAAACTTCTTTGGGCTGAACTCTCTGTAGCATAAATTCGTTCAGGGCGTTTCTTTCTTTGCGGACATCGCGGTAGTATTTACGGCCGATGGAAGCAAGAAAGCCCTCCACTTTGGAGGGCAGGTTGAAGAATGTTATATCTGTTGGAGAAACCATTATGCGGCCTCTTCCATTTCAGACTCGATTTCCGCATCGGTCTCGCCTGGTTTAATGTAGAGCCGTTCAGACTCTTTATTAAATTCGATCCCGATTTTTTTCTTTGCACCTTGCTTATCGGCAAGAATTTGTTCCTTGTTCAGTTCAAGTTTGACTCTTATGAAAAGGCCGGAAAGTTTCGTGAGAAATTTATTGAAACTTTCCAAAAGTCCGTTTTCAGTCAGAATTTTTTCGATGAACTTTGCCGAGGTTTTTGTTTTGACGCTTTCAGGAATTGTCCGCAGTTGCAAAACACCGGATGTAAGTTTGCAGGTTCTCTCCGAATCTGAAAACAAATCCGATTTATGCTTCGCCACAAAATGAGTAATCCCGGCAGTAATGTGCTGGATTTTTGCGTCGAAGGGTTTCAACTGTTCTGCGAGGGCTGTTTGGAGCTTGCTGATTTGGTCGTCGGTTTCGCTCTTGATTCTGTCCCTTTCGCGTTTGGTCTCTCCGAGGCTCGCAACAGCCATGGTGAGATCAGCGCGATCTTTGTAAACATTGGTCGGAAGATCGACTAACGTTTCGTCTGTCTTCTTTTTCATTTTGCCTCCATATCATTCGGAATATCCACTGCTATTCCTCCTGAAGTTGTTTTGTGAATTTTTGCCGGAGGGACTTTGTTGGGTTTTCTCCTTAAAGTCTTCCGGACTGTTTTCTTAACTGCTTTTTTCTTTTTTGCTGGCATTCGTTACCTCCTTACGCCGCATCCAGGGCAGTGGAGATTTCGTAATCTGCAATCGCAGATTTTAACTCATCCACTTCCTTCTGGAATTTTTTTGTCTCATCCTGATTTTCCTTTTTCAGAACAGAAATTCTGTTTTTTGCTTCCGCAATTTTTCCCTGAACAGCCGTTATCTGGCTTTCAAAAGTTTTAATCTCTTCCTGAATTTTGGAAATATCCCCGTTCTTCTTTTTCAACTCTCCGTTGAGGTCAACAAGCCTTTTCAGAGCTTCTTTCTTTTCCGATTCGTTTGTAATTTTCTGCTCCATTTTCTCTCCTTTTTTGCCTAAAAATTAAGCCGACTTTCTCATGTAAGGGGTTTCACCTAACGCTTCCTGTTTTTGAGCGATTATTTCTCTCAGGCTGGATTCGACCCGTTCGTCTGATTTAACTCCATTGAGAGTGTTGTTAATCGCACCGAGCGATACAGGTGTACCTTTTGCTTTCAGATAATCCCGGATTTCTCTTTGGGTTATCTTGTAATATTCCATATCGATTTTATGTTTAAGGAAGGAAGACTTCCGCATTGCTTCCACGGTAACATTTCCGTCAAAGCCGGGAATCCTGTAGAGTAGCCCTGCAATATGTTCTATTGTAACCGGGTATCCATCGATCACTTCCAGGAATTTGGACTTCGCTTGATTACCGTCCTTCGTGTCTTTGAATTTTAGCTCAAAGCATTCTTCTGCGATCTGAAATATTTCCTTCGGTTTGGTCTGCTTCATGCTTTCCACCCAGATCCTGTGTCCAAGTTCCCGATTGTTAAAAACCGACTCAAAGCCGACTGTGCTTTTTGCAAACATGATTATCGAAAAAAGATTTTTCTTTCCCATACCGTTCAGTTCATGGAGTTTTTTCAGCTCGCGGAAAGTAACTGTGTTCAAATCCTGAGCCTCATCAAAAAGCAGAATCACTTTCTTTTTTCTACTATACGCATCGATAAGACAATTCCTGAGAATTTCTCGTATCGTGTTTCAATATCGCCGGGCGCGTGCTCATCCGGGTTAATTGCCTTGATGATTCTCTTCATGAGAATGTTTGTCCTGGTTTGTACGAGCTTGAAGGATTTCGTTTCGATCAAAATAAATTTATTCGGATAGCTCTTCCAGAACCTGATAAGCTCCTGGTAAATGGTGGACTTGCCTGTTCCCGGTTGTCCCATTACAACCAGCCATCCGTTCTTTTCTACTGCTTGCGAAGATGCGTCCATGATCCTGCCGGCATTTTCTGTTTTGATAAATTTTTCCTCTGTTTGCATTTTATAGCTCCTGTATTTTTGTTTGTTCTTTTCGCATAGTAAACTTTAGCCTTCCGTGCCCGTCAGCTTCGCGTAGTGATTCACGATCTCTATCACGTAATCGCTCGGAATTTTTCCGAATTTCTTTTCGCAGACTTTAAAGTATCCTTCAAGGTCGTTAAATATATCTGTGGATTCTTCCCGAGTGATCCCGGTTTCGTTGGTAAAATAATTCAGAGCATCCTTTGCAGTTGCAAAACTATCAGGGGGAAGAACCGAGTGAGTCTCGATTTTTTCTCCTCTTGCAGGGATGAATCCGATATTGGGAGTTGATTCCGGACGGATGTTGTCGAATGTGAGATTTTTTCCGGCGCTCTTGGCTCTTGTTTTAACTTCCTCAACGTTTTGCAGTCTCTCGGAAAGTTTGATTCCCCTTCCGTCTAATGACTTGTATCCGATTCCATGAGAAACAGGTCCTGCCGGATCAAGAACTGAGATTGTATTATCAGGAAGCTGCGCATAAATTTGATCTCCTCTGCGATAGATGTCAACTTTGGCTCCGACCGGAACATCATCCGGTATATAATATTTTCTTCCTTCGATACTAACGCACTGATAAGTGTTTACGATTCTGTCTATCAGTGTGACTGTAGCATCGTCGATATTTTTCTGTGAGACTTTCCTTATCGGATGATCTTTCGTCCCGGAAATCCATTTCTGAAAAAATCCTTTCCGCTCGTTATCCCAGACAACAAAATCCTCTATTCTCTGTTGAAGATCATCGAAATTCTTTACAAGCTCTCTCGTGAAAAATTTTTCAATCGTTCTTTTCCACGCTCCGATTCTCGACTCCACCGGACCTTTCGCCCAGGGATGTTTTGCGACATGAGTTTCAATCCACATTTCCGGATTGAGTGTTGTCAGAAAACTTTTTGAGTCATTAGAAATTAAACCAGAACCCTGATCGGAGTAAACTCCATCAGGGACGCCTTCCATGGGAATCCGGGAGTTTTTCGGCAAGAACGCATACGTGAAAGCTTTACGCCAGCCGATTGTATTCTCTCCGAGATACTTTGAATTTTCGCCTGATGGCAAATCTGCAACCGCATATACGAGATACGCTCGTGAATAAATATCGACGAGATAATAAACCCACACTTTCCTGAGTTTCTTCTGGACGAGAATCTCACTTACGTGCTTGTCCTTGAAATTGATTTCCTTATCGTATTTCAATTCATTGTCGAAATTCAAAAAAATTGCTTCCATCGGTGAGGCGTCTACCATAAAGAGTTGATTCGAATATTCGCAGACCCACGAAGTGGAAGGTTTTCTCTGAGCCATCATGGGTGTGGAGATTCCTTCGGCTCGGAGAAGTCTATTTTTCTGAGAGGTTGACAAACCTCCAATTTCCGTGTATTGTTCAGGATTGATAATCTTCGAAGTAATTTCGGTCGGAGTTCCTCTGAAATGCTCCTTGGTAGCCGCAAGATTGAGAAGTTCTTCTTTGCGTTTCGCCTGACGTTCCGGAGATAATCTGGATTTCTTCGTTCGCTTAATATTGCACGCGGTCAGAATCGATCTCTCTTTGCAGTATTTTTTCCACGCTCTGTAAAACACTCCCCTGTCTGCGTTGAAAAGAGACTCGAATTCATCCAGAATTATCCCTTTTGCTTTTTTGTCTTTTTTCAAAAAAGAATTTTCATATTCCGAAAAAAGACGATTCATAACGGATGCATCCAATGTTTTCATTCGAGTCTCCTTCTGTTTCACGCTACGCTCTTGTTCTGACTGAACTCGAAGATCTCCGTTTCCCAGGTTTTGTTCAGGTTGGCTTCGGAAATTTTCAGAACCTCATAGAGAGTTGAAATCCTTGCGATAATCTCCGTGTTTTCTTCCGGCTTTTCCGAATTCAAATGTCTTGGGACATGGCTGTTTATCTGAGAGACAAATTTCGTTACCTCTGCAATCGCTCGGTCAATCATTCCAAGAGCTTCTTTCTTCTGCGCTATCGCCTGAATCTCTTCTTCGGTCAGTCCGGTCTTGTGCGAAATCTCCTCAATGATCGTATTTGATTTTTGAATCTCTTCGCTTTGTTTCTGGATGAGTTCTTCTTTTTTGGTGAGTCTGTTTTTCAGTTGTTTGTTTTCCTTTTTTAAATCAGAAATCAATTCTTTAATGTGTTGCTTGGTTCCGTCTTTGAGAGTGACAATTCCTTCCTCGTCGATATTATCAGATATGCCCTGATTTGCGAGACGAAACATTTCATCCGTGCTGCTTTGTGCAAGTGCCAGAATCTGATCGCCCGTTCCGAACTTGTCGGCAATGAGAAGCATTTTTTCTGCGAGATATGGTTTCAGAGGAAATCCAAGCTCGATAAAATCCTGAAAGCTGGCATAATTCATTTCCTTGAATAGCTGTCGGTCCCGGATTTCCCTGAGAGCCACAACCATTTCAGTCATCGAGTTTTTCAGCCGGAGCATCAGCTCTCCTGCACGGAATTTCCTCTCTTCCGGCGAATCAATCGCTAAATCTTTTCGCGGTTCATAAGGCGATATTACATTTACATTTTTTTCAGACATTTTCCATCTCCTGTATTCGTTCCATTAAATAGTTTTTTTTCGATGAAAGATTAGCCGATAGAATCGCATCGAGACGATAGTTTATCGGGTTTGTTCTGTTGGTTTCGTGTTCTGTCCTGTCCTCCTTGATGATTTGTAAGATTTGCATTTTTTCCAGAGCTGACTGAACCGTTGAGTTCGGTCTGCCGTAAAGTAAAGATAGCTCTGAGGCTGTCCACTCCCCGTGTGGATCTGCGATAAAGTGCTTCGCCAGAAGAAGTTCCAAATCGTATTTTTTGTAGATGATTTTGAATGCTTCGACCGTAGAACCGTTTTCCAGTTTTTTCCGAAGCTCTGTTTTTTTTCCGTAAAGATGAGATATGATTTCCGCATTCAGATAATACAGCTTGGAATGATCGCATATAAGATGGTGCTCTTTCAATTTCCCGATTGCCCGGTAAACCGAGCGAAGTTCAATTCCGCTCATTCGGGACAAATCCATGGCCAGCCAAAACCTGTCCGGATATTTCAGGAAATAATACAATACCTTTAGATACGTCATGCGACAGACCTCTTGCGGTTTCGGTAATACCAATCCCGTTTCTGCTTACGTATGTAATAGAGTGGCGCGAAAATAATTCCGGCTCCTCCGCTACTTAATCCGTCCAAGTGCTTTAGCATCTGAATTCCAAATTCCGGCTCCATTCCATTCATCTTGGATGTATGAATATTTCGCCAGACATACAACTCCTCGTCTGAAATTGGATTTCCTGATTCCAGTCTTTGAATATGTTCAAGGATAATCTCCCTGATTTCTGATAGAGATAAACCCCACTCATCCTGCAAAATCGATTCTATGCGCTTGGATTTTTTGATCCCTTTGATAACTTTGGAAAATATTTCTTTTGATAGAGAATATTTATTTGATAACGCCGAAATTGTTTTTCGCGGTTTTCCCCACATCAAAAATCTGAGTTTTTCGGGGAGAGTTTTCCCTGACAGGTTGACGTTTTGGATTGATTTTAAAAACAGAACGTCAACCTCTTTGTCGGAATTCATGATTTTTCTCCTGTAGTTGGAGGATTTTCAGGAGTGATTGAATTGAATTTAACCCACTCATCGTTCAGCCCTTTTTTTTCAATAAAGACAAACGCTTGAGCAAGTGCGATAACAAGTGTCTTCTCGGCTGGAATTGGTGACAAAAGTAGATTTCTTCGAATTAGTTCTATTTTCTTCAGAACTTCTTCTGGTATACTGTTTTGGGACATTACATAACCTCCGGTTTGAGAATTGACGAATGAGTGAGTGTGGTGAATATTTGAAAAATGGATAAGATAATTATAGTATCAAAGCCAATTTCATCGCTCCGATTGCTCTTTGATGCGTTCCAAAAGAATTGTCTTGAAGATCTGAATTTTCCGGTATCTTCTGATGATTTTACTGATATTGATGATAATGAATTGCAGGCTTTGTATCTGTTTATGAAAAATGCAAACAAATACAAAATTGAAAGAAGCTGGGAAATCATAAAAACCGGTCCTCTTGATATTCGAAAGAGCCTATTGATCCAGCTTGCCAATTTTCGTCTTTTTTGTTTGAGATTAATGAAGGCTGGAAGAACTTCGTGTCTTGTAGCCAACACCATTGAGGCGACTGTGGCTTCAAACGTGCGAGAGCTTTTTGAAATAAATGTGCAGCAAGCCCCAAAAGATAATAATTTGAATTAACAATTCTCATCCCCTGACCTCGTCTATGATCTTTCTGAGAGGTTTAAATCTCTCCAAAAGACAAGCTTTGCAAAGACCGAACTGGTAGCGAGTAACGCCTGTTTTTCTGCAGCAGGGTTTTGGTTCCAAATACATCCCCATGCTGACGCTCAAGAAATTTCTGACTGTTCTCCGTTTGGAAAAAATCGGGGGAGCTGTCTCCCCAAATGCTGGTTGCTGTGCTGACAATAAATTCATGCGAAAACCTCTAGGGTGGATTTTCTTGCCGATTCCCTTGAATAGGGTCTTGCGGAAGGAGCAGATTGAAGAGCCTTTTGTTCGGATACAACCTTCGGTAAAATATGCAGGTTGATATATTCTATAAGCTCTATGCAGTTCAGTTTTTTGGTCAGCGCTTCCGGTATCCGCTTCCAGCAAATATCGAATATTCTATTGTAATTCAATCCGTCTTCACGGAGTGTTCTGTAGTGAATAACCGCGAAGTTGTGAGAAACCCTGTCCTCTTTTTTCGTGTTAGCCATTTGCGTTCTCCTTTTTGTCGATTGCTAAATTTCGTTTTACCCATTCGCAAAACTCGTTTTCCTTTTCCGTTTCCATCATGAACAGGTCCATGATAGCAAGCCTCGTGAGAATTTTTTCGATTCTGGGATTCATCAAACGGTCGAGCCTAGTGAACCCATAATCCCCTGCAATCATCTCAATGAGTTCTGCCACGTATTCCCTTGGGGTCAATTCCGGATGGTTGCACTTCATACGGACCTCCTGTTTTGTGATTGCCTTGTAATTTGATTTCGTGAATATAGAACTGTGGAAAATTCCAAGTTTGCAATATGTCCAAACATGCAATGCTCACATATCATGGAATTCTCCATGGTTGAGAACGAACCCGGCATTCTTTTTTGTACAAACTGTAAATGGCCGGTCATTGTAGGTTGCCCTCACTGCGGGCAAGACTTTGTTTCACGACCCGGGAATTACTGCGGGATTTGCTCTTCCGAGGTTTTGGGAGACCTTGTTTATTTAGAAGCTGTCGCCTGCACTTTAATATCCGGTTTTCTAAATCTAGTTGAAGCTGATGAAAATCATCAGTATTTTGGCGATTTAGGAAAGAAGATATTGCCCCTATCTGTGATGGTGTTGAATAATCCTGTTGAAATTTTTTCAAAGAGGGGACTCGAAAGCCTTTTACAACTGCCCAAAGTGAAGCCCAAAAACCAAGCGATTCTGAAGCTTGTAAAGAAGGATTCTTAGTCATGCGACTTTCCTCGATTTTTTCCGGGAGGTGTCAATTTCAGGGTAATACAGTCCCTCTTTCATAAGAAATTGGAGGATCTTCTGATTGTTACTTCTTCCCCCTAACGTCTCGATTAGAACCCGATAGTTCAAACCCGCCTTCTCGGCGCAAGTGGTGAGAGACTCGTATCTATAGATCAATTCCCGCTTTGCGTTTTGTCTGACATCCAATGGGAGCGCGGATTTTTTAGGAGCTTTAAGAGATTGATTGCAGCTCGAAGTTATGATCAGATCTTCTCGTTCTGTTATATCTCTCATGCGGCTACCCGTTTTGAGTCTCTTCTGGGAAGAACTATCCCAATTTTGTTAAGTGCAGATACGCATTTTTTATCCCGTCGTCTATTGTGGATCGTATCCGAAAGCTGAGAATAGTTCAGGTCGAATTCATCTGAAAACTTGGTTAGAGTTCCATAGAAATCCTCGATCTTTCTCCGTATAGCTATTGGTGACATAAGCATTTTCTCCTTTTCTTTCTTGACATTATCGCTATCCTTGTAATTAGCGAGTGATGAGGAAACCTCAACAGAAATGACCATATATAACAATGTGATATTTTGCAAGCAAATTTTTTATAACATTGTGATATTTTTTTATGCCACAAGGAAATAGATTAAAAAGCGTAATTGAGAAATCGGGACTTAATCAGTCCGAATTTGCGGAAACCTTAGGTATTACTCAATCCGCAATATCTCAGTATTTAAGCGATAAACGTAGCTTTGATAAACCGCTGGCATTAGCTATCCAGTTTAAACATAAAGTCAACGCGAACTGGCTCTTGACCGGCGAAGGGAGTATGGAGGCCGGGAGTGTTGAGGAAAGGCTTGCCGCGTTGAATGAAGGGATGCAATATACCAGAGAGGCTAAAAAGAATCCGCAGGTTAAGGAGCTTTTCGACAAGATTTTGAACCTTTCCCACTCGGAGCGCGAGAAGCTAAAAATCGTCATCCGCGATATTCTGGGTAAGTGAAATTCTCTTCAAGAATTTCAATAGAAATTTGCTACAGCTACTAAATATATAACGATGTAGTTTTGAATTTCCAACTGAAAATTCGAGCTTCATCGTTATAGCTAATACAATGGAGGATTTTCATGAAAAATCTAAATGAAGAATATGATAAAGAAATCCAATATCGGGATTCTAAAAAGTTGAGATTTAAATTCAGGAAATTAGAGGATAGTCTAGTATCCCATATTTTTGAGCTTAAGGGCAGATCAAAAAATGGGGAGCTAACTTTCTACTATGAAACGGGCAAATCTTTATGCAATGAAGTCTCGAAATCGGAAACGGTAATTGATAGCGAGCGTATGGATGATCAAGAATGTTGGGAGGCCGCAGGACTAAAAAGGCCTAACATTTGCGGGACATGCATGTCTCACTATTCTGCCTATGATGTAAGCTAAAAGAAAAAACCGGGGGCAACCCCGGCTGATTCTAAAAATGTGAATAAATACTTTCAATTTCCTCAACACACTCGTCTAAAAATTCAAGCGAGATGTCTTCTTCTTTGTACATTTCGATAGTATGGACAAGGACTTCCAGTACTCTCATTTTTCGCACTTTTTCCGGCAACATTCGCTTACCTTATTTTTGTATAGTATATCAAGAGGAGAGACATTTCTTTTGTACGACAAGAAAAAAAACTCGCTGTTTTCTCTTTTTTTCCGCAAAGTTATGTCTCCCATTTAACTTTGCTTTAAAAAGAAATAGGCTTGTCGATTTTTGAAAGACCGGCAGAATTTGAAAAAGGGAGAGATGTTATGAAACAAAAGCTGGATGCAGAGGAAGTAATAAAATATTTAGCACCGTTTATCGGATTTTACGCAATTGCAAAATCGACCATTTTGAGCGGTCAAAAGAAGTTTCTTTTCTATTATCTTCAGGCAATAGTTTCGGGATTCATACTGATTGTTTTTATCGCCATTTTCTCAGGAGGCTCAAAAAAAGAAGTAAAAGGAGATTTTGTTACGAAAGATTCCACGGAGGAAGCCAGTGAAAGACCGACCCAACCAAATGAGCCTGAATCTGAAAAGCTGGAATCTCAAAAAGAATTAATGATAAGAGTAAACAAATTGAAAAAGGGCAACGGACATGATTGGATCATTGCTTCGATAACTGAGCAGAATATCGCCTGCCTGGACTTAGTTTATCTTTTTTTGAAAAGAGACGATGCAACAGAAGCCCTCAAAATTTGCCGTGAAATAGACAAAACCTATTCTGACCCAAACTTACGGGATCGGCCTATGGCTGAGGTTGGAGTTACATTAGGGACATTAATATATGGCTCAGCGAGGAAATAGTCATGAAACAGACATTTAAACAGATTATGGGTTCAACTTACTATTTTGCTGATGATCAAAGCGATATTCCAAAAAATATTTTTGATAAAATAAAAGAATATTCCTCTTTCGATCCACTTAAAGAGAAATTCATCGCCACATGTTTTATTGATCAAATAGGAAGTCGGGGAGAATTTTTTGTTTTGGTAACTGAAGATCGAGTTATCATTAAAAAAGCTGTAAGCTTTCAGCAAAATTATTTTAAAGATGTGACTGGAGTTGAACGCACTGGTGCATTGGGAGACATTTTATTACTCTCTGCAGGAAATAAATCGGATTGTTTTCCGGCCATGAACATGCCTAAGAAAGAATTAATCGACAAGTTGTTCAATATTATTTGTACTCGGTGGATGCAATTTCAGAACATCCCATCGGACTCAACAGATAATATCGCATCACAAATTGAAAAATTAGCAAGCTTAAAAGAGCGAGGAATTTTAACTGAGGAAGAATTTACACAAAAAAAGAAACAACTCTTAGGAATTTAACGAAAGAATAAAAAATCCTTGACAAAATAAAAAGCTTTGCGTCTAACGCAAAGAAATGTCTATCAAGGGTTACACAAAAAACGGTTCTCTATTAAGAGTTGTCCAGCCATCACTAATGTCTGGGGGTAAACCTTTGATTCCGGCAGAGGAAATTATTCTTCCAAAAGATTCGCGCGAGATTATGCGGCCCGACCAGGCTGCTGAATATCTGAAAGTGAAGCGCAGAACTCTTTACAGTTATGTTGCTGACGGAAAAATTTATGAAATCTCATACAATTCCAGAAGGAAAGTATTTTTGAAATCCGATCTGGATTCATTTCTTGCCCGTCAGAGAAAATTGCGTGAAATTGAATAATCCGTAAAATTAAGACCCGCTTAATCAAACCAGAAAAATCTTTCGGCAAATTGCACTTACTTAAGTTTCGTTCGCCCTTGTGAATTCCAATTACCTCCTGTAAAATTGATGTATCAGATTCGGAAGCGAATTTGTGCGTTACTCGCCGGATGGAAGCATCCGGCATTTTTTAGGAAGGGTTATGGAAGATAAACTATTTGAAATGGGGCTGCCGTCGCTAATTGCATTGGGGTTTGTATTATTCTTTTCTGTTATATTAAAATTCGCAAACGAGATCAAAGATTCTTTTAAGTATATCTGGAAATTTTTCCAAAAACCGGCAATTGAGCCCACGGCATCGGAACTTCTTGCAGAAGTTAAAAAGCTGCGCGGGGTTATCGAGACCTTGCAAACTACGATTGATGCTCAGAGAACTCATATCGACAAAATCGAGAGTTATCTCGAAAAAAACAAAGAGTTAATCGAGCTGGTAGAGAAAATCCTGGAACATCCTGCAAGAATTTATATAGACTCGCTGGGTTTGTCAATTGGATTTTCTGATACGTTGCGGCCAAGGGAGGATGAGGATCTGGAGGATATGTTGCTTCTGTTCAAAAAGCTTGTCTCTTCTTTCCCGTTTGCAAACCGAAAATTGTCTTTTGAACTCGTCGATGTCCGCGCAATAAATTCAAAATCCCTTTCTTCAATCGGTAATATCTTTTCACAAATCGCCCAAGATAACGATATGAAGCTTCGCGTTATTCTACCGAAGAAAGCAATTTTTGAAAAATTAGTGAAGAGTCTGCAAACCCTGCGGGATTTAAAAAACTCGGACAACGTTGAGATCAAGGAGGTAGGATGAGATTTATAAATTGGATTTGGACTGACGACAAAACCGGAAAATTTTCCGACACAACTTTCAGGACATGGATTTTATTTTTCCTGTTTGTTTCATGCGTTATTTATTTTGTGTTCATCGATATTCAGATTCTTCCTGAAGAATTGTCTCTCATGAATATTCTGGCGATTGCGGCTCTCGGCCAGGGAGGACTATATCTCGGAAAGCGTATCAATGAATCGTCCGTTAAGCGGACAAGAATTCAGGCGAAAGATGATCTTTTGGAGAAAATCCAATCCATCGCAAAAAACAGCGGGGATTTAAATACAAGGAGCCGTGAGCTATGAAAATTTCAATCGCACTATTCTTTGCTTTGGTTCTCGGATGCGCTTCGACCAATGTTCGCAATGTTGACCTTGGAAAAACGACGGCAGAAAGAATTGAAGCGGTAAAATCCGGAGCAATAAACAAGTTACCCGATTCAACCGAAAAGAAATGGATTCTCTCCGAATTGGATTCCTGTAAGTCCACAATTTTGGAGCAAGGGAAAAATTCCGCTTCCATCCAAAAAGAAAATCAGACTCTCAGAGATAAACTGCAAACCTGCTCTGACGAGAAAGCTGAATATGCAAACAAATCCGCCAACATGGTGATCTTTCTTGTCGTATCGGTAGTTATAATTCTTGTTCTCATTATACTGATGATTCTCGTCAGGCAGGGTGTTTTGAAAACAATATTCGGAGTAGGAAAACTTCCGGTTGAAGGTGTCTGACGTATGTTGAGATACCAGGATTTTCTGATTCCAAAAATGCCGGAGTATTCCACTCAGAGGGACAACTATGACACGAAAGGAAACCCAGAGTTTTCCTCGCAATGTTTCATTGAGTCGATGAAATATTTCTGGAACTGGATTTGGGATACTTTTATGGACGTTAGTTACGATATCAATGATCGCGCCTATTATGCAATCGTGATGAGTAAGCTGAAAAAAGGAGAAACAAGATATGACTGGGATGTGCATAAAAGAATTCTGAATGAGTATCTTGAGAAATGGGGACTTGAAAAAAGAGTCGATTATTTCAAAACTCTGGATGTCTGGAATAAAGTCAGGGAGAATGTTCTTAATGGAATACCCGTTGTTACCGGTATCAATATTTCCAATTATTTACCTGGAGCAAAGGGGCATATTATCTGCATCGTTGGATTTCGGATAGATGAAAACGGAAATACTCTCGGAGCCTTTGTGCATGACCCTTATGGAAATGCCCGCTCAAAATACAAAGATCATGACGGGAGCTGCATTTTATATCCAAGCGATGATCTGATTAAAATGATCGGCCCGGACTCTCATAGTCTTTTGTTTGTGGAGAAAAATGTATAACCAATCGGTAATCAATCGCGCATTCAATTTGTTTCTGCTCGGAAATAATCCTGAGCAAATAGAAGGAATTTTAAAATCCGACTTTCCGAAAATTACTGCCAACACGATACGCAACTGGGCAGAAAAACCGGATGCTCTCGGCGAAGTATGGGAAGATAAGCGGAAGGCTGTAGACAATGCTGCCAGAAAAAGAATTATCGATCAGGCCTCTACACAAAGATCAAAAATTTTTGCGAAGACAGATACCTTAATCAACGCCGCATACAACCAGATTGTTGACGAGTCTGGTAAAGCAATTGTAGAAGCAAAAACCCTCGAAGGAATGCTATACGCATTCAAGGCTATCAGCGAGTTTCAGCTTAAACTGGAAAAGGATGAAGAGTCCGGATTTTCTCCGATGCAGTCTGCAGAGATTTTGCTTGAAGTATTGAATGAAATTCCATCTGTCCGGAAAGCAATAAAAACCGCATGGCCTGAAATTCAGCGCAAACTGACTGCAAGATTTGATATAATATCGAAACCAAAACAGGTAGAAGGAAAGGTGGTGAAATGATTTCTGCAGCTACCGAACAGGAATTTCTACTAAAATTCAAAGAGGCTGGCGACCGTGAATATGACAAAACTACCCTCGAAGAATTTCTCACTACCAAAATTCAAATCCGGTCAAACGGGAAATACGAGCCGTATTCATTCAAAGGTCATGAATGCTTTCGCTCCATGACTCGCAAATTTTCCAATTCAAAAAAACTGATAGCGATGAAAGCTGCGCAGATTGGTTTCTCAACCTGGATGATAGGACGCGCTCTCTGGCTCACGAATGGAAAAAATCTGAATGGGGGATTTTATTTCCCGGATAGAGAATCAATGAAAGCTTTTGTGCAATATCGCTGGGATCCAATTATCAAGCATTCTCCCTATTTCCAGAAAATGGTCACTGAAGAATCCGAGGTAAATAACGTCCGGATTAAAAATATCGGGAAGTCACTTTTCAGCTTTAACGGAACCACAAATCTCAAAGATGTGAAATCCTTTGACGCAGACATAACGATTCGGGATGAGGTCGATGAACAAAACCCTGAAAATTCAGGATTTATTTCAGACAGGCTTTTGCACTCCAATTTTGCCAAAGACATGGCAGGGTCTCAGCCGTCCATTGAGGATTTCGGAATCCATGCAGAGTTTATGGACTCAGATCAGAATTTCTATCTGATCAAATGCGATAGTTGCAATCACTGGAATGACTTGGTAAACAGATTTCTCGAAGATCCTGAAAAAGTTTTCGGAAAGAAAAATAAAACGAAAGAGGTGGAATATTTTTACGCCTGCGAGAAATGCCATAAGCCTTTGAACAATCAGAAAGGCGAATATGTGGCGAAGAGAAAGCATAAAAATACAGGTGTTCAAATTTCTCAGATGTTTTTGAATTACAAAACTCCGACTGAAATTTATCAACTCTGGAAAAACGCAAATTCACATATCAAAAGAAAAAATCTCTACATATCCGTGATTGGCTGGCCATACAGCACGGATGAAGAAAAGCCTGTCACTCAATCTGTCATTGACTCGCAAAAGGGAGATCATGGTTTGTATGATATTTCCCAGTCCTATAGTTACATGGGAGCCGACCAGGGGGATACGGTTCACATGGTTTTCGGCGAGCCTACAACTGACGCAAGAATACGAATCATCGGTCTTGCAAAGTTCAGCGTATTGGATGACGATTCTATTCATCGCTCAATCATTCGTTTTGCCGTTTATCAGGGAATCGTTGACGCGATGCCGAATAAAAGTTGGAGCGTCCGGCTTGCAAAGATATTTCCCGAACAGATCAAGATTCAGTATTTTTCCAAAAAATATTCCCTGAAAGAAGAAGATGTCCTGAACTCGGAAGATGAAATCGAAGTGCTGAATATCAATCGGGACGAAAGCCTTCAGGATACAGTCGATGCGATTAAAAACGGACTTTTTATTTTTCCAGACAAATCCCGTCTGGACGGGCCTGATCTGGTTCTTATGGAAGAATTCGAATATCATTTGAAGATGCTGATTCGGGAAAGAGGCGAGGATGAATTCGGCAGACCAAAATATTCATTCAAAAAGAAAGTTGAAAACCACTTCGGGATGGCATTGAACAGTATGCGCCTTGCCTATGAACTGAGTGGAGGAATCGGAGGGGCAGGCACATTGCCGGTTTATTGATATGGGAATTATTGAAAAAATCAAGAGTTTTTTTAAAGCAGATTCTTCTTCGGATTCAAGTTCATTTATTGAGTTCGCATCCGTTCTGAAACCATTCGTTGAGCAAAAACAAGAGATTTTGAATTTTACAAATAAAGTATATCCTGACTATCCCGTCGAGATGCTGGATACAATCGAAAAACTTGTACTCATTACACCTGATTTAAGTCAGGCGTTAAAGCGAGTTATCTCAATCGGAAATACTGGCCTTACGTGGGACTTTTCCGGAGTGGACGATAAAGCAAAAGTAAATCTCCAAAACGAAATTGATTCATGGTTTGATTTACATCCGGGAATTCTGAACCGGTTAATCCGACAAACTGCTATAACAGGTGCGCTCTCTGCGGAGGCCGTGCCGAATCTCGACCTTTCGGAAGTGGAAGAGATTCGTTTGATCCCTGTGAAAAATGTGGTTTTTGAAAAGCAGCCCATTGATTCCAAAACAAATATTGTAGATCGTTTTAAATTTGTACCGATGCAGAAAACGAAAAATGGAACATACGCCACTTTAAATCCTGAAATATATTCCTACGAGGCAATAGAAAATTCAGAAGAATCTCCATACGGAATTCCTCCTTTTATTTCTGCTTTGAAATGGGTTTTGTCCCAGCACAAAACGGGAGAGAATGTTGACAAGCACATCAATAAATGGGGGCTTCTCGGATTTATCGTAGCGCTCTTCAAGAAGCCGGCCCCAAAACCCGGCACACCGAACGCAGATATTGAAAAAGAAAATAGAAAATTTTTGAAAGAGGCGAAAGAGGGATTCGAAAAAAATTCCGGCTCCGGGTTTATGGCCGCTTTCGACGGTACAAAAATCGAGCATCATTCTGTGGCATCGGACAAGTCCGGCGGATTTTCCGACATTGCCCGTTATCAGGAAGAGCAGATTGCCTCCGGCATAGACACTGATTTGTTTATTCTCGGAAGATCCTATTCTGTAACTGAGTCTTATGCAAAAATTGCAGGAAGACTGTTTCAATTGAAAGCCCAAAACATCAGGCATCCGGCAAAACGCTTTTTAGAGAAAGCACTAACGCTTCATCTCAGGTTGAAAGGATATAAATTTGGTCAGGTAAAAGGAGTCTGGAAATCCAATTTGTCACTGGATCCGCTGGCAGAGGCACAGGCTGATGAATCCCGCAACCGATCAGACAGCTTAAAAATCGATAATGTGCTAAAAAAAATCGCTTCCGGGATCATTGATCCTGATACCGGAGCGCAGGAACTCGGTTATGAAAGCGCGACAAAAATTCAAAATTCACAAAACGCGTTAAAATCGATTTTAAGCCAAATTGTAGCCGGTCGGCTGTCTTACCCTTACTTCCCTTCCATGAACACAAATGAACACTATTACGAAAAAGATTTCGGGCATGAGAAAAGTGACGGACAACCGAAACGACATAATCCGGATGAAAATCCGGAATCCGACCTGAAAAATCTGATAAACGTCGATTTCGAAAAAAAAAAGCGCTCACAGAAACAGAACATTGCTGTAAGTTAGGCGATTTCGTAAAACTCGGAGCCATTTCGCCCGATGAGGAGAAAATTTACAACACTCTTGAAGAGAATTTTGTTAAGAATTTTTTCAACGATTACAAAACCAGAGTTTATTCCACGTTAAAAGAGGTTTCTAAACATCTCGACAAAGATAATGCAGTCGAACTCATCATCGATCTGATTCAGACGGAACTCGGGGAAAATTTTCCAGATGCAATGAAAAGTAGTTTCAGGGAAGTTTTAAGCGAATCCTGGGACGTTGGACAAAGTTTTCAGGAGGAATCTGATGCAGAAAAACTTCCGGCAAATAAAGACGTTCTGAAATTTTTCCAGACTGCTTACAAATTCGATATCGGAAATACTTTTTCCAATCACAAAGACGCATTTACTCAAGCTGTTGAGGAAGCATTGAATACAGGAAACACTCAAGGAGCGATCAATCGCCTGAAAGAAGAACTTCTTGGCTCTGGTTTAAATCTGGATGGAGAGTTGATTCAGAAGATGGACTTTATCGTCCGGGGGCAAATTCTCCGGACAAGAAATTTTTCACGGGTTTATCGCCTGAAAGAAATTGGAATCGAACATCTGGAAATCATCGCGATTTTAGACCAGAAAACTTCCTTGACCTGCCGGATCATGAATGGCAGGATTGTTGAGATCGAAACTGCTGTAAATTTTATCGAAGATTTTACATCGGAATATCCTGCCGACCCTAAATTCTGGACGGACAAATTCAAAAATCCCCTCCTGAATTTTGACAAACACGACTCTCTCCCGACAAAAGACCTTGTCGGAAAAAACGGCGTTCTGAAAAATCAACTCCCTCCCTATCATCCGAGATGCCGGACGATTGTAGTAGCGAGTTTTGAAACAAAGATTGAGAAAGCCGGAGGGGGATTTTTTAGTGGAACACTTGATACAAGTAATGCGGACCTTACTGATCCAAAATGGAAAACATCCCAGAGATACAGCGAACTCCAAAATCTCACTCCTCAAGAGTTGCTGAATCGTATTGACGCTTTAAGAAATACTACGGTATGGGATACAGCAACGATTGACAGGAAATTCGGAAAACATGGAGCCGAATTTGGAGCAAACGACAGTTCAGAATACGTCAAAATGAGCGAGGATATACTACAATCTTTTGATCGTGTGTTTGCCTATTATCGTTACAATGACAAACGATTTGGTTTCTATTCAAAAAAATACAATGGGCTGGTTACAGTTGACCCGGATTCAAACAAGATATCAACTTTTTTTCAGCTTGACCCGCAAAAGACTAAAGTTGAAGAATGGCTTGAGATATTATGATGACCCGTGCAGAAATAATCAAACGAATCATTGCCGATGTGATCGCAGACGATGAAGACCTGGATACGATAGAGGTCTTTGGTATGGTCTATTCTCTTCAGGAAGAAGAATATTCATTTCTCCTGCCTGAATATGTTCAGGCAATTTACGCCATGACAAAATGGATTAATGAAGAAGACTACAAATTATCTCATAAGTCTTGGCTTTGGCAGGTTCAAAAAATCGTCAAAGGCGAATATCCTTTGGAAAACATTCCTGAATCTGTTCGCGATCAGGTCAAAGAACTCTACTACGCAGTAAAAAAATAATCCGCAAAACCTCTATTTTTTCCACTCCAACCAATTGTAAAAAATCGTTCGGCAAGTTGAGCTATTTAGCGATTACTTCGCCCTTGCGACTGATTTGAGACTGTGCTAAAACTATTAGCATGACAGTTAAATTCAATCGTTACGGCATCCGAGAAATCCGCTCGCTACGAATTAAAAAGCCCAAATCGGAAGGATACATCGAGCAACCGATTGGTGATCTCGTAAGCAGATCGGAAAATCCTGAATTGAACGATGATCTTCAGATGATAGATAGAATCCGGGAATTGCAGGAAGCGATTCTCAGAATTCAAAATTATAAGAATCTCGAAGTAGAGATAGAGTTCCCGGATGAATAAAGAGATGACCAAAAGAAAGTTGAATTTCGATTCGTCCGGCTGGGCGAGTCTTGAGTGTGGAGTCAAGGTTCACACTTCCGGCAAGGCATTTGTGGGTCTTCGCGCTTGCGGTTCGTTCATTCCACAACCAATTCAAATAAAAGGACAGAACTTGGAAACTGCTCCGGCTGTTCAGTCATCTCCTGCAAATAAAATCACTCCATCCGGTTTACGGTATGAGGAGTTCCTGTTCCGGATTCTATCTAAAACGTATATTTCGGATTATTATCTTGATTTCACAAAAGACAATGTTCTGAAATCGGCTCTATCTCTATTTTCAACAAAGGTTTTTCGCAATCATTTTACTTCGATCGAAGATTCGATTGGAACGATTTCCAATCCTGAGTGGACAAATTCCAAAGGTCTTGAAGGGATAGATGGACTTTTCCGTCTCTACTATGATTTCGCGGATGATGTGATCAAGCGATTGCAGGCAGACCCTCCGGTTCTGGATTCGGTTTCTGCCGGAATTCATTTTCTCTGGGAAAAATCCCATCCGGATTTGGATGGATTCTACTGGTTTCTCGGACAGGAGTTGGAAGGTTCCATCGTAAGATTTGTAGTCACGAAAATTCTTTCAGTCCCCGAGGTCTCTGTCGTATATGCCGGGGCAGACCCGAACGCGAAGAAACTTTTCGCAAACCAAAATAACGGAATTATTTTTGATAAAGAAAGTGAAACGCGGGAAGAAAACTTTCAGGAAGACAAAGAATTTTCCGGAGAAGCAGACTTGTCGCAAAGTGCGTCAGGCGATACTGGGGCAGAAGAAAAACCAAAGGAGGATAGTTTGAAAATTAAAACAGCATTACTGAAGGTGCTTGGCGTTGCAGTGGCTTCACTCGGGTTCAAAGAGACTGATACAGAAGTGGAATTGAATCCGGATCAAATGGTTTCTGTGTTACAGTCGATGGAGAAACAGATTGCCGGATTGAAAACTGAGAAAACTTCGGCGGAAGGTAATCTAAAAAAATTAGCTACCTTATTTGCTCTTGGGGAATTTCCGGACGGATTTGATTTCGAGAAAAAAGTATCTGAACTTTCAGGACTTCTCGATGAACCAAAGAAAATTTTGCAGGGATATCGTGAAGCGGCTCTCAAAGCCTACCGTGTTTTCGTGAACGGGAAAGAATCGCCTGCAATGGTTTCCATGATCCAGAATGCGAACTTAGAACAATCGAAAGCTCTGTGTCAGGAATATGGAGCAAAGCTCGAAGATAAATTTCCGGTTAAGTGCAACCAGTGTGGTTCATCGGATATTACAAGAGCGTCAGGCGAAACAGGTCTTTCATCCGGAAAACCGGATGATTACATAACAGTAAGGAAATAAGGAGAATACAAAATGGGAATATCAGATCCATTTACCGTCGGTTGGGACGGAATCAAAGAGCCGCTGATTGCGGCGATGAATCATGGCGGACTCGTAGCAGCCGATGTGGGGAAAGTCTGCAATGTAACAAACGAAATGACAATGTCGGTTGGTGGCAACGGAGATGAAATACAAGGACAGATAGCATCTATTGACTCTGACAAAATCGGAGGAATGAAAATCGACGGAGTATTTGAATTCGAGTATTCAGGTGCGGATCCCGGATATGGGCGAAGAATTCTATCCAGTGATGCAAGCGGGAAAGTGAAAGTAAATACTGCCGGAACGTTGGTCATCGTAATCTCACAGGACACAACTAAAAAACTCGTCCGGTTTATCAAAGGAGAAAAAGTATGAAGTTAAAATATGTGTTAGTTGCTTTCGTAGCGTTAGCCGTAACTGCCCTGGCGGTCAAGCTTACGGGATTTCACATGGATATTTCTGTCCTTGGACAGTATCTGTATGACGGTTCATTCGGGAATTGCCAGAAACTAAATCTTGCAGTCGGAGTGGCTGTGGCCACAAAACAGAATCTGAAAATCAGAAAAGCCGACCTGAAAGAAATTAAACTCGACAAGGAAATGTACAAACATGCCAACGAGGAAAATCTTTCGTTTTCAGAGTATGTCGAAAAAAAGGAACTGGAGGCAGGTTTTGATCCGAAAGAATCGGACGCCGGAAAATTGTCTCCAATTGAGCGGCAATTTTTATCCGCAGGAATCGATATAAATTCCGGACGGGTAATGCTGGAAGATTTTTTCAGGACTCCGAATTCAAAGATTCTTGTCCCTGCCTATATATCCGACCAGATTCAGCTTGGGATGAATTATGATGCAGGAGAATTGAGAGTCGAAGACCTTTACGCAACTAAAGAAATTGTAACTGGTGCGAATATAGATCAGATCGCCCTTGATTTCACAAAAGAAAATGCAAAGATGAAAAAATCTGTGGAGGGTTCGAGGCTTACAAAATCTACCATCAAGACAAAAGAAGGTTCTGTTAAATTGCAGAAGTTCGGAACTGATATCGAGATCAGCTACGAAGCTCAAAGGCGAGTGAGAGTGAATATTCTTTCGATTCTCTTGCAAAGAATCGGATACAATATGAGCCAGGACATGGCGCAACTCGGATTGAAGGTTGCAATTGAAGGAGATGGGAATACCGGATCGGAAGCTCCAGCTTCAACGACAGTAACTACAACGCCGAAATATTCAGACCTTCTGGATATACTCATCAAGCAGAAACCGAAGGGTCACAAATGGACTCACTTTGTTTTGTCCAAGCAAACTCTACTCGATATGCTTGCCGATGAAACCAATTTCAAGGCTCTGCAAAGTCTGAATCTGCAGGAAGAATTTGTCAAGACCGGAGAGATCAGAAACTTCTTCAACATTTTGTGGAGAACTCACGACGCAATGACCAACTGGGACTGGTTCACTTACGAAAAAGATTCCATGATGGTATATTACGAAGAGAAAAATTCTTCGATCATCGAAGTCGATAAAGTCATCAATCAGCAATTCAACGAGACTGCTATAAGCGTTTATGCCGGCTTCGGAAAATTATTCGACCAGGCGTGTCATCTGAAATCCAAGCACGCATAGGAACAACATGCTGAATCCCCTTGTTGACTTAAAAGAGCTTGTTTCTGTAAAGCCTTACGTTCTGGACATGGACGATTCAAGACCTCTCTCGGATGGAAAAACCATCTGGGAGAGATTCCTCGATTCGTCGGCAGAGAGAGCAAAGGATCAGATCATTGAATGGGGATTTACATATCCGGAGTCAAATCCTACGTCCCAGTTTCTTTCTGCAGAAGTGCTTTTAGTCAAAGCAGATATTGTCGAAGAGTTCGGTTTTCAGGAGAGCCTTGACGCAGAACAAATTCAGGTCGGCGGTCAGGGAGGAGAAAGCAGGCGTTACAAAAAATTCAGTGTAGAAGAGCGAGGAGAAAAAGCTAAAGTGTTTCGGGACAAGGCATATAAAACCCTGGCTGGGAAAAATGCATCTGTTTATCCGGGGGTTGAATGATGAGCGCATCCTCTCAAATCAAATCCGGTTTTGAAAAATATCTGAACTCAGATATTACGTTTTTGAAGCCGGATTCTCTGAGCGGAAATCTGAACGCACTCAAAAAGAAGAATTTTACGCCGTTAAAATCCGTTCGCGCTTATTGGATAAATGAAGAGTCGTCAGAAAAGAGAGATTCGGGAGAATCGCAAGGATATTCTGCAATCATTCTTTTGCAGTTTGACGGTCTCGAAGATCACGAAACCGAAATCAATCAGGAATGCAGGATCATAAAACGGGAAATATTAGAGGACGAACCATGGAATTCAGATGAGGAGTGGCTCATTAAACGGATTCAGCCTGTAGATAGAATCGACGGTTATTGGATCATCGAGTTTGAAGTGTATCAGCCTGCAAAAGGAAATCGGGTGCATCTCAGATGAGTGGTCTTGAAATTACAGATTCGTTTGGTCCTATGCTGAAAAAAGCTGTCGGGAATTTTGGTTCAAGCGTCGAGAGAGCTACAGGAAGAAATGCCGCACTACTGCAACGAAATGTTGAAGTTGGAATCAGACGACAGAAATACAAATCGGATTGGCCTTCTCTAAAAGAAGAAACTCTCAAAGTAAAAGCGAAAGAGAAGAAAAGCAATTTGATACTTATCGGAGAAGGCGATCTATCGAGTTCGTTTGAAGTAATCAAGCACAGCCTTGGAATCTACGAAGTCGGTACTATGAGTCCTTATGCCCGCGCTCATGAGTTTGGCTATGAGGCGAAGGGAATTCCTGCAAGACCGTATTTTCGTCCTGCGATGGACGATAGTTTCAATCAGATGAAAGAGAACTGGTCGAACGCTTTGAAGGAGATTTTCAAGTGAGAAAAATTCATATTGATTATCTGAAAAACTTAGTCGCAGGAATTGCGTTAGGCGGAACATCTCTGGTTTCTCCCGAAAGGTTTTTAGAGATTGATCCACCAACGGACAGGTTTCAGGAACTCATTCCGTTCTGTATCGTTAAATATCTTCCTGTGAGTCCGGTTCCAAACAAGAGAAAGGTTATCAGATTGTCCGACAGAATTTCCGGAAGCGACAGATACATTCGAAAGTTAAAACAACACTTCAAAATGGAGTATCGCTATACTTTGAATTTCTGGTTAGGCGAGCCGGAACTGGATGTAATATCCGCACCCGGCAAAACCGGAAGCGAACCTTTAATTCAGCCAGGTGATATCGGAGTAATCGATCAGACTCTTTTGTATCTTGCGACTCACCAAAGAATTTTGGGAGACCAAAAGAATACAATAGAGATTTACCCGGGACGATGTGCTATCGTGTCCGATCCTGCGGGAGAACTCGGATTATACAAGATTTATGCAGAGATCGTTTTTTCAGACGGTCTTCACGAAATAGAAGAAAACCTGAGTTTGACTAACGCACAAACAGAAGCTATCGAACCGGTGGAAGTGCAAACAATATAACGGAGGAAAAATGAAAGTTAAGGAATTTATCGCAAAACATAAAATCAGGCCGGCTCTTTCGGCAGGATTTATCGAACACCTGAGAATGGAGGCGGATTCAGATGCAACTGAAGAAAATCTAAACAACGCATTCAGAGAATTTGCAGGGACCCATCCCGATGGAACTCCGATTAAAAAGGAAACTCCAAAGACAAATACTCCGGCTGATATTACGAGTGCGTCAGACGAAACTGTAGACTCATCGTCAACCGGATTTAGTTCCAGGAAAAATAAAGGAGGACTGAATAATGGCAACACCTGATGTAATCACCTATCACAAAGACGGGGGAATCAATTTCAGCGAGTTCAAGTATGACCGGATTCATGCAAAGGTCGGAGAAGCCGAGGGAGGTAATGCGAATCAGATTTATCTCATGTCGAATTACAATCAGGCTAAGAACCTTTTCGTGAAAGGCGCTCTGCTCGATTCTCTTAAACAGTATTACGAGGAGTTTGACCAGGCGCGGGGACAAAAGCCTGTTCCTGTTTTGTGTGTCCGACCAGTAAACGATACCGCAGGGTCGATAGCAACTCCGGTCAAGGGAGCCGGAAATATCGGAGAGGTAGCACTTCCGACAATATCCGGAACTCCGACAGGTTCAAGAACTGTGATTTTAAAAATCACAAAAGACGGGGCTCACCAGACTGCCGAGTATCGTAAGTCAACCGATGGAGGCGAAACATTCGGATCACCTCTCATTACACCGGCATCAGGATCGGCAATTTCTCTGGACGTTGGAGTAAGCACAACTTTTGTAAACAGTTCCACCCCTGCCAATACGTTTAAAACAGGAGATACTTTTACATTTGCAATTACCGGTCCCTCCGCTTCGGTGTCTTCCAAGCTCACGGCAATCGAAGCATTGATGGAAGAATACAGATTGTATTCCATTCATCTTGTCGGAGGGCTTGTTCGATCCGTTGCAGTTTCCTGTGCTCAAATACTCGAAGAGATGAGAGTCGCGAAAAAACTTCCGACATATATAATTCTGGAAGGACAGACAATCGCAACCGGACAAACAGAGGCTCAGTATTACCAGGGACTGCTCGATGAGTGGGACCCGTTCTTTCATGACCGGGTTTGTATCGTTACTGCGGAAGGAAAATATATTCCCGGAGGTATCGAGGCATTCGGAGGATATTCTGCCGTTAACGATCAATTGGAAATAATCGGTGAATGGAGAAACGCCGCGACATTTCTGACAGCAAAGCTCGCATCTGCTCCGCCTAACGTATCCGCAGGTTATGTAATGGAAATGAGGTCATTGACTTTTGCAACGATCAGGCATTGGAAGACTGGCTATCAGGACTATATGGACGCGATGCACGACAGCGGTCTGACTGTCCTAAAAATCTATCCTGATTTTGAAGGGGTCTATATCGCAAAAGACAAAATCAAATCGGCTCCCGATTCTGACTTCAAGGAGATTCCCGAAAGGAGACGCGCAGATAAAATGCATCGTATTTTATACCGCGAGTCTTTGCCGTTTCTGGGTCAGGACACAGAAGCCAATTCCGGTTCTGGAGGATTGGATTTTCTCAAAGCAACCATCGACAGTAAAATCTCGGAGGAGATGGAAGCCCAGGGTAGAGCGGAAATTTCCGGTCACGAAATAAAACTCGATCCGGACAACACTTTCAAGAACGACAAAATCCTGAAGGCAAAACTGAAAATGTTCATCAAAGACAGAATAACCGCGATTGAATGGGAAACAAGCTTCGCAGTTGCGAAATAGGTAAGGAGGATATATGCCAGGTGAAGTAGTATTAGAGAATTATAGTTTTTCCGGATTGAGTTTGAAAATATTCGGATATGACATGGTGAACTTTTCGAGCTTTGGTTTTGACCATGCTTGCGAAGTGGAACTAACGTATGGAAAATCGGGAGAGATCGTCGGGTACACACGAAAAAATTACAAACGAAATCTCAAGGTCTCGATTAACTTCGAGGAAATGGAAAAGTTAGTAACACTGGCTATCCCATTTGGAGGGCTATTGGAAAAACTTCCTCCTTGTCCGTTGGTGGGAAGAATTTCTGCCCAGGGAAGACCGGATTTTACCTATACGGCACCACTGACAATGATCAGCAAATACAACGCTGATTTCAAGAATGGGTCGTCCGGAGCTGTTGAAGTTCCGCTCGAAATGCAGTTACTGTCAATTCCGATATTGGCATTTGTTTAAGGAGGCAAAATGAATATCAATCCGATTATAGCATCAAACGAAACGCTGAAAAGCGCTTTCGATAAACTTCCACAACCGTATGCGGATATCAACGACGATTTTCTCGAACAACACAAAGAATCAATTGGAGTGTTGAAAAAAGAATTTGAGAATCGTGGAGGCATCCACCTGATTACAACCGGCGACAAGAAGGTGATTGTCAGGCTTCCAAGCCGGGCTCTTCTCGACGATGTTTTGGAGAGAGCAAAAAAACAAAAGCAGTCAGACTCGATGCAGTTTCTTGTCGGCTCATGTTTACTTTATCCATCCATTGATGTGGTGCAATCCTGGGTGGACAAGGAAGCTCCCGGGCTTTACATCCCGCTTGGAAATAAAATCGCAGAGTTGAGTGCAGTAACACAGGAGACCTCGGCAAAAAAGCTATAGGGCTGAAATATCAGTCTCTCGTAAAAGGACATGGAGCACTCGAAGTTTTGCTTCGGCACTATTTCCCTGGAAGGATCATCGAATACCCAGCCCTGCAACAGGATGATCTTTCCAGTTACGAGAAGATGGATGAGTTGGTTGAAACTTTGGCCGCAGAGGTTGAGTACATCCAACATGTGCAGATGCTCACCTTCGCCAGAGCGATAGTGAAGGCATTTAACGGAGAATAGAATGGAAGGCGTTTTTGAATTAGGTGTAGTTTTATCGCTGAAAGACCTCGCTACGTCCAAGCTGTCGGAAATCAACGACAAATGGGACAAATTCCGTAAGACGTTAGGAGATACTCACGAAGATGTGATCAAAATGGACAAAGCTCTCAGCCAGATGAAAGCCGGAGGCGCCATTCTATCCGTCGGACTGGCCGCAGGATTCTTAACCGCATCTTTTCTGAATGCGAGGATGCAGACTTCTCAACTCGAAGCAGACATTCGATCGCTTGGATTGACACAGGTTGATGTGGATGGAATTACCGAAAGCGCCTATCGTCTGTCGATCAGAACCGGTCTTACTAAGGAAGCAATCCTAACGGGTGTCTATGATATAAAATCTGCAATATCTGATCTGGATTCGGCTTCCTTATCCGGGTTCACGGAATCGGTGGCAAGCGCAGCTCTTGCCACAAAAGGAAATTTTGAGCAGATGAGTAAGCTCTTCGGCATGACCTATCACCAGTTTAAGAAAATCTATTCGGAAGGAATGGATCCAATTCTGGATAAGGATAAGAAATTTGATAATATCATGTTTGGAAAAATCATAGCGAATAATATTGCAATGGCTTCCAATATATTCAGAGCGGATGGTGCAACAATTGAACAGGCAATGACCTCTTTAGGTTCAACAGCCGCGAGTATGAATATTTCACTTGAGGAGCAGTCAGCAGTCTTAGGAACTCTCTTGAATACGATGGTTCCCGGTACTGCAGGAACTTCCTTGCGTGCCTTTTTATCGAAGTCGGTCGAGGGAATGCAAAAACTTGGACTTTCTGCATTTGACGCAAAGGGCAAACTGAAATCTGTTCCAGATATGATTGATGAAATCAATAAGAAAATGGGAGGAGATCTGACAAGAAATTCCAAGATTTTAAACGAGGCATTTTCGGAGGAAGGATTAAAAGCAGTTCAAGCTTTGGTTCCAGTAACAGGACAACTCAAAGAGAATATCTTACAATTCCAGAATGCAACGAAAAACAGGGATTTTTCATTCATTACAAAAATGGAACAAGAACGTCTGAATAGTTTACCTATGCTCCTAAACCGTGCATCAGAGGGATGGCGTGTATTTCAGGATCGTGTCGGTAAGGCGATTGAAACAGGTCCGCTCAGTAGTGTCGTTGGTCTGACTGTAAAATTACTTGAAGGCCTGAATGATTTGATGGCAGCCAATCCAAAAATAGCATCCTTTATCGGAACATTTTTACAGATAGCAACAATAGCAGGAGTTGCGTTAGGCGGAATGCTTTTGTTAAAAGGTGCGTTTAGTGCATTCATGATTGCTGTCAATATCGGACTTGTATCAAATCCATTCGGATGGATTGTTCTGGGAGTTGCTGCCGCAATTGTAGCAATCTCGCTACTCATAGCAAATTGGGATAAGATAAAAGGCTGGTGGTCTGGAATGCCGGACTGGATGAGAGGGATTATAGGATTGATTCTTCTTCCTCTCTGGTCATTTATCTGGCTTCCTTTGTTAATCATTAAAAACTGGGATATGATAAAAAACTTTCTGACTTCGATTCCGGGCGATGTAGCTAACGCATGGAGTTTTTTGCCGGATTGGGGAAAAAATCTGATCTATATATTTCTACTTGGAATGGTCAGTCCGTTTGCGATGATTGGAACTTTGTTGTATAACGGTATCAGGATAGGATTTAACTTTCTGGAAGATTTGGCGAAAACGTCCGGCAATAAATTTGTAAAGACATTTGCCGGAGGGATTGTTTCAGGAGTGAGTTTTCTGAAAGAATCGGTCATCGATTTACTCGGAGCTATCGGAAGATTTCTTCCCCATTCGGACGCGGATGAAGGACCGTTGTCCAACCTGTCCGGATCGGGTTCTGCATTTGTTGAAACTTTCGTTGATGGGATCAGAAGAAGAAAATCTCTTTTAGGTTCGATGATGAGCGATGTAGCCGGAGGGCTTTCGGATGTTTGGACGAATGTAAAAGATACAGGATCGGCATTGATTGATACAATTCAAAATGGAATCGCAGAAAAAGCGACAGCGCTCAAGGAAACCGTCTCCGGAGTTTTTGAAAATACGATTGGAAAACTTCTTCCGCATTCAGATGCAGATGAAGGGCCTCTGTCTTCTCTGACAAGTTCGGGTCGGTCAATTATAAGAACAATCGTTGGCGGAATGGATTCTGAACCAGTGAATTCAAATCCGATCATGCAGAGATTCAACCAAAATCTGCAAACCAAATCTCCCATAATTCCGAAATATTCCGACGAAGAAGAAAATTCAATTCCGGGAATGGGAAAGTCTTCTAAAGGAATCACATTGTCCATTGCAAATCTCATCGGGCAGGTAAACATGAGTTCCTCATCCGATGCCAAAAGAAATCTTCTGGAAATTATCGGGGATGCGTTATTCGCAGAGATTGAAAAATACGAAGAGGTAAGCGCATAATGCCTGCCGCAGCCCCCGCAGGATATATATCGCCAGAATTTCTGGTTGGGGACACAGATCGCCTAACGCTCGGAGACGAGCTGTTCGGATATGAGTTCCCCTCGGCGACAAAAATCAGTCTTCGTCAGGAAAAGATTATTACAGTTACCAAGATCAATGGACGTAAAGGCACAATTAAAGAGATGTCCGGGTTTGATGACTGGCAGGTGAGAATAGAATTTACCCTGCTTGCGGCGACATACAGTTTTTCGCTTCCGCTTTTGCAATCCATGCTGTCAAAACTCAAAGAACTGAGATCGCTTTGGATCGAACAAACTTCTCTGCCTGTTATTAACGATAGACTTAACGCATTAAAAATCAAAAATATTGTTCTGAAAACATTTGAGCTTCCGGACAGCGGAATACAATATAACCAGCCAATCATCCTGACGGCACTTTCAGACGAAGAAGATTACGCTCTCGACAAAGCTGGCTCTGATTCTACGGGAGATTCTTTGTGATCTATACGATTCGGGAAAATGATACCCTGCAGAGAATTTCTGCCAAGCTATATAATAAGTGGGAACTCTATCCTGTAATCAGGGATAACAATCCTCATATCAAGGATTGGGAAAATCTTGTAGCCGGTAACCGGTTAAACATTCCGGATATTCCGACAGAGCCGACTTTTCACATTGCAGAAGAAGGCGATACTTTTGAGTCCATTTCTCTTCTCTATTATCTAACAGAACATTTTGCCGGACTATTGAGAGAGGAAAACCTGAACGCTCAACCCTATGAAAATATAGGAGTAGAATATTTTATTCCGGCACTTGTATCGAAAGCAGACTTGGTCGCCTGCGAAAAGAGGTTGAAGTAATGTTGCTCTTGGATCAGGAATTGAAAATCGGGGAATTCAAAATTCCCATCGTTCGCGAAGTGATTCTTGAAACCTCGCGTGAAATTCCTACAGATACGTTAGTCGTTAAACTTCCTAAATACAAGAATTTGAAAAAAGACGATATAAAGCCGGATGATAAAGTGACCTGGAAAGCCGGCTATACACAGTACGGACTTTTCCCTGAATTTTCGGGATATGTCAGGGAGGTAAGTCCAACGATTCCGTTTGAAATCAAATGCGTAGACCCTATGCACTATTGTCAGCTTCAAACAATGAAGAGAAATTATAATAATCACCCACTAGCAGGATTTCTGCAGGATTGCCTTCATTCTAAAATCAAAAAAGATATTACACTAAAGATCGACCCAGAAGCGCCAAAGACGATTTCAATCAATAATTGCGCGAACAAAAGCGGTCGATTTGCACTATGGGAACTAAGCGCAAAATATGGACTCGATGTATTTTTCCGAGACTGGAAATTGTGCGTTCAGAAAGCTTTTGTAAAACGAAATGCATTCACTCAAGAGAAAGATAAAAAGGTTACAAAATCCAAAGCCGCGTCAGGAACAGAAAGTGGATCTTCGAAAGATATTCCAGTTTTTCAATTCAAATACAATATCATTGAGGATAGTTTGATCCCGCGCTTGAAAAAAGATTTCATAATTATCGTCAGGGGTGAAAATCCCAAAACAGGAACTCAATACTCTGGGCAGTTCGGAATCAAGGGAGAAAAAAAGTATTACGAGATCGACGGGTTGGATAAGAAGCAGGCAACTTCGAGAGCAAAAGAACTATTTGCGGAACAATGCGGTTCCGGGTTTAACGGAAAATTTACTACATTTGGGTTTCCATCTGTCCAACATTCCCAGATAATAGAAATTCTAGACTTGGAGGATACGTCAAGAAGCGCGAAAACTTTTGTGAATAAGATCATAAAAAACTTCGATGGAGGAAATGCAAAATACAGGCAAGAAATTTTTCCGGGATATTTTTATGAAGAGCCAAAAAAGAAACCGGAATCTCCGCCTCAAAAACAGGAAGGGAGGTTGATTCGAAGTTGATGGAAAAAGCAAGAGACATTATCTCGGCAATTGTCAAAGCGTGGAAGATCGGTCATCCGATGCACTACCCGTTATCCGGAACAATTTTGTCGGTATCTCAAAATTCATGCAAGGTAAAAGTAAGAAACGAAGTTAAGCACGATGTAACATGGTTTTTCAAAGGAAAGCCTCTTGTAGGATCCAAATGTGTAATTATCTCGCGGGATAATAGTCCCGAAAAATATACGTTAGTTGAAGTGGATGAATACGATGAAATTGAGTTTAAAGCCTCAAAAATCCACTCGGTGAAAATGAATCAGACAGAAATCTTAGTTAGCCATAACAATGGGGCGATTACCTGGAAATTTGATTCGTTGGGAGTCGAACTTGACCTCAAAGGAAAAAAGTTTACTATAAAAAATGGCAATATAGAGCAGACGTTAGGCGACATTAAAACTACGGGAAACGTCAAGGCAAAACAAGAAGTTACTGCTTTCGAAGGAACACCTGGGTCTGTCGGACTTAGTTCGCACCTTACAGATTATACGGACTCGCCAATTGGTCCATCGGTTTCCGGCCCGCCGAAAGGAGGAACCTGATGGATTTAGCCAATGATCCAACTGAGTTATATGATTTATTCCTGGATTCAGGTTCAAATGATCTGGCGACAGAACCGGATATCATGCAATGCGTTCTTTATCAAGTTATGGAATCTCTCGAACTGGGAGTAGCGGATGATATAGATTACCCGGGAATTTACAGCAAACAAAGACTCGCTACCAATTCCGATGAATCGGATGACAGATACAGAGTCCGCGATGCCGAGAGAATCCTCGCACTCAATCCTCTGATTGATCCTGATTCAATTGATGTTGAACTAACGAGTGAAAAACGGCTATCGTTGAATTTCCGTTTAAAGTCTGGTCAGACCCTGAAAAATTATATCATGAGGTAATTATGAATCTGAATGTAACCAAAACCCAAATTGAAACTGAGATGATGACTGAAATCAAAAACTCCAGCGTATTCAAAAATTTTGCATTCAGTCCTTTGTCAAAAATCTCCACTCTCATTCGTGCAATCAGAAACGCACTCTATCTTTTCGTAGATATTAATCTTGTATCAATACAAAAAGCGATTCATCCACATACAGCAGAGGAAGAAGATTTGCAGGAACATTTGATTCGGCGAGGAATGAAATGGAAACCAGAACTACCAAGTGTTATCCGTTGCAGGATTGGCTCTTCAATTCAACCAATTCAGGATATTGAAATTCCACAAGGTCTTGTTGTTTCAACGGATGGCGCTGAAGAAACCAGAATTCGTTTTCGTATTCTGGATTCTTTTATTTTGCCCGCCAATGTCTCCGCAGATATCAATGGAAAATTTACTATTGAAGCGGACGTTGAATGTCTTCTGACAGGACCAGTTGGAAATGTAGTGCAGGATTCAATCGTTTTAATTGATTCGCCTCCCGATGGGATTGATTATATTACAAACCCAAACCCTGATCCGGTTCAGACAGGACAATTCAGGGAATCAATTTCTTTCGTCAGGTCGAGAATCAAAATTCACGATTCAATATCTGCTATGTGGACTCCGGACTGGTATGTTTCAGAAGCCGAAAAATTTACCTATGTAAAAAGAGCGATTTTTAAAAGCGCTAAAACTCTTGGTACGAATGGAGAAGTAAAAATTCTTGTTCAGGGAGCTTCAGGATCATTAACGTCTGTACAAATTGCCGAAATCGAAGATCATTTTTTACTTGAAGAAAATGATCCCGGAGGAGTCGCTCATGTGTCCGTGGAGAACTTGAACACCACTCAGGTTGACAAGATCGTTCATGTCAAGTTCAGTTCTTCCGATAAAATTCCTTCTCAAAGTATTTTGGATGAAATTAGCGAAGGATATTTTCTCTCTCTTGTTGAAGGTCAGGATTTCATCGATGCAAATCTAAAGGCTCTTTATCTATCGCTTCCAAATTGTATCGAAGTTGAATTTGTTCCTCCCGGAAATGTGGATGTACCTGCCGGCTCAATAGCTGAACCAGCATCAGGTTACGCAATCATTGGAGAAGTATATGCCTGACCGCTACTTATTCAAATTCGATCACTGGGTTTGGAAAAATCAAAGGCATACAATACGTGACAAGGGGATCACATCACTTTGGTATCGTGGACTGAAATCAATTTTATCCATACTAAATAATCGCTCAGAAAAAATCAGTTGGTTGTACAGACAAATCTGGCTCGACAGCTCGGATTCCCAAGGACTTGCAGAATGGGGAATTGAGCTGGAATTATCCAAACTACCAGGAGAAAGTGACGATCAATTCAAGTCCCGACTGCTTCTTAAAGAAATTTCCCGGAAAACCGTACCTGCTGTTTCGGCGAAATTAAAATCGATTCAAATTCTCGCAAATGTTGATTCAAATGAGATACAATATTTTTCAATTTATCGTTCTTCTGAAGCAGGAATCGAACATTTCCGTATTGGAGGAATGGTAAATTCTCCTATGATGACGAGAAAATACATTCTCTTCCGTTATCGATTAATGATTCCATCTCTTCCGGATAATTTTGATCGGAATGTTTTAATAAAAACGCTTGAAAAAATGAACACAGGTGGAAATGTTTTTGAAATATGGGAAGACAAAGGTGAGTTTCTGCCATTTGTAATGGGCGGAACCTTAACCGGAAAATTTAACTCGCGTAGAGCCGATAAAAAAAGAGAACTCTACATCTACTAACGCACAAATTTGCTTCACAAAAAATAGAGGTGAAGCATGGAAACACTTGCAGGAATTCAATTTCCAGAAACCGGTAAAAGGGTTTTTCCTGAAGATTGGAAAAATGAGCAGGAAAAAAAAGCTCAGGAATTAATCAAAAGAGACAAGGATCTCCTTGGAACGGGAATCCATAAAGGTGGGGTTGTTGCTATCGGCTCCGGATCCGCAAAGATCGATTTACCGGAAATTACAATTGCGTATGATCCTGACGGGAAAAGAATCGAAGTGCCTGTTTTATCCGGAATATCTGTGCCGGATAACGCATCTTCAAAAATTATTGTTCGTCATAAATTCTCCGAAACCGAATTCACGAGCCCAGACAACATCCCTTCAGATGGGCCTGTTATCTGGTTAGATAATGATTATGAGGTTCTTGCACGACAAGGTTCTCTAGATCCTAAAGATGTTCCGCTCCGCGAAATTAGTGTTGCATCGGGAACAATAACTCTTGGGAATGATTTGCGTGTTTTTCGAGAAGTAAAGTCAGAACAAATTC
Organism: Leptospiraceae bacterium; assembly: GCA_015075105.1. NCBI lineage: Bacteria > Pseudomonadati > Spirochaetota > Leptospiria > Leptospirales > Leptospiraceae > Leptospiraceae bacterium. The sequence goes on along the minus strand of JABTUZ010000002.1, from coordinate 1,098,860 downwards.
AATCAATAACAAACGAAATTACCAAGGTCAAAAGAAGTGTTAAGCTTGTCGGTGAACTTTTCCACTACCCAAAGCACCCATCGCTGTGCCCTCCGTCTGCAAGTTTCCCAAATCTCTGCATATCGAGACTTCATCCTGCCGATTCGAAAACAGCGACATTATTGCAGGCAAACTGGGCTACACTTGTTCCTGAACTACGGAGTCAGACTTTATTTTTCGGTGCGTCAGACGCAATCGACTATACAGGATTCACACCCGGAAATCCGACGACCATTCAACTTGATACATCAGGTTCAAAAAATACAGACGTAAACGATCCACTTATCGAGCTATTGAATTGGATGGTTCGCTATCACGATTCTATTGATTTTGGTGATTCGATTTTATCTGCAAACTGGACGAGTCTGAATTTAGTTTGTTCGTTTAGCGGTAGCGACTATCGTATTATAGATTTTGATGCAATCAATCGAACGATTACAATAGATTACGATTCGACAAGCGACACAAGCGCACCAGGAACAATCAAAATTTATCCTCACCGGATACGGACATCAGACGCAAATGCAAGCACGACAGCGCAAATTCGAAAACTAAAACCGGAAACGACTCTTGCGAGTGCATACCAATCTGGAATTCTATTGCCGTTTCAATTTCAAGGATTTAATGTCTCTCTTGCAGATCGCGCAGCTGATAATCTCGGCGGACCATTCTCTTACTTTGTCGGAACAAATCAACCAAATTCAGGCCCTGGGTTTATAGTAACTGATTTCGTCGATGATGGCGCTCATGGAACTCCGCAAGTCGGGAAATCAGTACGCTCAAATCAATTAGGAACATATATTTATATCGCAGGGGGAGAGTTTAATCCATGAAGACTATCTATTGTTACAATAATCAAGGAATCAAATTTCAGACGATAAACGAATCTGAGTTTAGTCGATATCAGATTCAATCGTATAAGCTTGGCTTGCAATGTCATATTGGAGAATTTTTTCCGTTTAAAAGAGAGGCATCCGGAATGCTTACACTGAATGCTGATGGAAGACCTATTGAGTTATCCGACGCTGAAAAATTTCAACTCGGAATTATCAGCGAGTCGGAAGTTAAGGAAATTCTGAAATCCAAAATTCGCTCAAAAATCGATTCAATCACAAATTCGGTTCAAGCAAATTACACCTCTGCAGAAAAGCAAAGCTTTGCTGTCAAAGAATTAGAAGCAAATGAATTTCATTTGGAAAAACGTTCTCAGGTTGATTGCATTGTTCTGACCAATGAAGCAAAGGCAATTTTTGGAAACTCATTTTCTGCTACACAGTTTGGGCAGATCGTTGCGCGAGTGCGTTCAAAATCATTGCAATTCAAAACGTTGATCGGAACTCTATCGGGCATTCGCAGTCGCCTGGAAGCAAGAATTGATTCAGGAGAATATTCGCTCAATATCGATTCCGAATTTTCCGGAATAGGTGTTTGAAAAAACTCGTTCAGTTGCATTTCTAATGCGCAAGGGCGTTTTCAATTGTGCGCACAAGTAAGAGTTTGGAGAAAATTCTCTACTTTCTGTAGTCGAACAAAATAAAAATTTTAATATTGGAAAAATATTGAAAAAAAGTTTAAATAGCTTAGATGAATTTTTAGGTAGCACAGAAAAGCAAGACGATATAACTGCGATTGGAGTAGAATATTTGTGAGGCGGAGAAAATGGGGAAAAGAGAATTGAAATATACAATTTTTAATTTGACTTAAATTTTAGCACTTGAAGGATAAGGTATGAGTTTAAAATATATAGATGAGTATTTTGAAGATCCAAAAATAATACAGAAAGTTAAAGAAAAACTATCAGTCATGTTTCAAGTTGCCGAGCTAGAGTCTTCAAGAGCCGGAAGAGTAGGAATGGAAGTTGGTTCTATTAGAGAGCGAATAATTATTTCATTACTTATGACTATTTATGGAAAAGAAGAAATTGAAACAGAAATCCCAATTACAGAAAGTGAGATAGATGTCAAAGTTTTAAAAAAGCCAATATCTATAAAAACAATAACTGGTTTAACTGGAATCAAGGTTTTATGGACTGTTGACTCAAAAAAAGCAAAAGAGTATTTGGATAATTACCAACCTACCTGCGACTTAATACTAGCTTTGATTAAGTGGAAAAGAAAAAGTACAGATCATCCCGGGGGGTTATATTTTATACCATTAAGAGTACAAAAAGAAATATTGAAAAGAATGGGAGCCAAACAGTATTTGAAACTTCCAAAAAAAGGAACAAACCCTCGTGGAATTGAATTATCAAAAAAAGCTTTAATTGAATTATTGCAGCATCAAAATACTAAGTGTATAACTGTCTATTGGGAAAAAGAAAAACTCGACTACGACATTTATTTAAGATGGATGAATAAATGGCAAAAGTAGTCAGAAAAAGAACAATTACAAGTTCGTTTGGTGCACCCGGTAGAATTGGGCACGACTCATCAAAATTTTATAATAGTAAGTTATACAAAAATAAAATAGATGATAAGAAAAATCTTGATTATTTAGAGAATACAATTTCTGAACAAGCTTTAAACAAGATATTTTGTAAATCTAGTGAGAATATGGACGAATTACCAAACAATAGTGTTCACTTAATGGTAACCTCTCCTCCCTACAATGTTCAAAAAGAATACGACGATGATTTATCTTTGGATGAATATAGAAATTTATTAAAAAATGTTTTTTTTGAAACGTATAAAAAACTAGTGATAGGTGGTAGAGCTTGTATCAATATTGCAAATATAGGTAGAAAGCCATATATCCCACTTCATTCGTACCTTATTAGCGATATGTTAGAAATTGGATACTTAATGAGAGGAGAAATTATATGGAATAAGGCAAGTAGTGCTGGCACCTCAACAGCTTGGGGGAGTTGGATGTCTGCAAGTAATCCATGTTTACGAGACGTGCATGAATATATTCTTATTTTTTGTAAGGGGTCTTACTCAAGAATTAATGACAAAAAAATAAAAAAGATAAACACAATTAACGACAAAGAATTTTTAGAGTGGACTAAAAGCGTTTGGACTTTCCCGTCTGTGTCGGCTAAAAGTATTGGGCACCCGGCACCATTTCCTGAAGAACTTCCTAATAGACTAATTCAATTGTATTCCTATAAGGATGACATTGTTTTAGATCCATTTTGCGGCAGTGGAACGACTTGTTTGTCTTCGATTAAAAATCATCGTCACTATATAGGTTATGACGTAAATAGTGAATATATACAATTGAGTGAAAAACGGATCAATAATTATTTAGGTGAAAATAGTCTATTTGAATGTGTACGCTAGGAAATATTTTTTGCAGGTGCACTATATATAAGGGAAAAAAGATTGGTTTTTTTTATAAAAATTACCAGTTTTTAGAAATTTTTTTTATATTTTAAGAAAAAGACATTGATTTGAGATAAGTCCTTATAATTTATTGAAAAAGTAACACGTTGTCGCCTAACGTATTTATTCTAAAATAAAAATTTGAGATTCAAATTTTGCACACTGTGTGCAAAATTAAGAAAAAACTTTGCAAAATACGGGATATATAAAAATCAATTATTGGCAGTCTCTATAGCGTCACTTCATAGAGATGGTGATGGGCATTCTGGCGGGCTTCCTAATCGGTTAATTCGTTTTCTCCGGCAAGATAAAGTGAAATTAAAAAAAATGCGGGGACTAAATGCAAATTCAATCTAATGTAGGCAGTTTGAATGTGCCACATTTAGTCGGAGGACGTAACAAGGAAAATTCCATTATAAATAATATGTACGATTAGTAATGGAAAAAGATAGTTTAAGAAGTGAATTTTCATTTTTCTAAAATGATATATTAGAATTGTTATTGTGAAATACATTACAACACCGTGAAAAAAAATTAAGGCAAATAATACATTTTTATATCTTTGAAAATCAGTAAGAGAGTTTTTGAGATGGTCAATTGTAATCGGGACTGGGTTGAATTCAGGGGAATTTATTTTATAATATAAAAATAAACTTAATGGCAGAATAATACCTATTAAAGCAGGAAAGCTGAATTTTAAGAAGTTTATTTTATGGTTAAGAAGTAAAAAAAATAAAATAGATAAAAATAAAAAAGCTCCTTCGTTCTTAATTAAAAATAAACAACTACTTAAAAAAAATATTATGGTTAAATTCAGCGAGTTCAAATTTTCTTTGTTCTTAAAATACAAATAAAAAATAAAAGTATAAAGAATTGACAGAAAATAGTCCGCATATAAATCAGAAGATTGGTGAATTAGAAATATTAAAGAAAAAGGAATTACAAAAATATAATTCACTACTCCATTTTTATTTTTAGAAGAAGAATAAATGTCCATCATCATCAAGAAAAATAAAATTAGATATGTATAGTTCAGAAAATAGGATACATACTCAGTAAAAAAGCCAATATTGACAGAAAGAAATGCAATTTGTAAAGGGATAAGTGTGGGGTAGCCCGGGTGAGCCCATGTTTCTTTAAACATTTTGTATGGCTTCTCATTTAAAAATAAATTCGTAAAATCTTTTGCTTTTGCATTCCACATTGCCCATGCATCCCAACCACCGCAAGGCTCGATTACTAAAACTCTAAAGAAGAAGAATACACTTGAAATTAAAAAAACTATCAGAAAAAATTTAAAATTTTTGAAGTCGTTTTGATTTGTAAATTTATCCTTGAAAAGAAATATTAAAAATAAGTTAAAAATAAAAACGACGATTACTGAACAAACTCTAAACAAAGCGATAGAGTTTGGCTCAATAAAATTAAAAAAAATCAATCCGAGTAAGGGGAATAGGAGTAAATTAGAAAAAATTATTTTAATTATAAAAGAAATCATCATACATCACTCTACTTCAAATAGAATAAATTCAGAATTGTCTTGTAATAATTTAAACTTTTTCTTTGATTCGGTAAAATTTGTGTGAAGAGAATTCATAATATACAATCCCTTTTGGTCTATTTGAACCATACCATTTTCTTTATAGTTTATTTCACAAGGAGAAAGAGCGTATTTTGCTAAAAAAGCTGCGTCAAAGTTTTTTCTATCAAATATTTCTGGTAAAGTAAGATACAAATTAATATTTCTATTACAATCTAAATTAGGTATAAATTTTTTTAGTTGGGTAGTGTAATTTTTCGCCGTAAAAAGATCATTCGATGTTTTCTTGTATATTTTATATGCTTGAAAATACACTCCTAAATTAATTAGAAATAAAAAAATTGTTGTTAAATAAACTTTACTCATAGTCCTCCCGTAAGATTGTGAAAAATAAAATTATATTAAAAAAGGATTGGATTTTTTTTCACGATAGATTTGTGTAAATTCTCCGTGACCGGGGATGACTCTTGTAGAGTCTTCGAGTGGTAGGATTCTTGTTTTTATAGACTTAATAATTGTATCATAATCGCCACCCCAGAGATCGGTTCGACCTATGCTTCCTGAAAAAAGTGTATCTCCTGAAAATAATATAGATTCTTTTAGAGTTTCAATTTGAAAACATACTGATCCCGGGCTATGTCCCGGTGTATGTAAGATTTTCATAGAATTGTTATTCCCAAAACGAATTTCGTCTTCGTCTTCTAAAAATTTATCAATAGTTTTAATTTTTTGATTGTACTGAAATCCAAATCTTTGGCATTGAGTGGGCAAATTTTGGTATAAAGGAAGATCTTCTTTATGAAGACAAACTTTTGTATCAGTGTGAGAATCATACACTGCGTTTGTAGCGAGACAGTGATCAAAGTGTGCGTGAGTGTGGATGATGTACATTAGTTTTAAATTATTATTTTTTAAAAAATCTAGAATTTTTAACTCTTCCCCTCCAGGGTCTATTACGATTGCTTCTTTGTCCGATTCGTCATAAACAATGGAGCAATTGCAACCGAGTGGGTACACAGGAAAAGTTTCTACTTTTAAACTCATTAGCTCAACCAATGTCTTTCTTCTATTTTCTGCAAGAACTTTTCGGTAAAATTTTTGATTAAAGCATTTTCTTTCTGGTAATCCAAACCAAGACTTTTGATTGAAACTATATCTTTGCTGTCTTTTCCGCAAGGATTGATATAGGAAAAAATTTCTAAATTATTTTGGATATTTATTGCAGCACCAAAACTTGTAAAAAAAGATTTGAAACTAACCCCAATAGATACTATCTTTTTTTTTGGGTTTTCTTGGATGTATAAACCGGGGTCAGCTTCATTGTAAACAGTTTGTAGTTTCCAAGTTTGAAAAATTGCAACTTGAATGGAGTCTATAAAAACTTTTAGAAAATTTGTAATGTGTAAATTCCTTTTCTTTAGGTCGATATGCGGATAAATTACTAGCTGCCCTTTTTCGTGAGCCGTAAAGTCCCCTCCTCTTTTTAAAAAAAATAGATCTATTTTTTTTTCTTTTAAAAAATCCTCTTTGACTAATAGGTTTTCGATTTTATAATTGATTCCGGCAGTGATACAAGAACTATGTTCCAAAAAAATAAGAATTTCCCTTCTTTTTTTTCTTAGAAAGTTTTGAATTTTGTCGTATCTTGAATAAGGAATATTGGGGATTTTGTTTGTAATTATCATAGGTTAATTTTATGTCTTCTGAAAAATTGTCATCTGTCATTTCTTTTATTTTAAAAAAGTCTTCTCAAGGAAGAGGGAGGGTTGAACTTTCTAAGTTATTGTACTATTGTGAAGGGGCATATTTTCAAAGGCATTCAAGTGTAATCACAGATCAAAAGTACATTCATCTTGAGGATAGCCCCTACCCTCATTTATTGAATGAAATAATCGTAAAGATGAAAGAGGATGGTTATTTAGAGGTAGAGCCAAAATTGATCTCGAATGGCGTTGGTGGATTTTTACTGATCCTTATAAAAGAATACGAGGACTTACTGTCGAGGGAGGAAAAGCGAATCATTACTAAAGTATTGGAAGCCTTTAAAAATGGAGTTGTGGACGAAAGTAAACAATATCCGAATTTGTATGAAAATTACGTTATTGCTCCCCTTTATTCTGAAATTACATTCAGAACAGATACTATCAATACTAAGATTCACTTTTTTAAAAAGAAAAGTTTATTATCAATATCTGGAAAAATATTTAGAATATTTTTTAACGATTGAAAAGAGATTTGAATTATTCTGTTTTGTAAAATTTTTCCGAACAATGAGTCGAACTATGCAATTGCTTTTTTTACTTTAGCAATCACATCTTTGGAATAGTAATTACAAACTCCCTTTTTTTCGGCAGGCTCTATATTTAATTCTTTGATGATTTTTTTCCTTTTGTGTCAGAAACACCTAATTCTTGTGCGATCTTTGCTGCGGTAAATAGGTTTGTTTTTACAGTTACCATAAATTATTCTCCAATAATTCTATTTTTTCTAAATTCAAATTACTTGTAAAGAATTTTACTTGTAGTCGATTTGTGGTGCGAGCCATTTTTCGACTTCCACTACACTCATATTTTTTCTTTTTGCATAGTCTTCAATCTGATCTTTTCCAACCTTACCGATTGCAAAATATTTTGACTCAGGATGAGAAAAATATAGTCCACTCACAGAACTTGGAGGGATCATTGCAAAATTTTCAGATAGTTTTATCCCTACGTTTTTTTCTGCTTGGAGTAAATTGAAGAGAATTCTTTTTTCTGTATGATCCGGGGATGCAGGGTAGCCCGCTGCGGGTCGGATCCCTCTGTACTTATCTCTAATGAGGTCTTCTTTGGTTAGATTTTCTTCTTTTCCATAACCCCACTCATCTCGGATAACTTTGTGCATATATTCTGCTAAAGACTCAGCAAGTCTGTCGCCTAACGCTTTTGCTAAGATAGCGTTGTAGTCGTCTAATTTTTTCTTGAAGCTATCTGCAAATTCTTCTACTCCAAATCCGGCGCTTACAGCAAAGCAACCGAGATAATCAATTCGATTAGAGTTTTTAGGAGCAATATAATCAGAAAGTGAATTATTGAATTGACCTTCTGGTTTAATCATTTGTTGACGAAGAGTGTGGAATGTTGCGATTGTTTTATTTCTCGATAAATCTTCATAAACTTCTATATCATCTCCTACAGAATTGACAGGGTACATTCCCACAATTGCTTTTGCAGAATATATTTTATTTTTGATAATAGTATCGAGAAGAGTTTGTGCATTTTCAAATAACTCTTTCGCCTGTCGTCCAAATTTTTCATCAGATAAAATATCGGGATAGTGCCCCTTCAATTCCCAAGCATGAAAAAAAGGAGACCAGTCTATGTAGTCTCTTAGAACAGAAAGTGGTATATCTTCAAATATTTTTAAACCTGTAAACGATGGAGTTGGAATATCAGCATTTGTCCAATCTGTTTTTACTCCATTTTTTCTTGCATCTGTTATACTAAGTAGTTTTCTATCTATTTTTTTGTCGTAGTAGTCCTTACGAATCTTTTCTTGATCTTGAGCCACTGTTTCTATAAAAGATTTTTTTGTATCTGGATTTAGTAAATTATTGACTACTTCTACAACTCTCGATGCATCGAGTACATGCACAACAGGCGAATACTCTTCTGCAATTTTTACTGCTGTATGGATTGGACTTGTAGTAGCTCCACCAATGAAAAGTGGGATGGAAAAGTTTTCTCTTTTCATTTCTTTTGCAACGTGAACCATCTCATCGAGAGAAGGAGTAATAAGGCCTGAGACTCCGATAGCGTTTACATTTTGCTTTCTTGCTTCTTCTAAAATTTTTTCAGAAGGAACCATTACACCTAAGTCAATCACTTCATAATTATTACAGGCAAGAACTACCCCAACAATATTTTTTCCAATATCGTGCACGTCTCCTTTTACCGTTGCGATTAAAAATTTTGGCCGTCCGACACCTTCCGATTTTTCTTTTTCCATAAAAGGAAGAAGGTAAGCTACTGCTTTTTTCATTACTCTTGCACTTTTTACTACTTGAGGCAAAAACATTTTTCCTGCTCCAAACAACTCCCCCACTACCTTCATCCCGTCCATTAGAGGCCCTTCGATTACGTCAAGCGGTCGATTGTATTTTGCTCTTGCTTCTTCAGTGTCTAGGTCGATAAAATCAGTAATTCCTTTTACAAGAGAATGCGTTAGGCGGGATTCAACGCTTTCTTTTCTCCAAAGAATTTCTTTTTCTTTGGATTTTTCTTCTCCTTTAAAACCGGATGCAAAGTCGATTAACTTTTCTGTAGAGTCAGATTTTCTATTCAGTAGTACATCTTCCACTTTTTCGAGTAGGTCTTTTGGTATTTCTTCATATACACCAAGCATCCCGGCGTTAACTATCGCCATATCCATTCCGGATTTTATAGCATGGTACAAAAATGCAGTGTGCATAGCTTCTCTAACCGGATTATTCCCTCTGAAAGAAAAAGAAATATTACTCACTCCTCCACTAATTTTTGCATTAGGGCAAAGTTTTTTAATTTCAGGGATGGCTTCTATAAAATCTTTTGCATAATTGTTATGCTCTTCTATTCCAGTTCCTACGGTTAAAATATTTGGGTCAAAAATTATATCACAAGACTCATACCCACATTTTTCGGTGAGTAGTCTATACGCCCTTGTGCAAATTCTAATTTTCTCTTCTTTGGTTGCTGCCTGCCCTTTTTCATCAAAAGCCATGACAACTACAGCTGCTCCAAATTTTTTAATTTCTCTTGCTTCTTCTAAAAATTTTTCTTCTCCTTCTTTTAAGCTGATTGAGTTAACTATTCCTTTTCCTTGTAAGCATTTTAGTCCGGCGTATATCACGCTTGGCTTGGAACTGTCTATCATTATCGGTACTTTGGAAATTTCAGGCTCGCTGGCTACTAAGTTTAAAAATTTAGTCATTGAGGCTTCACCATCCAAAAGCGCCTCATCAAAATTTATATCAATTATATTGGCTCCTGCTTCTACCTGCTGTGCAGCAACAGATAGGGCTTCATTAAAATTTTCTTCCAAAATGAGTTTTTTGAATTTAGGAGATCCGGTAACGTTTGTTCTCTCTCCAACCAATATAAAGCCCTTGTCTTCAGTTAAGTTTAAGGCTTCGAGACCGGATAGCCTTGTTTCATGCAAAATAGTCGGTGGAACTCTTGGGGAATAATTTTTTAGTGCATTGGCAGCCGCTTGAATGTGTTCTGGAGTTGTTCCACAACAACCGCCTGCAATATTTAACCAGCTATGCTTTGCAAAATCAGTTAGATAGTTTGCGAATTCTTCTGCGCCTTGGTCGTATCCCCCAAATGCGTTAGGCAACCCTGCGTTTGGGTAGCAGCTTACATAGAATTCACATTTATCGGAAAGCTCTTGTAGATAGGGTCTCATTTCGGATGCACCGAGTGCACAGTTGATTCCGATACTTATCGGTTTCGCATGACGTATCGAGTTATAAAATGCTTCTAAAGTTTGACCGGAAAGAGTTCTACCGGAAGCGTCTGTTATCGTTACAGATAGACTCACAGGAATTCTGGTATTTGTTTCTTCAAAATATTTTTCTATCGCATAAATTGCGGCTTTCAAGTTTAGAGTGTCAAAAGTTGTTTCCGGTAAAAGCAGATCAACCCCCTCTTCTACTAATGGCTTTACTTGTTCATAGTAGGCTTCGACAAGATCATCAAAGCTAACTGCGCGAAATGCCGGGTTGTTTACGTCAGGCGACATCGACGCAGTTCTGTTTGTCGGTCCGATAGCTCCGGCAATAAAACAAGGTTGGGTTGAATTTTCATTCCGAAAATTTTCGATTGCCTTTTTAGCACACTTTACGGAATCTCGATTTATTTTTTCTACTAAATGCTCTAATTTATAATCGGCTTGAGAAACTGAGTTTGCACTAAAAGTATTTGTTTCGATTATATTTGCCCCTGCACGAAGATACTCTAAGTGGATAGACTCTATAATATTAGGCCGGGTGATAGATAATAGGTCGTTATTCCCTTTTAAAGGCGAGGGATGGTTTTTTAGTAAATCCCCGCGAAAATCTTCTTCTGTGGGCTTATGCCTTTGAATCATGGTTCCCATAGCCCCGTCTAAAATTAATATCTGTTTTGTAAGTAATGTGATCAGTTCTTTTGAATTAGGGTTAGAATATTTCATTTTGTACGTTATGCGGAATGCTTTGCTTCCGTTTTTTCCTTTTTGTATTTATTTTTTACAGAACTTATTACTGGATATTTTTTAGACTCTGCTTCGTTTATTTCTATATAGCTATGAAATTTTTTAGGCAAGTCGTAATCAGGGAAGATAGCTCCAGTCGGGCATTCGGATACACAGTTTCCGCAGTCTATACAATCGTCAGGAGAAATATAGAGCATATCTTCACCTTCTCGAAATGCTGCCATCGGACAGATAGCAGCACAAACTGTAGCTTCGCATTGAAAACAGTATTCAGTAACGATGTGTGGCATATTGTTTTAAACCAACTTTAAGAGTGTGTTTATAATTTAACAACGAAGGAATTTTCAACTTCTCTTTATTCAAATTAAAAATTTGCATTAATTTTCTTATCTAATCCGGTTATAAAATTTTCTAAATATTTAATAATAAAATATACACGAAAAGATTTGTTTCTCTCACTAATTCATTGGCAAGAAAAAGTAGTGAGAGAAAACGCATCACCTTCATATAGATTAATTAAAATAGGAAGTGACTTTGTTTAGCTAAAAATTAGTCACTACTTTTAACTTAGTATCTATAATGCTCCGGTTTAAAAGGGCCGTTAAGCGAAACACCAAGATATTCTGCTTGTTCTTTAGTGAGTGTAGTTAGCCTCACTCCAATTTGTTCTAAATGGAATGCAGCCACTTTTTCATCAAGGTGCTTTGGAAGTCTATATACACCAACAGGATATTTATCGGTATTGTTGTACAGCTCAATTTGAGCGAGAACTTGGTTGGAAAAAGAATTACTCATCACAAAAGAAGGATGCCCTGTAGCGCATCCGAGATTGACTAAGCGACCTTCTGCAAGTACAATGATAGACTTCCCGTCAGGAAAAGTATATTTATCCACTTGAGGTTTGATTTCTTTCTTTTGAATTCCCGGCATTGAGTTTAGTCTTGCCATTTGAATTTCTGTATCGAAGTGACCAATGTTACAAAGAATTGCTCCATCTTTCATCGCCTTCATGTGTTCAAGGGTTACTATGTCGTTGTTTCCGGTTGCAGTCACAACTATATCTGCCTTGTCAACAATATCTTCCATGCGAAGGACTTGATAGCCTTCCATAGCAGCTTGAAGGGCACAGATCGGATCGATTTCGGTTATGATAACTCTTGCGCCAAAATTTCTTAGGGAGGCTGCCGATCCTTTCCCTACATCGCCATATCCCGCAACAATACAGAGCTTCCCTGCGAGCATAACGTCCGTTGCACGCTTGATTCCGTCTGCAAGAGATTCTCTACAACCGTAGAGGTTGTCAAATTTTGATTTTGTAACAGAATCGTTCACATTGATTGCAGGGATTTTTAATTCTCCCTTTGCCATCATTTTCATCAGTTGGTTTACACCTGTGGTAGTTTCTTCGGAAACCCCTCTTATATCTTTTAATAAGTCAGGGTGTTTAGTGTGAATATGATACGTTAGGTCTCCCCCGTCGTCGAGAATCATATTTGGGCCTTTGCCGCCATCGAAGTAAAGCGTTTGCTCTGTGCACCACCAATATTCTTCTTCTGTTTCTCCTTTCCATGCAAATACAGGAATTCCTGCTTTTGCAATGGCTGCCGCTGCATGGTCTTGGGTTGAAAAAATATTGCAAGAAGCCCATCTGATTTCTGCACCAAGCTCAACTAACGTCTCAATTAGAACTGCTGTCTGAATTGTCATGTGAAGAGATCCTGCGATTCTTGCACCCGCCAAAGGTTTTTTACCTTTGAATTCTTTTCGAATTGCCATCAGCCCCGGCATTTCCTTTTCTGCTAGGATGATCTCCTCTCTTCCCCAGTCTGCAAGACCGATATCTTTTACCTTATACTTTTGTGTTTGTTCTTTTGTTGCTGTGGACATTACGCCCTCCTTTTTTTATTGCTTTGATTGCTAATATTTTAAATTCAGATTGAGTTGGAATTTCTTCGATTTTCTTAATATCGAATCCAGAAATCTTCAACCATTCGCTAAGAAGATTTTCTTCAAATCCAAGCCAGAGATCGGCAAAACTATCCCTCATAAACTCTGAATTGTGTTTTTTTAAGTCAATGATACAAAATACCCCACCCGTTTTCAAAATTCTGTTGGCCTCATCCATGATGAACTTCGGATTTGAAACATGGTGCAAAACCATAGAGGCAACCACTGCATCCGAGAAGTTAGACGAAATAGGCAGCTTCTCTAAATAGCTGTGTATTACTTTGATATTTTTGTTTTCTCCGAAAATAGAATTTGCATCATCGACCATCTTTACCGAAGAATCAATTCCGGTTACGCGATCGCTTTTTTTTAGAAGATATGGAAATAGTCCTCCGGGCCCACATCCAAGGTCTATTATCATTCTATTTTTCGAGGGAAGAAAGGATAGTATTTTTTCGCGATAGATTTTTGGATTTAAAACCTTGCTTTGTACTCTATCTAAATCTTTTCCAATTTTATTGAAATAGCCGGTTTTTCTGTCTTCTCTTTTTTTTAGCAACCTTTCCGTGTTTTTTTCATCAATTTCTCTTTTTGGGATTTCTTCTTTGTGCGATAAAATCAAACTCGAGAGGTCTTTAATAAAATTATTTTCAGGTACATTTTCGTTGATTTTATAATACACCCAAGTTCCCTCTCGAATAGATTCTAATATCCCGGCATCATTCATAATCTTCAGGTGTCTGGAAACTCTGGATTGACCCATACTCAATATTTCAGTGATTTCGTTTACACTAAAAGAGGCAAAAGACAAGATATGCAGGATTCTGATCCTTGTTTCATCAGAAATCGCTTTTAGTTCATGGATTAGGCTTCTTTTCATCGAAAGAGTAAGATTTTTTAATATTTCCTTATAGCCATATATAAAGATAACTTGATATATGCAAGTCTTTATTTTATATTTTTTATGACGCTACTGCAAAAACCCCTTTCAGGGCTTTTTACAACGCTAGAAAATGGCACTTTTATTGGCTTTTTGAACAATTGCTTTTTCAAAAAACGACTTTTTGCAGGTACGCCTTTTATAAATAATGCAATCTTAAAATATTTTTATTGCTAAGAAGCAGAAATTGACTTGTACTCCAAAAAAGGCAGATATTGTGCTATAAAAATTCGATCCCGATAAAAGTAATATCGTCTCTTTTTTCGGAACCACCCAAAAAGTCGTCTAAATCTGCAAGTGTGGTTTCTATAATAATATCTAAATCTTTTGTAATATTTTCTTCTATAATTTTTATGAGTCGATCTTCACCATATTCTATATGCTCTGAATTAATTTCTTCATACAAACCATCAGTAAATAAAAAGAGCTTATCATTCGGTTGAAATGCGGTCTCCACTAAAGTATAATTTGAATCTTTAGCTAAGCCGATTAGTCTTCCTGTTCTTTCAAATAATTCGATTTTCCCTGAAGAGAACTTGAATTGTGCAGGATGTCCCGCTGAAGAGAAAGACAAGATATTGGAGTTTAAGTCTATATCCATTGCCATACAAGTAAAAAATGTAGATAAGAATGAATACCTCTCACAAAATTGGATATTTATTTTACGAAGGATTTCGGAAGGACTTAAGTGTGAATTTTTTAAATGTTGATAATCCGCAAGAACGCACATCGTTATTAAGGCAGCCTGCATTCCATGTCCTGTGACATCTGCAATAAATATTCTAATATAATTTGGATGAATTTCTTCTATATGATAAATATCTCCACCTACTTCAGACATAGGTAGATATTTTGAATAGAATTTTAATTTTTCGTTTTTAGGTTTCGTCGGGAGAATTGCTCTTTGGATACTCCTGGCAACATGGAGGTCTTTCTTCAGTTTTTTAAGATATTCTTCGGATATGAGTTTTTCAGTTTCAATAATTTTTTTGGATTGAAGTAATTCATTTGTTCGAGTTAGTACTTTTTTTTCTAATGAGTTTGTGAGTTCTTCCACTTGGTCAAATGCCTTTGATGAACGAATAGAAAGCAAATAGGCTTGTGAAAGAAAAAATAAAAATACCCCAAAAGGAGCAAAATAACCCGTAGAAAGAATTTGGTTTACATAGAGCATATCATTTATTATAGCAATAAAAATAATACAAATCCCAAAAGCAAAAGATTTGGCTCCTTCACGTCTATTTCGTATTGCTTGAATCATAATATAAATAACGTATAGCATTCCAACTAACGTCATTGATTCCATAAAAATTAAAGTATTGGAGGCAATCCTAACAGGGGTAATTAACATTACAATAGTGAGTGAATAAGAAAAAATTCTTAATATTTTAGATAGAATCTTTATTTCATCTTTAGGAAAAACTTGATTGATATAAAGTAAGAAAATCGCAGGACCAAAATAAAAAACTAAGTACTCTAACTTTATGCCCACTTCATAAGGAAAATTCGGGAAAATTTCATACCAGTAGTTTTCGCTTATTAATAAAGTACGAAAGCTCATCAGGATACAAAAAATCCCTAAGTACAACGGGGATGACTCTTTTCTTCTGAGTAAATACAGTCCTAAATGGTAAAGACCTGTGATAAATATACTACCTGCAAGGAATGAATCAAAAAATAAATTTCTATCATGAAGATTTTTTATTTTTTGATTTTTACCGAGTAGTATGGAGTTACGAATCCCGCCTTTTGAGTGGAAATAGTTTGAAACATGGATGAGTATTTCTATTTCATTTTTCTTTGTTTCAGAAATTGGAATTTCAAATACATCAGAATGAACACTTGGACTGGAAGAATTTTTTGAGTCGGATGGAGTTCCTACTTCAGATATAAATTTACCGTTTATGAAAAGTCTGTAAGACGTGTTTATGTAAGGAAACTTTATAGAAAGTTCTTGGGCTGAGTCAGTGAGAATTCTGAGTCTGTATGTTGCAAAACCGAAAGCGCCAGCAACTTTTTCTTTGTTGCTATTTGGAACAGGCAGGTTATTCCATGCGGATGGAATATTTATCCAATCTGGAGAAAATTTTTGTGTGTTAGTATTAGAAGTGATTGAGTCAGGGTTAGAGAGTGTAACAGGCTCTAAAAATTCTTTCCAATAAAATTCCCATTCTCCGTCTAACTTCAAGTTTCCATCAAGATCAAACTCCCATTTCTTTTCACTTTTTTGGCTAATATCTAAAATACCTTTTATAGCTACCGGAAAAATCTTTTTTTCTTTCGTACATGAGAAAAAGAAAATTATAGATATTGTTAATAAAAGTTTAGAAAAAGACACCGGAATAATAACAAATTTTTCAGAAAAAAATGTCAAAAAGAATATTTTGACTATATGAAATATTAAAACTGGGTTGCGAAGGTTGGGCCTATAAGCCAGTAGTTGTAGTGACCTGTGATTCTCTCTGCGTATTCATAATAGGCAGAAATTCCTATATTTTTGTGGAAAAAAAATGTAAGGAATACTCTTGCAGTCCATAAATTTCTAGTTAGATTTCTGTAAATATTCGCTCTTAGCTGAATAAAATAGTGAAAGTCCAAAAATATATTTGCACCTACAACGTTTTGATAGTATTTTTTTAGACTGCGTGCCTCCCCCGGATATAGAAGAGAATTGTTTGATGAATTTCCAATTGTTTCTGCAAAGGTAAATGGATTGAATAAAGCAGGATCAGGAGAAAGCACCTTCCCTGTACCGTAAGATACGTTAGCTGTCACTTCTTCGTAAAAATAAGAATAGAATGGAGCTACATACCAATGTTGAACAGGGATCTTTATTTTCATTCCTAATTTTGGAAAAGGATTCACAACATGGCTTGATGCATTGACATAACTCGAATAGATTACAGATTTCTGAGAAGGATCAAAAGCTACAAAATCTTTTACCGTAGTATTTACAAATCCATTAAAGAAGCCTATTCCAAAAGTAGGTACAAACTGGGACTTGTTTTCCCAAGAGTATTGTAAATAATTTAAAGTTCCCACAAAGCTAGAACGAGTCTTTTCAATATGATTCGTAGCACTTCCTACTGTTTCGTAAGGTGTGTTCTCAAATTGAAAATTGACTGTTACATAACTCCAGTTTCCTTTTACGATTCCAAGCTCTACTCCACCACCATTTCCTGATCCATGAAGATCTTTTTCTCCTCGTAATAATTGGAAATCTTTAGAGGTAAAGTTTCCGTTTTGAAAATAGGGAAATCTATAAGGAAATTCTATTCCGCTTATAAGCCCCCCATAGACTGGTGTAGCCATGATCAATGCTTTATCAGGGTCATACATTTTCTTTTTACTGTCTTCAATTTCAGTAGTACTGGTTTTCAAGGTTTCACTTTGACTATTTATGGATTGGTATCCGAATAATAAAATGAATAGAGAAAAGGTGATATAGGGTTTTTTAAATTTTGAATAAAACATAAAACTCACTGCAAATTTTTTTTTGGTTTGAATCCTAGAAATATAGAATAGCTTGTAACTAAAGTAAATATTAAAAGCAATAGACCCATTTCAAGAGAGTATTGCTTTGGTTCTAACCAAATTTCTTTCATCAGATTCCATCTTCCCAATATCTCTACAAAATTCCAGAAAATAATTACAGTGGGAATTGAATAACGAAGAGAGTATGCAAATTGGTTGAATGTCATAAGACGCATGAATAAATACAATGACCAGAATAAAGAGCCGAATGCGATTATATAAGTGACAGGATGTCTATCACCAAAAAAGTTTTTGTCATAAGCAAAAAGTAGTAGTAAATAAAATGTCCAAAGTATTGCAATAAATTCTGCGAAGGTTACAACAGCAGGATTTTTTTCTGTAGGAATTTCTTTGATCTTTGAAAAAATTCTAAGCCTTTTTTGAAACCAGATAAAAAATGGACAGTTAGAATTATTTCCTAATACGTAAATTAGAAATAGTACTCCTAGAAATCCAATAGAAGATGGCATAATTAAATATTCCGGTTTAGTTACCATTTCTCCGTTTTCGATTAGTCCTTTTACCTCGAATCTTTTTGCGTAGTAAACAAAAGAAAACTCAACCCAACCAGTCCATACAAACAACCCGGAAAAAAGCCCCATAAAGGTAGAAAAAGTTTTGTTTTTTGCCACCACCCCGATTACGAGTAATGTTAAACCAAATAGTCCTAATGCTATAGCTGCATGAAAGACGTACTCGTGACCAAACCCCTTCTCCATTAAAATCATAGCAGAGTGACCCAAAGGCATGGTAAATAAAACTAAAATAAAAGAAATTATCCCAGTGTATGGTTTTTTAGATAGAATGGAAGAAAGCATATTTGGCCCCTAAAAAGAAATTGAGAATCAATATCAGTAAAAATAATTCAGCTATTTCTTACAAGTAGATTTTTTTTCGTTAGAGGTTTTGAGCTTTCGCGTTTAGTGCAGATTTTGCACTTTTCGTGCACAAATGTGGGATCTCCACTCTTTTCTGTAAAGTGCATGTTTTATACCAATTGTGAACCTTTTATGCAAAAATGTGGGATCTCCATTTTTTATGGGGATTTCAAGAAATTACGCCTTTAGTGCAGATTTGGGACTTTTTCTGTAAAAGCTAAAAAAATTTTCTAAAAAATGCAAAAATTTTTTTTCTAAAGCAAACTTTTTTTACCTTATAAAGGAGAGCAGAAAATTTTACTTTAAGGAGAAATTTATGAACCCACAAAAATTTACAGAAACCCAATCGAGCTTGCTTGTTCCAGCAAAATATATGGACGAGTTCAATAGAAGAACGACGGGTTTTTCGAGACGAAAATATTTGCACGCATTGCTGAACAGATACAGAAATGTGATTCTTTGGGGGACTTTTGAGAAAATGGATAGAGTAAAGAAAGCGTATCAAGAAGTCGGGCAAAATTTGCAGAAGAAGAATTTTACCCCGAATAACGATGACTGGATTGAATTGGGGATTCTTGCAGACTGGCTTGGTACCACAAAGACCGCTCTTTTTACTCTTCTGTTAGTGCTTGACCTTGCCGAATGGGACATAATTCTCCCCAGTCGATTCTTCGAGAATGGAGTTCCCACCCCGGTGACCACGATTGCGGGGGGAGCTTACCTTTCCAAGAGAAAAACAACCCGCTACAACAGACTAAAACGACACAAACCCGACGAAAAGAGGAAAACACCTCGTTGAAAAGAGATTTTCATAGCAAAAACCACATATAGATTTAAAAAGAAAGCCTATCTATTTTCTTTTTCCAGATTGAGTTTAATTCTTTCTCAATTGAGTTAGCCGATTTATCCCAGCTCCAATCTTCCCTATTCCAGACTTTTTTCCTTTTGTTCAAATTTTCTTTTTCAATTTTCAATAGAGCTTCTTTCCAATTAATGATATTTAGCGGCTCAACAAAAATATCTTCATCAGTTAGCACTTCTCTGAATACAGGTATGTCCGAGGCGACACAGATTTTATTTTCTATTAAAGCCTCGAGTAGTGGAAGACCAAATCCTTCGTGGATAGAAGGAAATAAAAAAGCATAACAGTTTTTGTATAAAAAGGTCAATACATCGTCATCAGGGTTTTGCAAAAAGTATAAACCAAATTTTTCATATTCACCTTTTAGTAAACTATCGGACAGTTCTTTTTCTTTCCAGCCTACTCTACCAGCCACAATTAGTTTTAGAGGGAAGTTAGGGTTTTCGGTTTTTAATTGAATGTAAGCAAGAATTAGAGTCTTTAGATTTTTTCTTGGCTCTAAAGTTCCAATTGTAAATAAAAAATTATCGTAAGGCGGATTTACATGCAATCCTTCTGTTTTTTGATTGACCCCCGGATAAATAACGGTCAGCTTCTCTTTGAATCTTGGGAAATTTTGATGTATATCATTTTTTGTATTTTTAGAAAGGCAAAAAATTTTGTCCGCATGACGTAAAGTGATTGGTGAAAAAATTTTGTGTTGAAAATAATTTGCTTTCGTCATGGTATTTGGTGCAGAAATAAAATTCAAGTCGTGGTAGTTTACAACTTCCGGTATATTCATTTTGAAGAAAGGGAGCATTTGCAGAGTTCCCCAAAAAATATCTACTCTATCTTCTTTTAATTCCTTGGGTAGAATATAATTTAGCCATAGAAAACCCGGGATCTGGAATTTATCATAAACAGATACTTTTATTAGTGGACTTTCATAAACATCTTCAAATACCGGATGAAATTCTTTGTGTGAGTAAAGGTAGTATTCAAAAGGAGAATTAAAATGGATTAATTTTTTTAATACTTCGTGCAAGTATCTGGAGTTTCCTGTCATTCCGTAAGCGAAAGGTCTTGCATCTATTCCTACTCTTGGTTTGAATTTTAGATTAGTTTCCATTTTTTTTAAAACTCAAGATAGAGATATACAAAAGTGTAGAAGTATAAAGTAAAACAGAAATCATCAGTAAAAGGTCTTCCAAGAAATTTCCGACAAACACTCTACCGCTTAGGATTGGTAGGGTTACAGAAATCCAAAAAAGAATTTTAGAAAATAAGGAGACAGTATTTTCTAAAATATTAACTAAACCATACGTTATTGGAAATAGTAAAAATACAAATGAATGAATCCAACTGATTCCACTAAATATTACAGAAAGTATAAACAGCAAAGATATAACTTGAGAGTTTGAGAGATTTACTTTAGATTTATAGTATTTTAACAGCCCCGATCCAAAAAAGAGTAATGCGAAAAAGTAGAATATAATTTTTACAAATTTAGGAGATAAAGTTATAAAAGGCATTCCAAATTCAGTTTGATTTTGCAAGTCTCCGTTTGGCAGAAAATATTTTGCTAAGGTAGCTATGAGAGATTGGTTATTTTTCCAAGCTCTAAACTCTGGGTTTTGTAGAAAATTTTTCAACACCATGTCTATCCAATCAGTAAGTAAGCTCCAATTGTATTGAAGCCCTGATAAAAAAGGAAGTAGCACCCAAAGCACCAAGAAAAAAATTGTCAGACTAATTTTTTTCCAATCTTTTTGAAATAAAAAATATAATAGAAATATTCCTGGCGTAAGTTTGATTACAATTGCAAGAGAAAGCGCTGCCCCGGAGGAGTATGGGTTTTTAGTGCGAATAGAATATAATATCAATCCAAGTAAAATAAAAGCAACTTGATTGTTATAAAAATGATTTTCTAAATACCTGAAACTCAAAATTATAGAAAGAAAAAGAATTAGATATTTCTTTTTGGTGTTTGTGATTTGCAAAATCCAATACATCGAGATTAGTAAAAAGGAAAAATTCAGAATATAAAAAATTGCAGAACTGAAAGTGTATGGCAACCATGATATAGAAAGAAGTAAGAAAGCAAAAGTTGGGGGATAGATATACGTTCCTACGCTATTTTTCAGGCTTTCTAGTTTAATCAGGTTTTCTGTTTTAAAAGCATCTTCTGGTTTAATGGATTCTTTCAAAGATTTTAATAATTCGAGTTGATAAATATCTTTTGAATTTCTAAATAATTCCGAAGCCTTGTAATAATCTTGAAAGTCTGATTTTAAGCCGATCTTTTGTGCTCCTAAAATAAATGTGGTGATAAGAATCAAAAAGCTAAACGAAAGAAAAAATTTATCTTTTTTATTTAATTCAGAAAATAATTGTTTTCCCAGTCGTAAAATATTCAGCATGAAAATACTAGATTTTATTTTTCGTATTCGTTGAAAATGAAAATTTGGTATTAAAAAGAAAATCTAAATTTTATGGTGATAAAATATATGGAAATAGTTAGACTTTTTTTGAGTGGGGGGTGTATTATGTTCCCACTTTTATGCGTATCTATTTTAAATCTTTCTTTGGTGATTCATCTTTTTTTTGAATTTCGCAGTATTCAAAAGGATTTATTTCTAGAGAACACTGATCAATTACGAACACCATTCGGTAGGTCATTTTTTAAGATTTTGGAAGATACAAGAGACATTGAAAAAAGATGGGAAGAAAAGTTTGAGCATTTGATTTTTTCGTATGAAAAAAAGATAAACTGGGTGGGAAGCCTCGGCGGGATTGCCACACTACTTGGGCTACTAGGTACTGTTCTTGGTATTTATTCTGCTTTTCAAAAAATGAGGGCTACAGGTCAAGCTAGTCCTGAAATTTTTGCAGGTGGGATTAGCGAGGCTCTCCTTACTACAATTTTTGGTTTGTTGATTGCTGTGCCTTCATTGGTATTTCATCAATATTTAAAAGGTGAGTTAGATGAGATAGAGACTGAGTCTTTTGGAATAGTGTATAGGGTTTCTCGTGAGAAGAAGAGCTAAAAAGTCCCAGGGAATCAGTCTTTTAGACATGACGAGCTTTATGGATATTATTTTTATACTTTTGATTTTTGTAATGCTAAGCGTTAGTTTTACGAAAAATTTCCAGTCTATGGAGTTAGATATTCCGAATGCAAAAAATGTATCCGGGAATACAAATGGTGATATAATTGTAAACATCAATTCCTTAGGGGAATTTTTTTTAGATAAAGACAAAATAGAATGGAGCTTAGTTGAAAAAAAGATTTTGTCTGGAGAATGGAAAAATAAATCCATACTGTTAAATATTGAAAAAAAAACCCATTTTGAAGTATTTATAAAATTTGCCGATGCGCTCAAGTCAGGTGAAATTAAAAAAATGAATCTTGGAGTGAAGGAATAATTTTGTAAAAGATTATTTAAATATCATAGATTATAAAATCAACATGGAGTCGCCATAAGAAAAAAACCTCATTTTTTCTGAAATTGCCTTTTTATATGCTTCGAGGATTAATTCTTTTCCGGCAAATGCACTCACTAATAGTAGTAGACTACTTTTAGGTAAGTGAAAATTTGTTACAAGTGAATCAATAGACTGAATAGAGTCCTCTGGGAATATAAATAAATCAGTCTCTCCTTCTCCATTAGTAAATTTGCCTTTATTTTTTAAAAATTCTGTTTCTAAAACTCGAAGTGTTGTAGTTCCAACTGCACAGATTTTTTGCTTAGTTCTATCAATCGAATGGAAAACTTTGGCAGATTCTTTTGAAATTGAGTAAGTTTCTTTGTGGAGTTTTTTATTTAAAATTTGTTCTGTGATTATCGGGCTAAATGTACCGTAACCGATTTTTAACTCTACAGAGGTATGAAGTACCCCTTTTTTTTTAAGGTCTTCTAAAAGCTCTTTAGAAAAATGTAATCCTGCAGTGGGCGCTGCAACCGACCCAAGGTTTTCACTAAAGACTGTCTGGTATCTTTTTTCGTCTGATTTTTCGGAATTTCTTTTGAAATAAGGGGGAATAGGAATTTCTCCAAAATTTTCAAAGTCAAACTCATTTATGAAATCCTGAGGTTCAAGTATTCCGTATATTTCTTTTCTGCCAACAAATTGGAATTTATAATCACCAGAAATAGATTTTAGAATGAGGTGAGGGGGTAGTTTTTTTAAATTTTTAATCAGGCAAAGCCAAGACTTTGAATCTTTCAACTTCTCTAAAAATAAAACTTCGTATTTTTTATTTTTTTCATCTAATAGAAATGCTCTTCTTTTGCTAACCTTAGTATTATTGAAAACTAAAAGATCATTCGGTTTCAAATAATTTTTTATATTTTTAAAAAACGGCTCAATAGAAATCTTCCCGGTTTTTTTTTCGACAACCATCAACCTACTTTCATCCCTATTTTTTACTGGATATTTTGCGATTAGAGACTCGTCTAATTCAAAATCAAACTCACTTAGATCCACTTTTTTTTCTCTCTTTTCATAGTACTTGTTACAAATATCTTTTTCTAAAAATTTTTTTGGTAGTCTAAATTTTTTAGTTTCAAAAGTTTTGTATATTTTTATTACCTTCAAATTTCCCTTGTTATGAAGAGATTTATTTCAGTGCTTGAATTGTACGATAGACTAAATTTAATGAATCAATGCTTCCGTTTTCTATACCTTTTTCAAAGTCGATTTCACTTTGTGCCATCGAGTTGGTAAGGTGAGCAAAACAAATAACGTCCTTTTTCTTGGCTAGAGCAAAAGCGTATAAGGCAGAAGACTCCATTTCCACAGAATGAACTCCTTTTGATTTTGCGTAGTCGATGGCAGATTTTGTTTCTCTGTAAGGTGCATCTGTAGTCCAGCTTTTTCCTAATTCTAAAGACAACTCTTGGTTCTCGATTAAAGGTAATAAATTTTTTAACAAATGATCTTGTATTTTCGATTCTTTATCAGGAGGTAAATAATGAAAGCTGGTGCCTTCATCTCTTAAAGAAGATTCAATCAAAATAAACTTAGAATTATTTTTTGTAGGGTTGATAATGCCGGCAGAAGTTATGCTAATCAATGTGTTGCATCCGGATGCAAAACATTGCTCTGCAAGTAAAACTGCAAAAGGTGCCCCAACTGCATTTCCGATAATCCCAAAAACTTCGTCTTCGAAATGGACTCTATAAAGATTTGTATGATAGCACGCCCAATATTTGTCTAATTTTGCTTTATTTGTTTTTAATACAAATTGAACAATATCTCCATCCGGATCGAGAAGGCAGGTAGAAGGCACAGAGGCAAGAGGTAAATTTTTTTGTCTTCTTGCTTCTCTAAGAAGATTTTCTGGAGAGAAGACTGAGGCTTGCAAATAGTCTTTAGGATTAAGCATAATTTTTATTTAAACTAGCATGAATTTTCTCTTTAGATTTTTGAATCAGGAAAATGTATTTTATATTTTTCTATCTTAGTGTTTAAAGTGTTGATAGTGATCCCAAGATCAATCCTTGTTCTGTTTTTATTGTACTTATTGGATTGAAGGTATCTTAAAATAGTTTCTCTTTCAGACAACTCCAAAGGAGTGAGATCAGATAAATCCGCAACTGTAGGATTTTCTGTGATTTCTGAAAATTTGGGAGTGATGGAAAGTACAGGGGATTGCCCGTTCAAAATCAAACTTTGGATAGTTTGAATTAGTTCTTCTGAATTTCCTGTCCATGTTTGCTTTCGAAGTGCGTGCATCATTTCCACAGATATAGCTTCAAATTTTTTATCAAACTTGTCAGAATATTTTTTTAAGAAATAAATTACTTGAAAAAATATATCTTCTGCCCTTTCTCTGATAGGAGGAATGGATACGGTGAGCCCCTTTATTCTTGTAAAAATATTTGTAGGAATATTGTGCATACTATTGATAAATTCATTGGAGCAGGTAAAATATATAAATTTCTTTCCTGCTAAATCTTTTATGATAGGCTCGAGTAGTAAAAATTTTTCTTGCTCCAAATAATCTAAATGTTTGATGAGAAGCCCTGTGCGAGTTTCTCCTTTCTTTGCAGCCAAAAATTCATTTATAGTATTGATGAGTTTTTCACGAGTTATCGACTGACAAGAAATTTCTTTTAGCTCTCCCCCATTCCTTGAAAAATGCAGTGCTTTCGCAAAGAGGCTTTTCCCTGTACCTGATTCACCTAAAAAAGTTACAATTTGATTGGAGAGTGAATAGCTTTGAATTTGGAGTAGAATTTTTTTTAGAGAAACAGAAAAGCAAAGTATTTCACTTCCGAAAGCTTCATTATTTTCCTTTAGATTATTTTGAATTTCAGATGAATAATTTGAAAATATATAAAAGTCTTTTTCCGGTAGTCCGGTTGCAAGTTTTAATTTCTCAATCTTTTTTGAAATCCATCCTTCTCCTAAAAGGTTTTCTGCACGAATTAAAAAAAATGCCAATCTCCTATTCTCATTATATAGTTTTGAAAATGAATCGAGCATTCCCTGATACCAACCGGGAGGAATAGTACTTTTTGACTTTCCTTCAAGTTTTAACTTTGGGTCTTTTTTTTCTAAGAAAATATTTAGGTCTTCAGAGTTTTGTCCTATAAAATTTAGATGGGCTTTCACCATTTCAGGATTTTTTATAAAAATATTGTTCAACTCTACCAAAAGTTGTTTAAGAGCAAATACATTTTCTGATTTCTTGAAAGGAGGAAGTTTTATGAATTTATTAAATTCTTTCTTGATAAAAAGATTGTTTTCGTTTGAAATGATGTTCACCATCCCCATATAAAATAGTAAAAATCCAAGAGGGTCAATAAAAGAAGAGATCGAATTCTCTTCAATCGCAGGAGCCATTCCGTTCATCACTCCAACAAAAAAGAAAACCACAATCCCTGTAAAAAAAAGTATTGTTAGCTGGTATTTCAAGACTTCATTTTGTTCTTTTCTGTATGCGATATACGCTATCGTAAAAATATAAGTTGCCAAAATAAAATTCCCAACTATATAAAATGGGTATAAGACTCCATAAACTGGATTTATGCTTTTTTCATTTTGAACTACTCCACTGATGATAGCGCCGGGAATAAATGCAGCAATTCCAAAAACAAAATTCAAACTGCAAAATATCCAGAATCGCAAATTTTTTAGTTCTACGGATTTTCCAAAAATTAGAAAAATAAAAACTCCGAATAGAATAAAATTCAAACTAAAAGAGAAAAATATAAATTTTGAAATAGTGTGTGCTATTTCTAAATCTGTGACAAAGAATCGAATTATATAGATCAAATTTATATAGATTATGCT
This sequence comes from Leptospiraceae bacterium, assembly GCA_015075105.1. Taxonomy (NCBI): domain Bacteria; kingdom Pseudomonadati; phylum Spirochaetota; class Leptospiria; order Leptospirales; family Leptospiraceae; species Leptospiraceae bacterium. Next base: position 1,072,300 of record JABTUZ010000002.1, on the reverse strand, counting down.
AAACACTAAAAATGCTAAATAAGAATATTTAGTCATACTTTTTTGCATTTTAAAAATTGCATGCAGTATAAGTAGGATCGCAAAGCTGTTTAAAACAACAAGCCAGATAATATAAAGTTCAAAATTTTCCATTTAAAAATCCTTTAGCAAAATAGATGTACTTACACCAGACAAGTCGTGCCCATGAACTACGAAGTTTCTGGATTTGAAAAAATTTTTAATTTTGTATGAATGGTGTTGGTTTGTTTTTGAGTCAGAAAAATAATTACAAGTGGGTGGGGTTATTCCGGTGTAGATTGAAATTGCTCCTATTGCTATTTGAAATGCGCTAGAGGATTCAATTTCTCTGCCTACAATTTCTTTTACTGAGGGCGTTGGGATTTTGTCTCTAATGGTTTTTGGTATGTTTGTTTTCCATTTGTTTGTAGAACTCTTAGATTGAAAAGCCCTGTTAGTATTTTCTATGGCTTTAGAAAAACTCGCAATCTCAGCGTAAATTTTTGCATTTCTTGCTATTGCTTTTTTTCTGTCTTCTACAATAAATACAACACTTCCTTCTCCAAGATAAGGCTTAGTTTGTTTTTTATGGATGGGGGAATGGGTATCTGGAGATTCTTCATTACTTGTGAGCATTTTTGCTTTCAAGAAAGCGTTTATAAAATTCTCAGTGATGGGTGTATTTACCCCACCACAAATTACATAATCAGATTCGTTATCTCTAATTCTCTTTGCTGCAATTCCGATAGCGTCAATTCCACCGGAACAAGCCGATGCTATGGTTGAAACATAGCCCTCGGATTGAATAGAATTTGCAATTACACCGGCAGGAGTGAGGATTGTAGTCTTTAAAGTTGTACTACTTGCATCTTCATCGAGTTGGAAAATCTCATCATAAGATTCTTCTTTTGTGTTAAAAAAAGAAATCTGCGATGCCCCGATTACTACATCAGTTCTGTAAGGGTCGAAATAATTTAGAGAGGCATCTTCTTTTGCTAATTGGAATGCAACACTCGCAAATTGTGCTGCTCTGGGAAAGTGTTTCAACTGACGCTCATTGAAATATTTTTCTGGTTGAAAATTTTTTACTTCGGCTGCATTGCTGAGGGAGAATGACGATACATCGAAAAGCGTGATCTTGTCTAATCCAGTTTCCCCGGCTAATAGGTTTTTCCAGAATATATCTTTGCCAATTCCAATCGGAGAAACTATGCCTATTCCTGTGATTACCGGTCTTCCGGGGAGGTTATACGGATTTTGGAATTTCTTCCGGACAAAAGAAATTGGGTTAGTCATGGACGTAAACGCATATTAAATGATGGCAGATTTTTGTCAATATATTATTTAATTTTTTAAGAATTTTTTAAAAAAGGCACACCTGTAACAAGTCTATCATGGAAATAAAAATATTCAAAAAATCAGAGAAATTGCCATTTACTATCAATATAAAAACTCGAGTCTTTCAAGTCTCATTAATTTAAATGCAAAAATTTTAATGTCGCCTAACTTCTTTTTTTGAAGCGAATGGAATATATTCATGACGCTACTGCAAAAACCCCTTTCAGGGCTTTTTACAACGCTAGAAAATGGCACTTTTATTGGATTTTTGAACAATTGCTTTTTTAAAAAAAAGGGTAATTAAAACTACTTATTACCCTTTTTTAAAATCCAGTGAAAATTTCTCTAATTGTTTTTAGGAGATTCTTCATCTCCCGAAGAAGAATCTAAAGAATCATCAGACTCTTCCCCGTTAGAATTTTTAGGAGTGTCCGCTAAATCTTTGTCTCTTTTTTCTTCAGGTTTATTTACACTTTTCTTTGGTTTTTTTAAAGATCCCTTTTTTGGAGGAATATCAAATTTCTGTTTGGGGTAGATCAAATCCGGGTTTTTAATCTTAGCTTTGTTTGCTTTGTATATCCTTGTCCAAAGTCTTGGATTACCATAATGCTCTTTGTAACCAGCAATTCTCCACAAACAATCAGAAGGAACCTTTTTCCTGACTATGTAGGTTTTCCAACCCTCGCCTGGTGCTTTAGAATTTTCAGAACTATCCGAATCATCGCCATCAATATCAGCAGACCTTGTATTTGCAGGGGCTTTATTCAACATAGCCATCAAAGAATCTTTCTGCTCAACTACAATATCAGCTAATCGAATAGCCTCTTCGCTTTGTTTTATGGAGTCTTGATATTTTTCTTGATCATATAATTCTTCCGCAGATTTTAAGGCTTCTTTGGCAGCTTCCACATTTTCGGTTGCAGTTTGAAAAGAAGACTTAGCTTGGGGGTTTGCAGAAATCTTATCTTGAGGCAAAGAAGATATAGCTTCTTCTGTGTCTGCGATTTTATTCTTGGCTTCTTCTTTTTTCTTGGCTGCATAAGATTTAACCGATGCGGCAACTATTTCTTGAGATTCTTTTCTTGCAGTTTCTAATTTATTGTAACCGTCTTTAATCTTTCCGTCATTGATATTTGATTTTGCGTCATCCAGTAAAGCTCTTGTTCTGGCAATTCTTGGATCATTTCCTTCAGAATATTTTTCTGCAGTGGCAAGATTGTCTTCGATATCTGAAATCGAATCAAGCATTTGTTGTTTTTGAGAAAGTGCTAAATTTTTTGCTCTTTCGGCTAATTCTCTTGACTCTTCATACTTTCGGTAGGCTTTTTCGTAAGTGTCAAACCCTCTAAGTCGAAGGTTTAACTTCTTATCGTCGTCAGATTCTTTCGGATAGTCGAAAAGCTGCTTTTCTCCGTCCTGTGAAAGTCCGTCCCCCTCTTTACGCAAATCTACCGATTTATTAAAATCATCAGCCGCTAATTGAACAGCAAAAGCTACATCGGCAGCATCAATTGCTCGAGAAGCCTCGTCTCTTGTCTTGGAACTAAGTTTCGGTAGAGTTTTTTCAATCGCATCATAAGCACGAGCTACAGCGTATTCTGCTGCACTTTTTGCTTCTGCCGGATCCGGTTTTTCATCCGCTGCAAAATTATGGGCGTTGAATAAGCCTTTTCTGGCTTCATCATATTCGGTCTTTGCGAACTCATCTGCTTTAAGAACAGATGCTCTAGCGATTTCTTGTTTTGCCTTTGCCATTTCTGCTATTGGAAGCGGAGTACCGCAACCAATAAAAAATAATATTACAGGTATGATTACAAAATAAACCTGAATAAATAAAATTCGTCTGAGCATGATAACCTCTAAAATTCTACTGAATTTATTTGAATGCGGCGACCGCATCACCTTCATTATCAAATATTTCAAAAAATGAAGTCAATTTTGTTAATTCGAAAACTTTCCTAACAGATCCTGCTACATTGATAATCTTTAATCCACCTTGATATTTCTTCAAGTTAGAAAGACTAGAAATCAATGCTCCAATCCCTGACGAGTCGATATAAGAAACCTTTTCCAAATTAATAATTATTTGGTATTTTTGCTCTTCAATCAATTTTGCGATAACGTCTTTTATCTCTGGAGCGTTATACAAATCTATCTCGCCATTGATATCTAAGATGATTATAGTTTTATTTTCTCTCCTCGCTATTTCCATACCTTCTTTATAACTCCTTAGTCAAAAATGGCCGTGCCCCTATTCCAATACATGTTCATCTATTCCAGACGAATAAGTCAACGACAAATTTTTTAGTTTTTATATAAATTTTTCCAATAGGCATATTCTTCTGAAAAATATCCATCTTTTATTGAAATTCGGACTTTTTCCATAAAATTTTCCATAAAAAATAAATTATGGTAAGTTGATAGGGAAAACGCAAGCATTTCTTTTACAGTATGAAGGTGCCTCAAATAACCAAGACTATAATTTTTACAAACTCTGCAATTACATTTTGAATCCAATGGTTTTTCTGAAAATTTATACTTTTCATTTCTCAGGTTAATCTTACCTGTAGAAGTAAAAACTTGTGCATTTCTTGCATTTCTGGTAGGCAAAACGCAATCGAACATGTCTATCCCATTTTTTACTCCATCCAAAATATCCGGCACAGTTCCAACTCCCATCAAATATCTTGGGCGGTTTCTATCCAAAAATGGGGCTATTTCAGATAAAATTCTCACAAATTCCTCACGAGGCTCCCCCACAGACAAGCCTCCCAAAGCTATGCCGCTAAACGGCAAATCCTGAATTTTTTTTAGCGAATTTTGCCTAAATTCTGAAATTGTTCCACCTTGGCAAATTCCAAATAAATTCTGGTTAGAATTCGTCTTTTCCCAGTGCTCTATGGATTTTTTTGCCCAAGAATGAGTCCTTTCCAAAGATTCAGAAATTCTTTTTGTGTCAGTTCCGTAAGCCGGACAGTCATCCAACACCATCATTATGTCCGATCCGATAATTTTTTGAATATCTATAACTTTTTCCGGGGTGAAAATATGCCTTGAGCCGTCAATATGAGACTGAAACTCTACCCCGTCATTTTTAAATTTTACAAGACCCTGTAGGCTAAATACCTGAAACCCGCCACTATCGGTCAATAGCGCATTTTTATAGGACATAAAATTTTTCAATCCACCGAATTTTTCTAAAACTTCAGTACCGGGTCTCAAATACAGATGGTAAGTATTTCCCAGAATTAGACGCAAATTCAAGGACTCAATATCTTCCGAAGATAATGTTTTAATCGAGCCGCGAGTTCCAACCGGCATAAATATAGGAGTAGGAATTTGTATTCCCTGTAGATTCAATACGCCGACTCTTGCAAAACTATTCGGATCGGTTTTTTTTATTTCAAACAGCAATATACCCAACTTTAGAGAAAGAGCAGAAGAACTTTCTCGATCTAAACGAAACTATTTCCAACCTTGTTCACTTTTTACTTTGAGAGCAAGTTTTTGGATTGGCACATACTCCAAAAATATTCAGGTGATGTCCTTTTATAATAAACCCTTTCTCTTTTGCCGCCAAAGCCTGCAACTCTTCTATTTTTTCACTTACAAATTCTTCAATCCTTCCGCATTCAAGACAAATTATATGATCGTGGTGTTCGTGACCTATGATATGCTCGTAAAATTTGAACTCTTTGCCAAAATCGTGCTCACTCAAAAGGTTTGCTTCAACCATTATAGAAATAATTCTATAAATGGTAGCCTTAGAAATTTCACTTCTACGGTCTTTCAATAAATCCAACAAACTATCCGCAGTGAAATGACTATGAACCGAAAAAATTTTCTCTGCAACCAACATTCTTTGTGTAGTAATTTTTAAACCTTTTTTCTTGAGTACATCCTCAAAGATTCTCATCTCTTCCGATATAGAAGTATCAGCCAATTCTTGCTTGGAATTACCAATTTCTTTTGTATCTTCATTTTTTTTCATATTCATCTCTTCACAAATTATGGTTTTTTATCATTTTTTAGCTTATCTGGTTTTGGTTCACTTTCAGAATTCTTAGAGCGAGATTTGGGTTTTTTGGTATCTGTGCCAGACTCCTTTTCGTTTTCTCCCTCATCGACTCCAGTCAAAGAAAAATACCAAGCGTTCTCAGCTTCCTCTGCAATCCGAATAGCAAGATTTCTTAGAAGTCTGGTCTGAGCCTGCTCTTCAGTTTCCATAAAACCGATTTGCTCGGAATAATACACTCTTCCGGGAATCTCATTTCTCTCCAAGACCAATTTTTCCCCGCCTGCTTTTTGGATTTCAAGTCTAACAACCACAAGCATCTCTCTACTAATATGTTGCCCTGCTTGATCTACGATATTTCCAACCAATTGGTAGTGAGCGATCTCTCCATAAATTCTATACTGAGCATTAGACTTATCTCTAGTCTGAATAAACCTGCCTCTTGCATTAATTTCTTCTTTCACGAGTCTTGTAAGCATAGTATGAAGAGTAGGACCGTAAGAATTGTTTCTGAAATTTTGCACATAAACCAATCTTTTTTCATCAGAAATCGGGATACCATTGATTTTTGGAGGACGGCCGGGCTCTCTTGTAAAGTACGCACAAGAAAAGAAGAATGACAAAAAAACATAAGTTATAGAATTTAGAAGATACTTTCCCATTTAAGAGACATCAAAAGCAATGCCAAAAGAAATCGCAAGAGCAAAAATTATTGTAGAAGGTAAGGTTCAGGGAGTTGGATTCAGATACTTTGTTCTTCAAAAAGCACAAGAATCGAGATTGAAAGGTTTTACACAAAATCTCCCAAGCGGCGAGGTAGAAACTGTAGTAGAAGGGGAGAAAATCTTTATAGAAGATTTTTTTAAAATTTTGCAAAGAGGCCCCTCCGGATCAAAAGTGACTAACTCAAGTATTCGTTGGGAAGAGCCAAGAAATACATTCAGAACTTTTGAAATAAAATCTTAAGACCGATAATAAAAAAATCTCCAATTTAAAAACACAAGGGAAGCGTATGTACAACTATTGTTTAAAATATTCTTTTACGTTAAAAAATAAAAAATCGAAACATCGACTACTCTTATCTTTTCTATTGCTCTTTTTTTCTGCTACTCGACTATACTCTTTAGATACATTTCAATTAGAAGAAGTTGAATGGCCCTTGGAATATTTAACTCCAATTTCTGGGACATTTACAGAATATAGAAATTCCTCTGTTCATCTGGGCTTGGATTTTAAAACTTATGGAATCAACGGGTTGAAACTCTTATCTGCTACTAAAGGATACGTTGAATCTATCAGTTATTCGCCAAGCGGTTATGGTCTTTCGATAATTACCTATTCTCCCAATACAAGATTAAAAACAAGGTATGCTCATCTAAATGATTTTAAAGGAAGTATATCGGGTTTTGAGCTTTTGCGACAATCACTGCTATTACTCAATGAAGAAAAGTTTTCTGTCAGACTCAATGCGAATGAATTTCAATTTAAAAAAAAAGATTGGATCGCAAGAACAGGGGAAACCGGTGTAGGCATAGCCCATCTTCATCTTGAAATTTTTGATTCCAAAGGATTCTATAATCCAATGATTTTTAAAAACTATTCACAAATAGATAAACAATACCCTATTGTGAATCTCGTATCTATAGAAACAGACAACGGAGAAATGCATTATTTGAAAGCGACACAAAAGAAAGACAATTTATTTGAAATCGAAGAAACAGAAACACCCATAACTGTTTCAGGAAAAGTAAAAGTCAAGGTAACAGCTTATGATTTAATTTCATCGATCAATCGAAATGGAATTTTTGGATTCACTCTTAAAGCAAACGAAAAAGAACTCTATACGAAAAATTTAGATTTCCTGTCCTATAAAGAGCTTTCAGAAAAGCATGCGTTATACGACATCAATAGGTCTTCTCTTAGCCCACCTAACTACGTTTACAATTTATTCGATGGTCGGGAAGAAAAAAATTACTCCTTCAACACAAATGACTTTCCCTTGAACGAGAAAATCCTTCTAAACATTTCTGTTTTTGACTCAAACAAGAATACCAGCACTATAGAATTTTCTGTTATTGTAAAAGAATCTTCTCCAATTCAAAACAAAAAAGTAGATACAAAGATTTTTTTGTCTGACGATTCTAATGTCATCATAAACCTCAAAAAAAATAAAATTATCGGAAAAGGAGAAATCAAAATCCAAAAGCTAAATTCTCTTCCAGAAAGTTTACAAACCGATGGACTGCTACCAGAAGGACAGAGCTATGAAATAACAGCTTATGATTATAGTTGGCTTGGAAAAGCAGAAGCAACCCTCAAAATAGGAAACCTCTCCCAAGGGCAATCACTCTATTTGTATGACAAAGAAACAAAAATCTTGAATCTGTTAAAAACAAAATCATCAAAAAACGGGCTTTCTTTTGAATTGAGTAGGACAGGGATTCTTGTAGTTATGAAAGATATTGTTCCACCCAAAATATACTACCCTTATTTGATTCATCGATATTTTAATCCACAGGATTCAATCGGTGAAAATTTTATCGAAAGGTTTTATTCTATTTCAGACAAAGGCTCAGGAATAGGAAAAATGACTGTGCTATTTGAAGGACAATCCTACCCGTTTGAATTTGACTTAGACAGGCAATTTATAAAAATACAAATTCCAAAAAGCTTGCGACAATTTAAAAAACACTATCTTATTCAAATTCAAGTCGCAGATAAAGTCGGAAATCTTTCTGATTGGTTTACAGACCTTGTAAGAATTCCTTCCAAATAGTTAGAGTACTCTATTGTAAAATTTAAGTCGAGTAGCGAACTATATCTAAGACAGAAAAATTTGTCTGGTGATTTTCAAAACTTACAACTGCCTCGTCTCCAACTCTTTTTCCAAGAAGGCTTTTTCCCAATGGAGACAAATAACTAATTATATTTTTATTTGTGTCTGCATCCCAAGGCCCCAATATAGAGTATTCTTGGACTTCCCCTGTACTGGAATTTTTCAATTTTACAGTGCAACCCACATTGATTCTATCCGTACTAACCCCAGCAATATCTAAAATAATCGCACTTTTCAGATCAGACTCAATTTTCTTAATCTCAGCTTGAAGTTGTACTTGTCTTTCCATTGCAGCCTTGTATTCGGCGTTTTCCCGTAAATCTCCCTTCTCTTGCGCTTCTCCAATATCTCTGGAATTCTCTGCCATTTCTACATTGACCAAGTGATCGAACTCTGCTTTCTTGGCGTTGAACGCAAATCTTGTAACTAAAATTCCATTAGTCGGAATTGTGTTCCAAATATCATCGTCTAATTCATCTTCATCATAATTGGATTCATCCCATTGAAAATCAGGCTTCATTTCATTGATTAAATCATGAAATTTTTTCTTTTCGGAATCTGTTATATAAGGAACTTCCTTGTACAATGCGTAGAGCTTTCTAATATATTCGGTATCTCCAGACTCTATTGCTTTTTTTACAATTGCTCCCTCGTCTCCAAACAAAATTTCATTTGTTAGGTTTTTCAACTTCATGCCTTTTTCTTCTTTCTTAACAAGTGGCTTGAGCAGCCTAAACACCCTAAGAACTAAATCGGAAAACTTCACCTGAATTTCTTTGTATGTCCAAAGGTCGGTTAATATCGACTTGGCTACCCACAGAAAGACTTCTGGGTTTTCTTTGGATTTATCTAAAATATTTTCTATGAATTTGTTAAGCTCTGAAAATTTTCCATCGTTGACCAATACGCCAAATACGTGCTTGTGAATTTTGACAGGAACTTCATACAAAGTACGAATTAAAATTTCTGCATTCTCTGGGTGAAATTTATGAATAAGATTCACAAAACTTTTTTTAATTTCGCTATTGGTAATTTGCTTTGAATAGGTCAATAATTCAGTCTTACTCAAGGCTCGAATTAGACTCGCTATATCAGATTCTTTTTGAAGTCGAGTAATATCCTCACCCAATTCTTTCACAGATTCTTCCAAAAACAGATAAGCTACAATTTTTCTCATAGTATCTTTAGAACTTTCTTCTTCGTAGTAAAAGTGGTTTATTAACTCAAGAGCCCCTTCTGCTTCAGTCGAATCTTTGAGCGCCTCCATTGCAATTTCCAACTTCTTATTCGGCTCTGTCTGGCTATTGAATCTCTCTGAAAGCTGCTCAGATAGTGTAATAGGTTTGTCTCGATAAAAAATTTCATCTTTCTTGTTTGGATTAAAACCTATCTTTGGCTCTTTCTTTAGAGTTGACTTTGCCTTACTCCACCATTTCGACCAATCTTCAGTTTTTTTAAGAAACTTTCCGATGATCTCTGATTTTACTTCAGCCATACTCATAGAGTTATCGTTTGAAGTAAGAAGTTCCAAAAAGAACGCAGAAATATCGTTATTAAAAAGATTGATTACAGCTTCTGAATTTTCGTAGTATTTCACTAAAATATGATCCGATTTTAGAGGTTTCAAACTTGTGATCGCCATTTGAATAGACAGCTTATGCTCTTTCTTATCTTTGAAATCCACAAATATAGAATCACCTGTACTGCTAATAGAAGTAATTTTCCCTACTCCCCAACTCCTATGCAATACATAGTTATTCGTATCGAATACGATATTTCTCTCAAAATTTGTTATACAAACACTAATCGGTTTTCTGTTATTTCCGATTTCACTCATCTTCAAGAAATCTTCTAAAAGAGAATGGTCGGCATACTTAGTCTTGTACGCACGAATCAAATCATTTCTTGCCTTAGGAGATTGAGGCTCATAATCTAAGATCTTTTTTAATAGATAGATAGTCTTGTCCCAGTCTTCTAACTTTTTGTACGGCTCCACCAAAGGGTACAACAACACTACAAGTCTTGTCTTTTCTCTGTGACCTACGAGTATTCTTTCAATCTTCTCAAAAAATGGTATGTCTGTAAAATTATGCTCAATCAGAATCGGCCAAATTTCGTCAATTTGGTCAAAATCCTTTACTTTTGCAAATGACTCTGCTGCCTGCTTCAAATACAATATTGCCTTTTCTCTATCTTCTTCCAAAATAGAGAGAGCGTATTTTTTGGCGATTTCAGGATTTTTCCTGTCAGTTTTTGCTAACTTCTCCAGAACAACTTTTAGCTCTTTATTTTTCTTTAGATTTTCTAAAGCCTCTGCTTTAAATTTCAGAGCTATTCTCTGGTCTCCGAATTGCAAAATATTATCAGCAATGTATTCGATGATTGGCCATTTTTTATAATTACGGAATTGATCCAATAAATTCTTTAGGTGGTTGGATTCTTCGATTTTATTTTGGTGAAGTGCAAGCATCCCGGTTAAATATTTTGCAAAAATACTCTCCGGGTGATCCTTTAAATGCTCTTCAATTTTTATCTTGGCTTCTTCTAATTTAGATTTTGATTTCAAGAATTCAATCAAATCGTCGATAATTTTAAACTTAGAAGGACTTACAGAGCCGGAGCTTGCGTCCACCCTCAGGTAAATTTCTTCATTGAATAGAGATGTTAGTCTATCGAGATCGCTAGCTGGTTTCTCGGTTGTAACCACAGTTTCTGACACGGGTGTTTCTCCTTAGCTCATGTCCGCTAATCGGTTTTGACGATCTTGCATTTTTTGAGATTGCTATAGAATTTAGCAATAATTTGATTTAAGGTCAAAATAATTTCTTTTGCCAATTTCGTAAACAAGAAAATCTTATTAGAAAACGAAAAAACCCTCGCCTTCCCATCAAACTTCAGGATAGATGAGGGTTTTTATTTTAATTTTAATCTAAACCTTTAAGGCTTATTCTGAGGAGCCGGCTTTTCTTTATTTTCACCACAATTCTTCTCAGTTTTTACTTTTAACATCTTATCGAGTTTTTGCTTTTGTTGACAATCTCCCTCATCAAAATCAAGAGACGCTCCATCAAAGTGAACTTCAAATACGTCAGTAAGAACTCTCAACTCATCAAAAAATAGATACACAACCTCACCACTTGTAAATGGTGTAGAGCGAACTTTAAATTGTTTGAATACTAAAGTTTTTACCTGTGGATAAGAATTTACCTCTTGAGGAACTCCCGCAGGGATATGGATAGATAAAGGTCTCCAACCAATAAAATCTAAAGAGCCGAATTTATAGATATGGGAGTCACCTTTCCAATCTTCAAACCAACCCTCTAAATTGTATTCATTACCTCTTCCACAAACCCACACAGAAACTGCTTTTGCCATTCCTGGAAGTTCAAGCCCATAGATTTGGTATATTTTTTGCTTGTTGTTCTCATCTAGATAGCTTCTCTGACGAAGCACCTTGTACTCATCTACTCTTGGAGGACGAATAGTTACTTCATTGTGGCCAGGGTAAGTAAATTGAAATTTAACCCCTAATACCTTGGAAGTAGAAGGGTCTGCTTGTTTTACGTCTCCAGGCTTACCCGGTAACACCTTTACTTCTCTTGCTGCCTGTGGTGAAGGAGGTAAATTTGGATTGTAAGGCTTATCATGAGATGCCGGATCGTCCTTGTCTGTAAATACTTCCCAACCATAAGGAGCACTTGGAGCCGGGTTGTCCCATGACTCCAAAGTAACTGCCTTTAATTCTGCTCCTGCAATGTCATTTCCGATTGCTGTTTGAATACTTCTCTTTGTCTGTGCGAACCCAAATCCTACCAATATAAGCAGAGACCCAGTAACCATTAGAATACTTTTTATAATTTTATGTTTTATCATACGAAACCCTCTTCTCTTCATTGAACCGGATTCTACCAGTTGTCCTTAATCTCATATCCGGGATACCTTGCATCGGATTTGTCTGCTCGGACCTCAAGATCATCTAAATAAAAGTAAAAATTTCCACCAATTTCGTGAACATCACTTGTAACAAAAAGAGATACAAAATGAAGATTCTTATCCAATAGTGCGAATCGAGTACTTTGAGGAAGATAACCCGGAATCGTTGCAGTCAATTTTCTCCATCCGAAAAAATCCAATCGACCAAGCCTTACGTTATGAGTAACTCCTCTGTAGTCCCTGAATTTTGCGTACAGAGTATGGCGATATTTTCTACCAAGAACCCATACAGAAACCTGACGAGCCTTCCCTTTTATAATATATTCATGTGGAGGAGCAACTTCTACCCGGTCAAATCCCCTGTTTACAAAAAAGGTCTTTATTCCCAATATGTGATTCTTATTGATCCTTGTTCTTTGCTCTTGTTTTTCCTGCTCTGACTCATTGGCAAGTGCATCTGGAACAGTTTTTTCATCAAAAACATCCTTCATTGTACCACGTTGAATCATTTTTAAAGTTTTGGTCTCGCCGAGTGGAGTAGTTGACTTAGCTCTCCAATCTTCTGATTCTTCAAAATCTTCAAGGGCAATTTTATCTAAGGGGTCTTTTGGCTTATCCCCTGCCGGCTGATTCGCCGGTGGTTGATTTGCCGGTTGCTGTCCAAAAACAGAACTAGTGACCGCAATCAAAAACAAGAAACACAATACTTTTTTACTCATAAACACTCCTTGGATAAACCCTTTATATATAATTATTTTTCACAAAAAGCACCTTTCAACCTTCCGATAAAATAAGTGCTTTATAACTTTCTAATATCTCCACCATCCGATCTATTCCCTCCGCAGGAATAAAAATAGATGATTTTTTACTATTTGACCATTCTGAAACTTTTAGATAATAACCCGCTTGATTTTTTTTTAAGTCAATCAAAAAAGTTTTATTCTGGGTTACTATTTTTTCTGTCTTTATTTCAGGATCAATCATTTCTACCTAACAAGACTCTCCAATCTTCTCAAAAAAACCAAAGCCTATTGAAATTTCTGAGTTTTCTATTATTTATTATCGGAAAATAAAAAGAAAAACTTAGACGATAAAGAAAAGAATGCGTAAAATAAAAGAAAAGATTCTCTAAAAAATATTTCACGCTAAAAACCTATCTCACCAACGAAGTCGATCTATCGCAATCTGAGCCTCTTTTTTTACAGAAACCGGATACCCCGATTGAAGTACTTTCATAAGAGGGATAAATGATTGCTTGGAGCCTAACTTGCCAAGGGCGTTCACAACCACTGATACAGTCCTTACATCCTCTGATGTTCTGTTCTCTTTTGTATAATCCTTGCTCAACCTTTCTAACAAAGCCTTAGTAGCCGGGATGCTGTTTCTGTTAAAGTCGCCAAGTGCATGTGCACAAGCAGTCAAAACATCCAAATGATTGTCTTCCAATAAAGGTTTTTTTGCTGCCTCTATAGCCGCATTTGCGTGAGTAGAAGGGTCAAAAATTCTAAGTGCAAGACATGCCGCGCTTCTAACCTTGTACTGCGGACTTGTAGGGCTATCTGCTTTGTTTTGATCAATCACCCCTGACAAAACAGTAATTAGATTTTGTTGTTTTTCGATTTCTTGGGTTTGGTGTTGATAAATTACCGCAACTCTATTGATTGCCCTAGCTTTTGCCGAAGGAACAATTTCTTTATCTTGCATCAATTGAACTAATTGATCTACATCTTTCATAGTCAGCTTTTCAATTTTTTCATATACGTCGTATAAAGCATCCTGAGAAAAAACAGATGCAGTGAAGCTGAAAAGAACAACTCCAAATAAAAGGCTTAATAATTTCTTACCCATTTTTCTTCTTTTCCTCCAATTTTAACGCCTTATTCAGTAGGTCAGCCAATTCACTAAAATGGTCATTTTTACGAAGTTTGATATATCCAACCTGCTTTCCTGCAACATAGTCCTCGAGAGACATTTTAATCCTATGAACAGGACCTGCCATTCTGTGCGAGAAGAATAAGCTGTATGCGATTATTACCAGAATATTCAATAAGCTAATCAAGATTACCGGTGTAAGGTAAATATCAAAAGCATTGTACTGATGCAAGGGTCTTCCGTCTGCCCCACTTTTCAATGGAAAAAATGGTGTTCCCGCATCATCAATTGCGTACTTCCCGTCCGGCTGCTTTGAAAGTCCAACTGCCTTTTCTGCGTCAACCTGAACCAAAACCGAAGCACCCTCAGGCAATAGGCTGTATGGATTGCTTTTCACAAGCCAAACAATGCCTATAGTTAATAGTGCGTTAATAATCAATATTCCCGAAAAACCAAAAATAAAATGATTCTGGAATTCTTTGTCAATATAATATTTCCATCTGGTCTGCTTCTGCATCTAGCCCCCTGCAATAAAAAAATACCTGTAATCGTTTAAAAGAAGGTTTTGCCACTTTCTGTCAAACCGATTTTTAAATATATCGGAGTTTTTTCTTTATTTGATTATGTTTAAATGTTTATCTAAGTTTGCAATGCGTAAAATTGTCATAACGTCTTGACTTACATTCTTTATTTTCAGGCTTCCATTCCTTTCTGCCAAGTACTTCTGAGAATTAAATATAGCACCTATTCCAGATGAATCCAAATACACTTCTTTTCCAAAGTCCAGAATTATGTCTAAATATCCGATATCTGCTTGTTTAATAATTAACTCTTTTAAAAGAATTGCATGCTTCATGCTGATATTTCCGTTGACCGAAATCACACAAACCCCGTTTTCTATTTTAATATCAGTACTTAACATTTTCACCTTTCTTAAATATTAATTCGGATTCTATTTATTTCAACAAAATATTTCATTTTTTTTAGATTTTTTTATTATATTGATAGAAATGCTTGCAAACTTGCAAACACTTTCTTTTCATTATCACTATGCGTATAAAATTCTGGGGTGTAAGAGGTTCTATTGCTTCTCCTATCAAAGGGAGTCTAATTAGAGAAAAAATTGAAAATATTCTATCCATTGCAACTCCCGTAGATATTCAAAGCAAAGGAAATATCCAGAAATTTTTAGATTCACTCTCATTTTCTCAAATCAACACCTATGGTGGGAATACTACTTGTCTTGAGATACGAGACAAGGACGATAACCTGATCATCATCGACGGTGGCACTGGACTTAGAGAACTCGGAAACTCATTGCTATCCCAAGGTTTTCTTGTAGGCCAAGGTAGAGCCTACTGGGTATTTACCCATACCCATTGGGATCATATCCAAGGAATTCCTTTTTTTGTGCCACTATATATTCCTGGAAATCAGTTTGAAATTTATACCTCGATGCAAAACTTAGAAGAAAGATTAAAATACCAACACCCGGCTACCCATTTCCCTGTTCCTTTTGAAGGGCTTCGCGCTACAAAATCTTTTCATTTTATTGAAGAAGGTCAAAATTTTGAAATAGGTAAAAATATCACCAGTGTTACAAAAGCAGTTCGCCATCCCGGTGGAAACTTTGCATACAAATTCAAAGAAGATGGTAAGATGTTGATTTTTGCCTCAGACTCGGAATTCAATATCGACGAAATGGAAAACATTGAAGACTATTTAGAATTTTTTAAAGATGCAGATGTTTTAGTCTTTGACACACAATATACTTTTGAAGAATCTCTCCAAAAAATAGACTGGGGGCATAGCTCGGCATCTATCGCTACAGATATTGCACTCAAAGCCAATGTAAAAAAATTGGTTATGTTTCACCACGACCCCTCATACAACGACGATAAGTTAGACGCTGTGTATTTAAGGGCTTTAAAATACAAAGAGATGCTCGACAAAAATAATGCTTTAGAAATTATCATGGCTTATGAAGGATTAGAAATTGTTATTTAATATAGGAGTACAACATGAGTGAATATATTTTAGGAATAGATGCAGGTACTACAGGGATTAGAACTTTTTGCTTTGATAAAAAAGGGAAAGTAATATCAAGTGCTTACGAAGAGTTTAAACAATATTTTCCAAAGCCAAGTTGGGTAGAGCACGACGCAGAAGAAATTTGGTCTAAAACCGAAAAGCTCATCTCGGCTGCAATTAAAAAAGGGAAACTTAAACCTCAAAATGCAGTCGCAATCGGAATTACAAACCAAAGAGAGACTACAGTACTATTCGATAAAAAATCAGGAAAACCAATTCACAAAGCAATTGTTTGGCAGTGCAGAAGGACTTCTTCCTATTGTCAGGAATTAAAAAAACAAGGATTTGAAGAGACTTTCAGAAATAAAACAGGGCTTGTTTTGGACGCATACTTTAGCGGCACAAAGATCAAGTGGATTTTAGACAACGTAAAAGGCGCAAGAGAAAAAGCAGATAGAGGAGAAATTTTATTTGGTACAATTGACACTTACTTACTGTACAGACTGACGAAATGCACATCTCACAAAACAGACCACACTAACGCATCCCGAACTCTAATTTTTAATATTGAAAAAAAAGAATGGGACAAGGACTTGCTGAAAATTCTAAATCTCCCATCTACAATCTTACCAGAAGCTCACAACTCTAAGTTTTTATTCGGTAAAACTAAAGGGGTGAAAAACCTCCCTGATGGAATTCCGATTTCTTCACTTGTAGGCGATCAACAAGGTGCACTTTTTGGTCAATTGTGTACTGAGGTAGGAGAGGCAAAAAATACTTATGGGACAGGGTGTTTTTTATTATTCAATACCGGAAATGAATTTAAAATTTCTAAATCTGGACTTTTGACTACTCTCGCTTGTGGCCCGGATGGAAGCACTGTTTACGCATTGGAAGGCTCTGTATTTATAGGAGGGGCTGTAGTACAATTTTTAAGAGATAATTTAAAATTTTTCAAAAACTCCAAAGACACCGAAAAGATTATTCAATCCCTAAAAACAGAAGACGACTTAGTGTTCGTTCCGGCTTTTGCAGGCCTTGGTGCTCCACACTGGGATATGGATGCTAGAGGTGCAATTTTTGGTTTATCCAGAGACACTACGCCTGCTCAAATCACAAGAGCTGCACTAAAATCTATTGCACTTCAATCTTATGACCTTGTAAAAGCAATGGAAAACGATATAGGAAAACCCCTAAAAATGCTCAGGGTAGATGGTGGAGCAACTTCTAACTCATACCTCATGCAATTTCAATCTGATATTCTCGGAAAAGAAGTGATTCGCCCTGCTAATGTAGATACTACTGTGCTCGGTGCAGCCTACCTCGCAGGGATAGAGACAGGGTTTTATACTTCAGTGAGTTCGCTTAAGAAAAATGAAACTAAGTCCACAATTTTCAAGCCTAAAATGAAAATTGAAGATAGAGAAAAAGAGCTAAAAAAATGGGAAAGGGGAATCTCCAGAACAAAAAGTACCTAAAAAGGTTTTCCCTCAAGCCTAATTTTATAAACCGGGCTGAATCATTTTTTCGGGACGAACCCACTCATTAAATTTTTTCTCATCGAGTAAGCCAAGTTTTTTACCGGCTTCTAAAAGAGTAGAATTATCTTTGTGAGCAGTCTTTGCGATTTTAGCTGCATTGTCGTAACCAATATGTGGGTTTAGCGCAGTTACAAGCATCAAAGAATTGTGTAAATTGTAGTCAATTTTTTCTTTAGCAGGCTCTATCCCCCTTGCACAAAATTCTTCAAAACACACGCAAGAGTCTGATAGCAATCGAATAGAATTTAACACATTAAAAATTATCAAAGGCTTAAAAACATTCAATTCAAAATTCCCCGATGCACCTCCAATGTTTACCGCAACATCATTGGCTATTACTTGGCTTGCAACCATTGTCATTGCCTCAGACTGAGTAGGATTTACCTTGCCAGGCATAATAGATGAGCCGGGCTCGTTTTCAGGAATTATAATCTCACCAATCCCACATCTAGGCCCAGATGCCAACCAACGAATGTCGTTTGCAATCTTCATAAGTGAGCTTGCCAAGGTCTTTAGTACTCCACTAACCTCCACTAAAGAATCGTGTGCAGCTAAACTTTCAAATTTATTCTCGGCAGTTATAAAGTCAAGACCGGTTTCTTTTGCGATCTGCTTCGCAGCTTTTACAGCAAAATCAGGATGGGTGTTTAAACCAGTACCGACAGCAGTTCCGCCTAACGCAAGTCTGTAAACAGAAGGAAGTACTTTTTCTATCCTCTTTATTCCATAAGTAAGTTGTTGAACATAACCGGAAAATTCCTGACCTAAGGTAAGAGGGGTCGCATCTTGTAAATGGGTTCTTCCAATTTTAATTATATCTTTAAATTTTTCTGATTTAGTTTTAAGGGTATCTCTTAAAATTTTTACTGCGGGAATCAGTTTCTTCATCAATTGCTCGGCAGTTGCAATGTGCATTGCTGTTGGGAATGTATCGTTTGAACTTTGGGCTTTGTTTACATCGTCGTTTGGATGAATTGGCTTTTTAGTTCCCATCACACCACCAGAAATCTCTATTGCTCTATTGGAAATCACCTCATTCGCGTTCATATTGGTTTGAGTGCCAGAACCTGTCTGCCAAATCGATAAAGGAAAATGCTCGTCTAACTTCCCAGAAATCACTTCGTCAGAAGCTTTCACAATTAATTCACATTTCTCTTTGGGTAAAATTCCAAGCTCCGAATTTACGATCGCTGCCGATTTTTTTAAAATACCCAAGGCCCTTATCATCTCTCTTGGAAACTTATCTGTACCTATATGAAAATGGTGTAATGACCTTTCGGTTTGTGCTCCCCAATATTTAGAAGAGTCAACTTCGATTTCTCCCATTGAGTCTGTTTCTATTCTTTTACTCATAT
Organism: Leptospiraceae bacterium; assembly: GCA_015075105.1. NCBI lineage: Bacteria > Pseudomonadati > Spirochaetota > Leptospiria > Leptospirales > Leptospiraceae > Leptospiraceae bacterium. Next base: position 1,053,382 of record JABTUZ010000002.1, on the reverse strand, counting down.
TCCCCTCATTTACAAATTACGCCTACCTTGATATTTTTTGACTATTTTCTTAAAAGTAAAATTTTAGTTACAGCCAATTTACATTATAACTGGAATTGATTTTGGTAGAATTTTAAAATAAAAATCGTGCTTTTTTAGAAAATCAATTTCTCTCACTTCTCCGTCAATCTCTTGAGATACAGTTCTTTCGGGTATAACCAAGACTTCAGTTGCTTGAAACTCTTTTACCCCGGGCATAGAGCTTACCTTGCCTGTATATACCTTGTGAGAGGTAGCAACTAGTTTTAATTTAGGAACTTTTGATACAAGCACAATATCGAAGACCCCGTCTTCAAAGTTTGCTTTTGGAGCCCACCACATACCACCACCATTGTATTCCGAGTTACAAACGAATAAATTTGTCAAGCCGAACTCAAATTCATTCCACTTACCATCGGGAGACCTATATTTAATTTTACAATTTGGTGGATCATACTTATACAATACGCTTAAAGTGTGGTAAAAGTAAGCGGCTATACCCATCTGAAAGGAAGATTCTTTCAGTTGACGATTTACTTCTCCACCCATCCCTATAGAAGAAATATTTATAAAATAAATTGGATCCTTAGTTTTGTCGAGGGTTGTCACACCACAATCGATCATCCTATAGGTATTTTTTATAAGTGCTTCTTTATAACCCTTCGATTTTTTTTCAACAGATTTTATAAAATCCCCACCTGTACCTAAATTTATGATCCCTATTGGAATTTTAGTTTTAATAGCTTTCCCGTCTTGAAAATATCCGTTTACAGCTTCATTTACAGACCCGTCCCCACCAGCAATGAGTATTTGATCGAATTCTTTCTTCAATAAAACATTTCTGACTTTTTCAGTACAATCTTTAGGACCTGTAGTATAGTATATTGTAAACTCACCCAAATCATTTATTAACTCTTTTTTCTTAGATTCAAAAACTTTCTGAGCATGACCATGTTTACTTTTAGGATTCAGTATTACTATTCTTTTCATAAATGTAATTTTTTTAGCCTTATATATTTGTAGTCAATTGTTTATTTTGATTGCTTTTGCTGTATATTTGGAAACTACACTTCTGGTGCAGTTTTGGGACTTTTCGTGCAAAAATGTGGGATCTCCACTCTTTTCAGTAAAGTGCATGTTTTATACCAATTGTTCACTTTTCACGCAAAAATGTGGGAACTCCATCTTTTTCAGTAAAGTGCATGCTTTATACCAATTGTTCACCTTTTATGCAAAAATATGGGATCTCCAATTCAGAGGACTGATAACGGAAGTCTGAGGTCGGAAATAGTGGAGGTAGAATCTTTGCAAATACGTTTATCTTTTAGGATGAGGTTTTGAGCTTTAGTAGAGTTTTTGAAATTTCGCGTTTAGTGTAGTTTTTGCACTTTTCGTGTGAAAATATGGGATCTCCACTCTTTTAAGTAAAGTGCATGTTTTATACCAATTGTGAACCTTTTATGCAAAAATATGGGAACTCCATCGTTTTAGGGGATTTCAAGAGATTACGCCTTTTGTACAGAATTGGGACTTTTTCTGTAAAAGTTAAAAAAATTTCTAAAAAAACGATAAAATTTTTTTTCTAAAGCAAACTTTTTTTACCTTATAAAGGAGAGCAGAAAATTTTACTTTAAGGAGAAATTTATGAACCCACAAAAATTTACAGAAACCCAATCGAGCTTGCTTGTTCCAGCAAAATATATGGACGAGTTCAATAGAAGAACGACGGGGTTTTCGAGACGAAAATATTTGCACGCATTGCTGAACAGATACAGAAATGTGATTCTTTGGGGGACTTTTGAGAAGATGGAGAGGGTAAAGAAAGCGTATCAAGAGGTCGGGCAAAATTTGCAGAAGAAGAATTTTACCCCAAATAACGAGGACTGGATTGAATTGGGGATTCTTGCAGACTGGCTTGGTACCACAAAGACCGCTCTTTTTACTCTTCTGTTGGTGCTTGACCTTGCCGAATGGGACATAATTCTCCCCAGCAGATTCTTCGAGAATGGAGTTCCCACCCCGGTAACCACGATTGCGGGGGGAGCTTACCTTTCCAAGAGAAAAACAATCCGCTACGATAGACTAAAACGACAAAAGCCAAAGTAAAATAAAATTACTGAGAAAATACAACATACAACTCGTCACAAAAATTTCATAAAATTCGCACAAAAAAGACTTTAATTTTTAAAAATTAAAATTATAATATACATTTAGTTTATGGAAAAAGAGCTGACAGACCCGGAAAGTATAAATAAAGTAGTGAATTCTTTATTTGGAATTGTTCCCGTTAGCATATTAACTGACCACGGTGAATTTCCAATTAAAATCATTGCTCTTCGCCCCCAAGGGCTTGTTGTTCGCTCACCCAAAATTGCATTCAACACAAGAGAAAGAAAATTATCAATTGTCCACAACAACCATCTAATTATCGGTGAATTTTTATTTGTAGGTGGAGATGAGGTTTCTGGAGTTGAAGTATTAAAACCTTATAGGATGATCATTGGTCCGGCAGTCAGAAGAAATGAAAGAATTTCACTTCCAGACGGAAGTATTGATTCTGTGTTTGTTACGAACATTATAAATCAGTCAGATGTATTAAAAGCACTTAAATTTGATGATAAAAATATGGAATCTATCTTGCAGACTAATTTAGTGAAATTAAAAAAAACTTTTGGGAATGGATATATTTATTTATCCGACAAAATGGACAATCGTCTTCGATTGATGATGAGTTTTGACAGGCCAATTTTTATTCCAGACAGAAATGATAAAGATTCTATTCCAAATGATATGTTTCCGTATGAAGAATATCTACAAATACTAAAAATTGCAAAACTACAAGATAAATTTATTTCTGAAATCACCATTCCCATGAAATATAAAGGTTACGTTCCACTGGGGTATATTCAGGTTTTTGGGGAAAATTGTTTAGATACAAAATCATTCAATGAAATAAATATTTTAGCTACATCCGTTAAAAAAGAAATTATACAAACCGGAATATTTCAAGAATCAAAAGAAATCTGTGAAGTATCTGATCTTAATTCACATGGTATAAGTTTTTTGCATTCCCCTACCAGAATGATGAATCGAAGTTTTACAAATGGGGCTACTGTTATATTTGATTTACAGTTTTCACAAAATATGAGGAATTCTTACCGAGCTGTAATTAAAAATATAAAGTCAACAGAAAAGTTATTCCGTTTAGGGTGTGAGTTTTACCCTTCAAGGGTAGATGAAATGAAATCGCTTGAAAGCTACCTTGCTTCTAAATCTCCTCAAACAGAAACAGAACCTGCTGAAGAAAATGAACAAGATTGAGCAATTTTCTTATCAGATTGGCCCAAATGACTCAGGAAAGCGACTCGATGTATTTCTTTCTCAGAAGTTCAATTACCTATCTTATGAGCAATGGCAAAGAGAAATTAAAAATCAAAATATAGCTGTGTCCGGCATTCCAAGAGAAGTCTCTTATCTATTGAATGAAACCGATACGATTATTTTTACTCCTACTGAAATTATTGAACGAGAGGTAGATGGAAAATATCAAATAGTTTTTGAAGATGAATTTTTTCTCGGTATTAATAAAAGCGGAAATTTACCTGTACATCCATCAGGGCGTTATAAAAACAATAATCTTGCTTCAATACTCAATAGCCACTATAATAAATATTTATATTTAGTTAATCGAATAGATCGTGAAACTTCAGGAATAGTAATGTTTGGAAAAACAGTTAAGGCTGCGAGTGCTCTTCAAAAATTATTTCAAAACAGAGAAATCAAAAAAACTTACATAGTCTATGTCTATGGAAAATTTCCCGAAGCCTTATCCGCTATTGGTTTTTTATCCAAAGATATAAATTCAAAAGTTATCAAGAAAAAAATATTTTTGAATACTGCAACCGAGGATAAAGCAAAAAGATGTGAAACTCATTTTGAAAAAATTGAAGAAAAAGGTACAATCTCAAAATTGCTTGCCTACCCGAGAACCGGCAGGATTCATCAAATTCGTGCAACTCTTCATTCTCTTGGGTATCCAGTAGTAGGAGATAAAATTTATGGACGAGACGAAACTGTGTTTTTAGAATTTATTGAGTCTGGATTAAAAAAAGAGCATATTCAAAAAACTGGAGGGCATAGACAATTTCTCCACTCACATAGATTAGAGTTCATCCACCCTTTTACAAATGATAAAACAGATATTTTTTGTAGTGAGCCTCAAGACATGATGCTTAACGACTAACAAACTAAGAACGCATTCTAAAACAGATTTTGTAAATTTTTCAAAATCTTCTTATTCCCCTGCTCTATTTTTTTCCTCACCACTTTTTATTTTTCAGATGAGTTAGACGATACCTGTTGCACTAAATCGTTAAGGACGATTTAGGATTTACCAATTTGGTTAACGATTCTACCGAGAAAAACTGGTGAGGGACGGGGTTCGCTGTCGCTACCGTCCTCCAGCACCACTTTAAATTTTCCTGTAAAGAAATATTTTGTAGAATAGCAAAAGTGTTGCTGGACGACCAAGCCCTACACATCCCTAACGCTAGTCCATCAAAGCTCTGCACCTAACGTTTCGTAAGGACGCAATTAATTGCGTCCTTGCGGGAACATTATTTTAATCCTAAAAATCACAGTTCAGACAACAACCCCAGCCAGTCCTTCATCAATCATCTCGTTATTCAAAAAAATTCCTCCTTTCATCACAGCCTCTTCATCAGCCTCACCTTTCAGATAAAACACATCCACAAGATCCCTGTCGTACTTGTCCGACCCGTGAGTCTTAATAATCAAAAACTTTAAATCCTTGAGTCGTGACTCAACAAACTTTTTCGCTGTAGCTCCTTGTTTCGTCCCCAGCTCAGGAGCATCCAATCCTCTCAACCGCAACCTCTGCTTAATAAACATGCGAAAACCTAAGTCGATATTGACGACTAACGTATCCCCATCAACGACCTTCTCAAGATAAGCTTTGTAAGTGTAAAGCTCCTTTAGATTAGCCCCTGACTCAAACGAATAAGTTTTGCCCTTCCTCAAGACTCTAACAATAGCTCCAACCTTGTGCTTTACAGTGTCGTCTAACGTCTCCATTTTAACGTTGAATCGGAGATCAAGATTTTGCATACTGTGTGCAAAATCTTGAGAAAAATTTTGCAGAACACGGTAGGTGTAAAGACCCAGAAATGGGCGTTTTAGCCCTGATTTTATTGCCTGTCCCTCACTTGGGCGGTTGGGCAGGTGAGGGGACTCATCTGCACTTTCACCACCTGTTTTTCCGGTTTGACGCGAAATTGCTTTATCAATATATTTCCGTAATTCACCTGGTGTCAAGCATTCCTCGATAGCCTTCTTTTCCAGAGATAAACGCACTCCGAAATCCTCAACCAGCATCAATAGTATATAATGAGTCCAATTCAGTTCCGGATGAATCTCCCGTGCATCATACATTTGATAAAATTTACGCATGTGACGAAGATTCCGGTCAGAAAATCCTTTCCCGAATTTTTTATTCAAATCACGAGACAGCTCTTTTAAAATCCTGTCTCTAAACGAAGCCCTCTCCTTATTTCCCTGCTCGATCTTTATCCCTCACCAGTTTTCGTTACCGTCAGATAATGCGACTTTGTAGATTTGTGATATGTCTTTGAGAAGAGAGTGGTATGTGGTTGTGGAGATCCCGCCGTAGGGAACGGTTTCAAACCGTTCCTTGCATTATAACCGTTCCTTACATTATAATTGTTCCTTACATTATAACCGTTCCTTACATTATAACCGTTCCTTACATTATAATTGTTCCTTGCATTATAACCGTTCCTTGCATTATAACCGTTCCTTACATTATAATTGTTCCTTACATTCCTACAATATTATTTGCCAACAATTCTGCCTGCTTTAGTACAGTCTCAATCGCTTTCTGTTGTTTATCGGGTGGATAACCATATTTACTTAGAGTTCTTTTCACAAGAACCATCAGCTTTGCTCTTGCGCTTTCGCGTATCGTCCAGTCTATTGTTGCATTTGCTTTAACTTTTTCAGCAATTTCCTGTGCAATCATTCGAAGCTGATCATTTCCTAAAATCTGAACAGCACTGTCATTCACTTCAAGTGCATCATAAAAAGCCAGCTCATCAACCGATAAATTCAGTTCTTTGCCTCTTTTATCAGATTCCTTGATTTTCTTTGCCAACTCAATAAGCTCTTCAATGATTTCTGCTGTTGTAAGTAAATTGTTCTGATACTTCTTAATGGAAGACTCAAGCATCTCCAGTAATTTTCTGCTATGAACCAGATTTGTCCTTGTGATAGTTTTAATTTCTTCATTCAATAATTTTCTAAAAAGCTCCAGGGCCAGATTCTTATGCTCCATCCCCTTAATCTCTAATAGAAATTCTTCTGAGAAAATCGAAATCTCCGGTTTTTTGATTCCAGCAGCATCAAATATATCAATTACTTTATCTGAACTCAGTGATTTGTCAATTATCTGTTTAATAGTGGTTTCAATTTCAATTCCGGACTTACCGTTACCATTCCCTGTTCTTTCAAATTTAATAAGACGGGCTCTTACAGCCTGAAAGAACGCAACTTCTTCTTTGATTTCCATTGCTTTTTCATGAGGTATAGACAAAGCAAATGCCTGACTCAAATAATTCACTTCTTTGGAAAAACGGTTCTTCCCGTCATTCAGCCCGAGTATATGCTCTTCTGCCATCAGGATAATGGACAATTTTTCTCTTGTAGTTCCAGTAAAAAAATGTGAGTAATCAAAATAGGAGTATGCTTTTGGGGAATTAGGAAATTTTACAATTTTAGCTGAAGAAGCTGCTTTAAGAACAGGACTAGTATCGCGTGACGCACGTTCTGAAAACATCTGTTTCACTATTTCCAGTTTTTCAAGCATCAGCTCAATTGCTTTTTCTAAATTATTTGTAGGGTCGCCCTTTCCGCCCGATTCTGAATAAAAAGACAATGCCTTTTTTAAATCTGTCCCGATTCCAAGATAATCGACAATCAGTCCTCCGGGTTTATCCTGAAAAACACGATTCACCCTTGCGATAGCCTGCATAAGATTGTGCCCTTTCATCGGTTTATCAATATACATAGTATGGAGTGACGGAATATCGAAACCAGTAAGCCACATATCCCTTACTATCACAAGTTTCAAAGGATCAGAAGGATCTTTCATTCTTTCCGATAAATCTTTTCTATCACCTTTAGTTGTATAATATTTCTGTATTTCCAAAGCATCAGAACTGCTTGATGTCATAACTACTTTGATCACGCCTTTTTTTAAATCATCACTGTGCCAATCCGGTCGAAGCCCTGTAATCTCCTGATAAAGTAAAACGGCAATCCTTCGGCTCATGGCTACAATCATTCCTTTCCCGGAAAACACTTCCTGCCTGGATTCAAAATGAGCCACTATATCTTTTGCAATATTTCTAATCCTGTTTTCACTTCCGATAATTGCTTCAAGTTTAGTCCACTTTGCTTTTGCCTGTTGGGGCGTATCGCGATACGCCCTTACATCCTCTTCCTCTTCAAGTTCTTTATCAAACTCTTCGATTAATTTTTTCCCTTCAGGATCAATGTTCACTTTTGCAAGACGGCTTTCATAATAAATCTTAACCGTTGCACCATCATTTACAGATTGTGCTATATCATATATATCTACATAATTTCCAAAAACCTGCGGAGTGTTTACATCAGTGTTTTCAATCGGAGTTCCTGTAAATCCGATATAGGTCGCGTTTGGCAGGGCATCCCTCATATACTTCGCAAAACCGTAAGCAATACGCTTTCCGATAACTTCCTTGGTATCTGAATCTTTCTCGTCTATGAACTTTGCTTCAAATCCATATTGGGTTCTGTGTGCTTCATCAGCGATCACTACAATATTTGTTCTATCTGAAAGTTTGTCGTATTCGGATCTTCCGGTTTCCGGCATAAACTTCTGAATCGTTGTAAATACAATTCCGCCTGACGTAACTTTCAAAAGATCCTTTAGATGATCCCTGTCATTTGCCTGAACAGGTTCCTGCCTGAGTAACTGCTTTGAGGAAGCAAATGTTTCAAACAATTGATCGTCCAGGTCATTGCGGTCTGTGATCACTACAACCGTTGGATTATTGAGTGAAAGAACGATCTTTCCGGTAAAGCAAAACATCCGGACGCTTTGTCTGGTTATTCTGGGTGACAGTAAATTGATTCACTACGAGAAAATCATTATTCTCTGGATTTTCAAAATCAACCAGAGCCACTTCATGACTTCTTTCGTATCCGTTCTCCTGATAAGGAATCTTCACCTTCTCAATCAATTGCCTGTGAAATTCCTCATTGTTGTGCAGCATATCCGGAGAATTGATCCGTAGCACTTTTTGAATCGCCTGTTCCTGTGCGTCATGCGGAATAGAAGGATTCAATTTTGATACAATTTTTCGTAGCCGTGAAACAAGAATTACATCGGAAAAACTTTCTCTCAGAGCTTCCTCTGCCCCGGGTGCAATCGAAAGACCATGAACATACTTCCAGCCCAATCCCTGAAGAGTTTCAATTGCAAAGCTTTCGATTTCAGATTCGGCGAGTTTATTATCAGTCATATTCAACCGGTTCATCAGGGATGGTATCAAATACCATCGACTGATAAGAAATATCAAACCAATCCTGAAACATTTTAAAAGTCAGTTTCCTTGGCCAGAGAGTTTCATCAGTACACCATCCGAACAACTGCTCTTCAAAAAATTGACGATAATTCTTCTGTATCCATTTTTTGAAATCTTTAGGACTATCCAATTCCGGAATCAAATAGGCATGTGCTTCATCGTGATCAAACGGTTTCCTGTCGAACTTTATCGGATCATCAGGGAAAATTTTATTTGACCAGTCAAAAAGCGGTTTTTTAGGCGATAACAAAAATACATCTCGGTTGATTATACTCATTGAATAACTCCTTTAAACTTCTTATTGGTAAACCGTTTAAAATCCAAACTTTATGGGGTAATGTAAGGTCAGATCGAATCGCTATTGCAGCTCCTGAAGCAGGTAAACGTAAATATAAACCGTTCCATTCTTTTTCTATGATCCGATCCAGATATCTAATAAGAATACACTCCGATTTAGCTATATCTTCTAATTTTTTTAATCGGGTTTCATTTCGCGACATGCTTCTCAACCTTGAATAAACTTAAACCCGGAATGAGTTCAGCTAATCTTTTATACAATAACTCGTTTTTGAGTATATTGGCTATTGGTTCTAAACCTTCCATTCCGGTTTTTGCATTTGCCGCTGCTTGGACTAACTGGCTATACTCTGCATTTATCGCGTCAACAGAAGGCTTGATTTGCTCTAAAGATTTTTCGATGAGTAGTCCCGCAACTTGGCCAGTAGAAACATTCACTCCTAAATTATGCAACACAACCGAAAGGGACTCAAGCTCTTTCCACTCGCCATCTGAAATTGGGATCTTCTTTCTATATGTATCACCGATTCTTCCGGGTCTGCCTCCAGTTGATTTAAGATTTTTTATTGCCGAATGAAAAATTCCTGAAAGTGTAAGAGGTTCTAAATGTTCTATTTTTAATTCTCTGAATTCACTCGCGCCAATTCCCTTGGAAAATTCTTCGTGAGAATATTTCTTTTCTACAGTAGTTTGCTTAATCTTGGTTGCTTTTTTCGAATCATTCACTTTAATTCTCATACTCTATACCTCTTGGTCATAATCTATGATTTTATAAAACACCCCATCAAATTGACAGGCAACCTCACCTTGGTTTGTTTCTCTTTCCAGTCTGAGCAAAAATTTTTTAAGATTTGTTATATTCTGAATCAGATCCTCTGCCTTAATATATGAATAGAGGATAATCGTGTTATCCCAAATAATTTCACCGGTATTTGACTTCCATCCACCTCTTGATGGCGGGTTTATAGTCACTCCACCACCTATATTGGAAAGTAAAATTCCGGCTTCTTCTACCCATTTATCCTGATTCGCTATATCAGCACCGTATTTATCAACACTTGGAATGTACAATGTCAGAATTTGTGGAGAACCAGCTTCCGAAGCCCCGAGTTCTCCCACCAAATCTATTTCTATTTCTTCCACATTTCAATTAAGCCACTTTTGACCCCAAAAGTCAAGTTAAAAAATCGGCATTTCAAATTCTCTTCTGAATGAAATCCCGGCTAATTTCATTTCTATTTCCAATGCTCTCTGGTATATAACTTCCTGAAAACTATTTCCCAACGTTTTTGCACAGTCGTCACGATTCCCTCTCTTTTGCCTTCAGTTTGAACTATTCGAAAATTTCGAATAGTTCCGGTTTAGAGCAATTCACCACTTTTATAAATTTCTTTAAGATGATAATTGATTGTGTTCACCTCTACTTCAAAAAGTGCAGCAATCATTTTCTGTGTTAGCCAGACAGTTTCATCTTTAACCATGACCTCAATTGTGCTCTCCCCAGCTTGAGAAGTGAAAATTAAAAATTCAGCAGTGCTGTTTCGGATTTGGTAGGATTTGGGTTTCATGTTCAATCTGATTTCCATTCGTGGACATATCCAAACTTGTTCAGAAGGGTATTTATCGTTTCATATTTCAACCTGTAGTAGTCTGGTATTTTTGAATCAGGAACGAAGTTTTTTAGTTCAATTAAATTCTGATTTAAATGATTGAAGAGTGAACAAATTGTAGTCAAAATTTGTATCCATTCAGCATCAGCTTTATACATAGTATTGTTAACCTGCAAATGATATTCAACTGCAATCAATGAAGTCACCGAAGTTTCCCCAATCAGCAGTTTTATCAGAGATAACCTGATTTTTAAAGAATAAAAAATAAGTTCCATGAGTTATCGAGTAGACTACGAAACCAATAAGGATTATATACTTATAGAAGAATGATAACATCGTTTCGTTCATATCTTGACTTTAAGAAGGTGTAATTAATTTTGTGTAAATATCTTTTACTCCGAAAATAAAAGAGGGTAAAGAATATGGCAAAAACAAAATCCAGAAAAGACGAGCTCCTTGAAGAGTTGATCAAGGAATACAAAAATCCTGAAGAATTGATCGGTGAAAATGGTCTTCTGAAAGAATTAACCAAAGCTATAGTCGAGAAGGCTATGCGGCAGGAACTGACCCATGAATTGGGTTATGAAAAACATTCTCGGCAAAATGGTGCCGGCAATTCCCGCAATGGTTTTTCGAAAAAGACTATCAAGGGCGATTTTGGAAACCTGGAAATCGACGTTCCCAGAGACCGGAATTCCGAATTTGAACCGAAGATAATCAAGAAAAACCAGACCCATTGGAATGGATTTGATGATAAAATAATTTCTATGTATGCGCGAGGAATGACGACACGCGACATCCAGGCTCATCTTCAGGAAATCTATCAGGTTGAAGTTTCTCCTGATCTGATCTCCACAGTAACAGATGGTGTAATCGAAGAAGTAGTAAAATGGCAGACCAGACCTATTGATTCAATCTATCCGATTATTTATCTTGATGCATTGAGGGTCAAAATTAGAGACGATGGTCAGGTCAAAAACAAGGCTGTTCATATGGCTATCGGCGTCAATATGAACGGTTTAAAAGAGGTTTTGGGCTTCTGGATTGAAGAAAATGAAGGATCCAAGTTCTGGCTCCAAATCCTGACTGAACTAAAAAACCGTGGGTTGCAGGATATATTGATTGCCTGTGTTGATGGACTTACCGGTTTTCCGGAAGCGATTAAAACTATTTATCCAAATGCCGAAGTTCAGCTTTGTATCGTTCATATGGTCAGAAATTCTCTGAAGTATGTTTCCTTTAAAAATCGAAAAGAGCTTTCATCTGACTTGAAAAAAATCTATCGTGCAGTGAACGTTGAGGAAGCAAAATTAAAACTTCAGGAATTTTCTAAAAAATGGGATTCAAAATATCCGATGATTTCAAAATCCTGGGAAAACAGATGGAATGAGATAATTCCTTTTCTTGCCTATCCGGCAGAAATCAGAAAAGTAATTTACACAACCAATGCAATCGAGTCTTTGAATATGACGCTTCGAAAAGTGATCAAAAACCGGGCTTCATTTCCCAATGATGATGCGGCAAAAAAACTGTTGTATCTGGCTCTGCAGAATGCATCAAAAAAATGGACCATGCCTATCCGGGATTGGGGTGCTGCGATTAATCAGTTTGCAATAAATTTTGAAGGGAGAATGGAAATTTAAACGGAAAAGGATTTTACACAAAATTTCCTACACCCTCGCAAACTCTGGCTTAATCGACAACAAGACTTTCATTTGTTTCCGTTTCCTTTAAAATTAATTTAAACTGTTCTTTTGTAATTTGCTTCAATCCACGCAATTCGTTTTCCGCACCAGAAATGATTCCTAACTCGAGTAGCCTTTGTATCAAGTAGGACTTTCATTTATATCGATAACTCTTTGAATTTTTAAAGTATAATTTCACATATAATAACTTTCGGTATTTCAATCTTGTTTTGCACAATATTATCTCTTCAATTTCGTTTTTCATTTTGAAAAAATTTAATCCTGTAAATCCGATTAACCCACAAATACCGGTTCAGACATTATCCCTTACCAATCTTTCAATTACAACAACATCTATTCCTTCGGAGTCTTCATTTTCTGTAGGTTGAAATTCTCCATCCCAGTATTTATTTTCAGGGAAATGCATAACTTTGATAATTTTAGGACTATAAAAATTCTCAAACCCTGTTTCATATCCACTTGTCAAGACAGGTAGGTCTTGTGGAAATTTTTTCAAAATTTCAATTAAATCCTGAACTCTAAAATTGATCTTCTCAAATTTAATTTTCTCCATTTATATGTCCCCCATAAAACTGTTCCCTACAATAACATTGTCCAATCCCCAATTCATCGTATTGTTTTTTATATATTCGCGAATCCGGTTCAATTCAACTTCATTTCGTACGATCCGGTCATAATAGGATTTTTGCCATTTGAATTGTTCTATCGGTTTTGTTCCATTTATTCGTTTGGATGAAAATGTTTTGAATCCGCGAATGATTTCCGACAAACTATGACCCGTACCCGTAGGGAACGGTTTCAAACCGTTCCTTACAACATCACCGTTCCTTACAACATCACCGTTCCTTACAACATCACCGTTCCTTACAACATCACCATTCCCTACAACATCACCGTTCCCTACAACATCACCGTTCCTTACAATATCATCGTTCCTTACAACATCACCGTTCCCTACAACATCACCGTTCCCTACAATGTCACCATTCCTTACAATGTCACCATTCCTTACAATGTCGCCGTTCCCTACAATGTCGCCGTTCCCTACAATGTCGCCGTTCCCTACAATGTCACCGTTCCCTACAATG